>CADAKY010000004.1 GCA_902788575.1 uncultured bacterium | reverse complement strand
CGTAAGGGCATAGTGGTTAACCGTTCAATCGCGTGTTCTCTTTTTCTTTTGGTACTTTTCTTTTTCTCTGCCTCGCAAACAGAGAAAAAGAAAAGTACAGCAAGATTAGACAAAAGAGAAAAATAAAAACTGCAAGTAAGCAAAAAACAGAAAACACTAATTTCAAGCCACGCTTGAGCCTTATACAACAAAAGAGATATTTTGATGTATTCTGCTGATCTGTTACATTGTATGCACGTTGTAACAATTTGTAAAATTACCTGTATTTAAAAGCAATTTTTTTTGGAAAAAATACTTTTTATAATTAAGTATATAGTGTGAAGATATCCATGACATTTATTCCAAAAATACAACTGCATAATTTTAATATACAAGTTCCCGCTTTTCGTCAGGCGGCTGTTTCTAATGCTTACAGCATTTATGGGGACACCTTTATTGCCGAACCTCAACGGCAGGAGCTTAGTGAAAAAGAGATTGAGGCGAAAGCCCGTGCCAATCCTGAAATTTGCCGGATTATGAAGGAGAATAATATTCCTCTGAAGGTAAACATAAAATCGCTGAGAGATTTACAGCACGGACATCTTAAAGATGCGAGAATAATCGCCGCAAAGATATATTCTGCCCTGCCTCCGGAGACAAAAGAGCAAATAAGTATGCAGGATTTACAACAAGCGGCACTTTTGCACGATTACGGAAAAATCCTAATACCGGAAAAAATTCTTAACAAAAACGGAAAGCTTAATGAAGAAGAGCGCAAAATAATGGAACTGCACCCGATTCTCGGATATGAACTTTTAAAAAATGAAGGAATTTCTCCGGAAGTTTTGAATCTGATAAAATATCATCACCAAAATCCAGCAGGAACCGGATATCCGCAAATTGACGCAGATTATCAGCCTTCACTTGCTCTGGAAATACTTCATCTTGCGGATGAATATTCCGCCCTCAGAGAAAAGCGTCCATATAAGCCGGAGCTTACTGAAGAAGAGGCTCTTGAAGTTATCAAAAAAGACATGGAAGCGGGAAATATTTCACCTGCCGCATACGAGGCTTTGCTCAAAGCTGTTTAAAACTAAACAACTTCAAACAAAACATTAACAACATCCGGATCCCATTTAACTCCGGCTTCTTCCTTAATTATTTTCAGCGCTTCTTCGCTTGTCATTGCATCTCTGTATGAACGGTCGGAAGTCATTGCCGTATAAGCATCCGCAACTGCAATGATTCTTGAACCAAACGGTATTGAATTGCCTTTTAAACCTTCCGGTTCACCTTTACCGTCCCAGCGTTCTTTGTGATAGTGAATATACGGAATAACTTCGGATAAGAAATTGATGTTCATTAACAGGTTTACACCGACATTCGGGTGGTTTTGAAGTTTTTCCCATTCTTCTTTGGAAAGCTTGCCCTTGTTTGTAAACAGCGATTCCGGAAGTGTTATTTTACCTATGTTTTGAAGCAATCCTGCATAGTATACAAGGTCTGTTGTTTTTTCGTTTAAACCAAGCTTTTTGCACAATTTCTTTGATAAGTCTGCTGTTTTTTGAGAATGTGCAACTTTGTACTGTCCTTTTTCATCAACCGCTTTAGCAAGTTTTTCAACGAATGCCTGCTGTTGAGTTCCCAAATCTCCGATAAGCGCCGTCAAATCAGCACGAATGTGTTGAAGCTCTTCCGGCGTTATATCTTCATCCGCAAGCATAAATTCCGTATTTTCAATAACTTTTTGTAAATGCATTGATGTCCCGAACAATCGTCCGATTGTTTCCAAAAGGTTCATATACGGTCGTTTTATTGTCTTTTCTTTATAGTTTTCTATAACAATAACGCCGACAACGTGAGCGTTGTTATGAATCGGAACCACCGCAAGCGACTTTACATCAAATTCTTTAAGTTCATATATCGGAGTAAAGTTTTGTATCTCAGAAATATCTTTAATCTGAACTTTTTCAACTTCTTCAAAAGCCTGAACAACAATAGATTTGTCCCCTTTTGTGTAGCCCAGCTTCTTTGCATACATATCTTCATCAAACTCTATTGATGAACCAACCAGCCCAAGAAGTTTGTTTTCAAAATTCAAACCTTTTGTAAAATCTTCCGTAAGATATATATGGCATGCGTCTACATCAAGAATTTGAGTCAGAGTTTTTGCTATAGAATTATACACAACGTACTCTTCCTGCGAGCTGAAACCTAATACACATAAGGTTTTATCCAGAGAATAAATGGAAATTAATTCTCTTAATTGTGATTTTAATTTTTCGGATTTGTTTTTTGCATTTTTTCCGATTTTGTTTGCCAAATCTTCTGAAATCAGATATTCGGAAATAAAATCTCCCATGTTGAGTGCAAAAAACTCTTCAAGAGGATCATCTTCCATCAAATCCAAAGTTCTTCCAAATAATGATGCGCCTAATTCTTCTTCTCTGTCTGTCATATTTTACAACCTAATTTTTTTAACTACTTTTCTCTTACAATTTATATAACGGCACAAATTTTAAAAACTTTAATAATTTTTACAAAAATTATACTTTAGTTGGAGGTTTTTCATACTTATCACCGAAAATAAAGGGGTTCAGTGGTTTACATTTTGTAATATTTACTCTTGAAATCAGGTATTTGTTTTTATACAATATACAGAAAAGAGGGTTATGTAATGTCTGAAAAGAAAAGAATACTTATTGTTGATGATGATAACGAAATTCGTGATTTATTGGAATTTGATATTGCGTCAAGCGGATATTTTACGGATACTGCGTCAGACGGCATGGAAGGTTTAAACAAGGCTTTAAATAATAAGTATGATTTAATTCTTCTGGATGTTATGATGCCAAAAATGAACGGTTTTGACGTTTGCAGAAATATTCGTCAGGCAAAAATTAATGTGCCGATACTCATGCTTACCGCAAAAGGAACAATCGGAGATAAGACCAGCGGTTTTGACAGCGGTGCGGATGATTATTTGGTAAAACCTTTTGATATTCAGGAAGTTCTTTTGAGAATAAGAGTACTTTTAAGAAGAAATCAACCGCCGGTTGAAACTATGAACACAAGCGAGATTCTCGAAGCCGGCGATGTTGAAATTCTGCCTGATACTCTGGAAACAATTATTTTGAACAAAAAAATCAAGCTTACACCGACTGAGTTTGAAATTTTGTACTGCCTTCTTCAGCATTTTAATAAATCGGTTACGCTTGCAACTTTACTGGAAGAGGTTTGGGGATATTCGAGCGACGAAGATGTCAGAATGTTGAGGGTTCACGTAGGAGCTTTGAGAAACAAAATTGAACCGGATACTAAAAAACCAAAATATTTACATACAGTAACAAACGTAGGTTATAAGCTTACTCCGTTTGGCGAGGAATAAAAAGTGGTTCAGTTTTTTTCCAAAAGAAGATTAAAAATAGCAGAACAAATTATTGTAGTAAGCTTTTTTGCCGTACTTATTCCTATGACCGTGAGCGGTATAATTATAAATAATGTAAACCAGCAGTCAAACCGCGCTCAACTCCGTTCGGCAGCTGTTATGATAGCAAAAGTTGTGTCGGAAGAAATTGATGTTTTCAATCAGTCAATTCAGGGAGAACTTTCACAAATTGCTGAAACTCTGAGGTTTTATGATGATTCTGAGCAGGAACAGCAATATATTGATAAAATAACTCAAACGATGCCTTTTTATAAAGAACTTGCAATCGTTGATAATGAAAGAAAATTGAATCAGTACAAAGCATTCAACAGTACAGACTATTATGTTGTCAGCAATTATAAAATGCATGACGGCAGATATTTAGTCGCTGTCTTGGATTTGAATGATTTGAAAAAAAATCTTTTTAAAACAATGGCGGGAGACCAGCGTCAAATATATGTTTTAAATGGAGAAACAAAAGAGCTTGTAGCATCAAGTAATTATTCGGAAGAAGGATTTGTATCAAGTTTATCGCAGCTTCCTAAAACTCTTGAGAATGATAATGCTGTTATATATGGTATGAATAAGAACCAGCCGCTTGTTTATTTGAATAAAACTTCTCCCAAGGCATTGGTCTTGGTTAATACAACAGAAGCAGTCAAAAAACGTGCAATTGATTACAATAGAGATAAAATCATTTTATCTATATTAATTGCAATGCTTACAATATTTTTTGTTGTGGGACTTTATACATCGTATCTTTACATAAATATACGTCAGTTATTCAAAGCAATTATTGCAATTTCAAAAGGAAATTATGCGAGAAGAATAAGACTTTTGACAAACATTTTTACTCCGTTTGAAATTGTATTTTTGGGAACAGAATTTAACAGAATGGTTGCTCAGATTCATAAATCATACGTCCAGTTAAAGAAAAAGAATAAAGAATTAAAACAGTTAAACGAATTCCGTTCCAATATGATTGATACGGTAAGCCACGAGTTCAGAACACCTTTGACAAGTATTCAGGGGTATACTTCAAGGCTTTTGAGACAGGATATCGTAATAGATGAAGAAACTAAGCAGAAATCTTTGAAGGTTATTAAACGACAATCAGAACGTTTAAAACGCATGATAGAAGATTTGCTTGTAATTCCGGATATTGAAGGCTCAAGATTAAATGTACAAATTCAGCCTATTCCTGTAAATTCAATTATTGAAAGTTCTATCTTTTTAGTAAAGAATGATTCCGGAAAAGAGATTATAAATAATGTTGAAAACTGCCCGACAGAGATTCTTGCCGATATGGACAGAATAGAACAGGTGTTTGTAAACCTTATAGAAAATGCTATCAAATATTCTAAAGATAATTCACCGATAACTATAGATTGTGAAACTTCTGAAAATAAATTAATTGTATCGGTCAAAAATGATTATGATGTTATACCGAGAGAAAAATTAAAAACTCTGTTTGAAAAATTTACGCGTGTCGATGACAAAACAACAAGAACAACAAGAGGAACTGGATTGGGACTTTATATCGTAAAAGGGCTTGTTGAGGCGATGGACGGGGAAATCAGACTTTATTCAAATGAAGAATGCGGATTCTGCGTGAAAGTGTTCATGCCGCTTGCGTAAGTTTCTATTTTGAAAAACCCAACAACTCTTATCAACTCATTGTTTTTAATTTAGGTTTTTGTTGGGTTTCACCCAACCTACAGCTGAAGTCTACCCTACAACTTCTTGTCCTCCCCTTGAGGGAGGACCGAAATCTTTGATTTCGAGGTGGGGTAGTGTGGTAGTGAGTAAGTCAGGTTTCAATCCGACAAGAACTTTTTCAATCGTAGATTGGGAGAATCTTGATAAAAATAATTAAAATATCTTTGTTAATTTTATGTTTACTTCTTTTCTTCCTTTTATTTGCGAGGTAAAAGGAAGAAAAGAAGTAACAAGAAAAAAAGGAAAAACACGCGATTAAACGGTTAACCATATCAGCCTTACGGCTGAAGGATTTTATGGATGTTGCAGGCATAGCCTGCATGCTGTGGGTTATTCAATTTATTCCTCATTGCCCTTTTATTTTTTATTTTCCCCTTATTTACTCTTCTTTATTTACCCCCCCCCTTATTTACCCCCCCCCTGCCTTGACTTTTTTATATTCATCATTAATCCTCCAAATAGATGTACCGCAGAAATAAAATATCTACCATAATATAGAAGTGAGAATATATTATGCCCTTTAGATACAGATTACAAAAAGTTCTGGATTTTCGTATCAGAAAGAAAGAAGCGCAATTGCTTGTAGTACAAAAAGCACAGCAGGCAGTGTACGAAGCAGAAGAACGAATTCGTCAGAACGAAGCGGAAATTCAACAAACTATCCTGAATAAAAAAACGGCTGATTTCAGAATGATGGAATATTATGACAACTATCTTCATCACCTCTGGGACAAGGCAGACGTACTTGAACAGGAAAGGCAGAGGGTTCAGGCAATACTGGATGAAGAAACTCAAAAATTGGTCAAGTGCGAGCAGGAAGTTAAAGTTGTAGAAAAACACAAAGAAAAACAGCGTGACGCATACTTAGAAGAAGAAAAAGCGCAGGAGCTGAAACAATTTTCCGAAATCGGTGTACAGAGATTCTTCATACATTCCCGAGAAACAGAAGAAGAATTGGCTTTGCAGGAAGAATTAAAACGAATAGAAGCAGGTGAATATTAATGAATATAAATACGGTTCAAAATAATACAGTTCAAACTCAGTCCGGACAAAAAACAACATCTCAGGATAATAGTGTAAAATTTTCGGACGAATTGAAAAATTTGTCACAAACCAAATCGGAAAATAATACTAAAACAGTTGATTCAAAGCCGGAAAATAAGGCGGAAGAGAATTCAAAAGACAATCCGGAAGAAAATACAAAAGACAGTACAAAAAATGCCATAGACGGGTTAGAGGGTGCTGTTGAAGAAATTTCTAAGCTCAACCGTACGGATGAAAATGAAGAAAAATCGCTAAAGGTCAAGGCTTTATCTGACGATATCAAGAATAAAAATGAGGAATTCGGATTGATAGACAACAATATGAATATTCAGGAACCGAAAGACCGTCTGAATGCAGAGATGAATGCAAATATGAGCTTTAACTCAAACGGTCAGCCTTTTAGTGAATTTATTAATCCGGAAAACAGTAAGCAGGAATTAAAAGTTTCAGCCAGAGATATTGCGGAAGAAAAAGCAATACTTTCAACAATGGAAGAAAATATTGCGATTGCCAATAAAAATATGGCAATGAAAGATACCGAAAAAACAAAAACCGTTACAAACGAAGAAGTAATCAGAAAAGTTTCAACGGATACAAATATTACTGTCGATACGATTGCAAAATTTGATTCCGTTATTATGGACAAATCTGACGTAGAGTTTTTTGCCAACCTTGTAAACGGTGACGTAATGAATTTAAGCGATGTCAAAAATCCGGAAAAATCAGCTTCTGTTTCAAAAACACTGGCAGATTTACTTGCAAAATCCATGGAAGAAAATAAACCTGTCAGAATAGATTTTGACAATAACATTTCTGTCATTATAAAGATATCAAGAGACGGAAAAATATCCGCAGATTTTCTTCCGTCATCACAGGTAGCGGAAGCGTATTTGAAAGAAAATTTACCGCTATTGAAACAAAGGTTTGATGACAATAATATTGACTACGAACAATTAAACCAGAGAAAACAACAAAATCAAAATAACAGAAAGAAGGGCCGCAAAGATGAATGATATGTACACAAATGCAATTAACACTCAAAAAGCGACAACCGAGTGGATGGACGTTATTTCGGAAAACATGACCAATGTTTACACTCCGGGATACCGTGAAAACAAGATTACATTTAAAACATTCCTTGGCGGTGCCGTAATTGATAACAATGTCAAGAATCAGGGACAGGGAAAATCTATGCCCGGAACTTCAAACGAAAACTTATTCTTTGAAGGAAAAGGTTTCTTTATGGTTCGCACTCCGGAAGGAAATGTAGCTTATACACGTCTCGGAGATTTTACATTCGATAAAGAAGGCGTATATAAATCTGCAACCGGTGCTACTGTTCAAGGCTATATTCTGAATGACAAAGGTGAAATCATGTCCGGTACAAAATCAATAAGCGCCGATTTGTATGAAGAAACTGCACTAAAAGGCGGTGCAATGAGTATTCCTACTACAAACATTAAGCTTTGGATTGACCCGAATAACGGCAAATTCCTCGGAAAATATGATGAATACGAAATTAAAAATGACGGCACGATATACGGAAAAGCGGACGGCGGAAACAGAATGGTTCCTCTGTATAAGATAGCGACTGCTAATTTCCATAATCCGAACGGACTTTATATGGTTAAAGACGGGTTATTTGTAGAAACTCCCGATTCCGGCAAGCCTGTAATCGGAAGGGGTGAAATCCGTTCAGGATTGATTGAACAATCAAATACAGATTTTAAAGCTAATATTGCTGATTATCAACAGGCAACCATACAAATGGAGCTTGTAAAAGCAATGATTGATACAAACAAGAAACTCCTGCAATCAGCAATCGAAATGGCTACACAATAACGGTGAAATGAACCGGTAAACATGTGATTAAGTGATTAAGTAAATTTATAGTTTCTCAATCGCATTTATTCACAATATAAATTTTAATATTAGTTAAACTCCGTTTATAAAGGAATTAGAGGAATCTCGATTCCTTTTTATTTTGCCTACAGATTCATATTAAAATCCAGATTTTTATTAGAAAGTTTTTGCGCTTTCGGGAAAAACAAGAATTTTTTCAGCAGCGGATGAAGAAGTTCACAATTTGTGTCAGGGCCGATGTACGGCAGGGTTATTGCCGTAATATAAGGGATAGAAGCTTGCATGTCAAGATATTTCATATCAGATAATGCGGAATGTGATTCCCATTCAGGAGCGATTTTTCCTGTTATAATCAAATCTTTTTTTTCTCTTCCGTGTGTTTTAATCAGATTTTTAATATTTGTAATTCCCTGATTTGTTCCGACAACAGAGGCAAAAATTATTGATTTGTTTTTAAGTTTGCGTGCGTTTTTGGTGTAATTGAATGCATCCTGAATCATTGTAAGTCCGGTCAGAATGCAGTCATCCAGAATTATAAGTGTAGAATCTTCTGGTATATCTTTAAAATTATAGAATTTTTCGTACCAGCTGTCATATTCGGGCATAATGCATTTTAATTTTTCTATGTTATTAGCTTTTTTGTACTGGTATAATGCCGTCACAAAACTTTTGTCCGTTGTGGGCAGAATATAATATACATTGTCAGGATTTTTCTCATTTTTCTGTAAAAATTTTTCTATTTTTTTGTTGATTTCTTTCAAAGATTTTGCGTATTCTAAAGCTGAAACAGGGAAAATCATTTTTTCAGCAAAATTCAGAACATATTTTTGGTATTTTGTATTTTCAGCACCTTCAAATTGTTTATTCATAACTGAACTAAGTGTTTTTATGAAATCTTCTTTTGTCGGAACTATCGGATTGATATTATTTACAATTGTTTGCGGAGAAATATTTTTAGGAACAGAATTTTTAATAACGGTAATTTTAAGTCCCAAAGCTTCCGCTCTTTCCTTTGTGTCAGAATCAAGCAGAGTTCCGTCTTTCATTCTTTCAATCATATCTGTTGCAGTCTGTTCAATTCCTTTACCGCGATTAAGAAAGTTGCATCCGTTTTCGAAATCTTCAAAGTATACAATTTTAGACTTTGAAAGCGTTTTTAAAAATTTTTCTTGTTCCGCAGGCAAAAGACGTTCCGCATAATTTACTAATTCTGTATCCAAAATTATTCCTTGTTGAGCGTCATTTTTAGCGTTAGGAATTCTTCCGTTTTTCATAAGAATATATCTTATAACATCCGATAAACATAGCGGAGCAGTATCATTATCTTCAATTTTCGGAATTCTTCCGATTACTCCTATTCCTTCATTTGCAAGCTGTTTCTGAATCAGGGCAAGGCTTTTGTATCCGGAATATGTTGTCAGTTTTGCGAGAGTTTGCAGAACGATATTCTTTTCAACACCTGTATGAGAAATTATGTTTTTAATAATTTTTTCTATATCAGAAGAATCTGCAGTCTTTACTTTGGAAATGACAGAAGTGTATAAATTTTCTTTAAGCATATCAATTTCTGAAACTGCCGATTTTACAAAAACGTCACAAGATACCGGCATGCTTGGTTGTGCAGACGGTATTTTTGCACCGCGAAAAATTACGGGTATTGATTGGATGTTTTGTACTGAGTTTATTTTCAAAATAAAAATCCCTAACGGGTAAATTATATCTCAAAAATTTGCAATCATACAATATTTTTATTATCATCTGAATATTAAAGGAGAAGTTTTATGACAGATTGCATTTTTTGTAAAATTATTAACGGAGAGTTTAATACTGAATTTGTATATGAAAACAAATACGCAGTAGTTTTCAGAGATATTAACCCAAAGGCTGAAACTCATTTGCTGGTTGTTCCGAGAGTTCACGTCGAATCTTTGAATGAACTTAATGACGAAGAACTTTTAGGAAAATTAATGATGACCGTTAAAGAGGTTACAAAAAAAGAAGGTATTAAATCCTTTAGAACCGTTATTAACACAGGTCGTGAAGCAGGACAGGAAGTGTTCCATCTTCATATACATATACTTGCAGGGAAAGGAGTAGTTTAAAATGACTAATACTGTTGTTTTACAGGGAATTGATAAAGAACAAAACATATATAAAGAAATCACTCCGGGAGGATACGGAATTGCAATAAAAACTAAAGATATTCTATTTTCCGAGCAGTCACCTTTTCAAAAGGTAGAAATTTTTGACACCGATTCTACCCTCGGCAGAGTGCTTACTCTGGATGATTTAATGATGACAACAGAAGGTGATGAGTGGCATTATCACGAAATGATTGCTCATATCCCTATGATGACGCATAAAAATCCGAAAACCGTTCTTGTAATCGGAGGCGGTGACGGAGGAACAGTCAGAGAAGTCCTAAAACACGATACAGTAGAAAAAGTTGTACTTTGCGAAATTGACGGCATGGTTATAGAAGCTTGCAAAAAATATCTTCCGACTATTGCTTGCGAGCTTGATAATCCGAAATGCGAAATACTTGTACAGGACGCTATTGAATATATAAAAGATAAGAAAAATATGTTTGATATTGTTCTTATTGATTCAACTGACCCGATGGGCCCCGGTGAAGGATTGTTTACGGATGAATTCTATACAAATGTTATGGAATCAATGAAAGAGGGCGGAATTATGGTTGCGCAGTCCGAAAGTCCGTTCACTAATAAAATCGAAATCAAAAAGATGTATGAACAGTTGAGAAGAGTATTTCCGATTGTTTCAACATATACTTCAAATATTCCGACATACCCAGGCGGATACTGGGCATGGGCATTCTGTTCAAAAACAGTTAAACCGCTTTCATATTGGGATGAAAGAAGAGGTAATGAAATCACAAAAACCAGCAAAATTTATAACAAAGATTATCACTTTGCACGTTTTGCCCTGCCAAACTATTTGAAAGAATTAGTCGGGTAGAAAATTGAAGATTTATAAGTAAAAATATTCAGAAATAAGGGATGCCATTTTGATTTTTGGTATCCCTTTTTTATTTGGCTTTGTTTTTTATGAAATCATTCTTCCGTATATTACTCTGTCGATTCCCGCGAGGTCTTTGATAACATTGACTTCTTCAAAATATTCTTTCATAAATGATTTTACTGATTCGGATTCTCCGATTCCGAGTTCAAAAATAAGCCGCCCGTTCGGATTCAAAAAGTTTGGTGCATCCTGAACTATTTTTCTGTACAGTGCAAGCCCGTTTTCTTCCGCAAACAGAGCAATTTGCGGTTCATGCTGAACCTCCGGCTCTAATAGAGTTCCTTTTGGGATATAAGGAGGATTTGAAACTATCATATCAAATTTTTCATCTTCTCTTATTTTTGAAAACAAATCCGATTTTCTGAATACAGCGCGATTGTTTATTCCGAGCCTTGTAACATTATCAAGTGCAATTCTTAAGGCATCAGATGATATGTCTACTCCAAGAACAACCGCATCGGTTCTGTTTGCTATTGTACAAGCGATACATCCCGAACCGGTTCCGATATCGAGAATATTTTTCAGATTATTTTCTTTGATAATCTCTATTGCTTTTGTTACAAGAATTTCTGTTTCGTCACGGGGAATAAGAACATCGTGTGTTACTTTAAAAAATTCACCCATAAAATAAGCTTCTCCGATAATATACTGAACCGGAGTTCTGTCTGCAATGCGTGCCTGAACTTTAGATTCAATTATTTTCAGTTGTTCGTCGGATAGTTTTCTGCCTAAAATTTCGTCTTTCTCAGAATAATTGCAAAAGTGTTCAAGAAGCATTTTTACTTCCCGCTTTGCTTCTCTTTCATCTATTCCTGTATCAGTCATCAATTTTATAATCTTGTGAATATTCATTTAAAATTCTTTCTATTTCGTCTCTTAAATCAAGCTTTGAAAGTTCTTCCACGTTCTTTTTTTCAATTGAATATCTTTTGCAGAGCTTGTCATAGTAATATAACTGCTTTTTGGTCGGTTCTTCTTTTGACATTTTTACTTCCTGCAAAAATTTTCTTTTCTTTTTTTCAAATTCTTTTTGAGCTTCAATTATCGGTCTCTGTTTTTCCTTGTATTCATAGTATTTAATACATTCCTTTATGTAATCCTTGGTATCTTTTTGAAACTCTTTTTCTTCAATACAATCTTTCAAAAAAGGAAATCTGGATGCATTAAGTTCCAAGTAATATCTTTCATCTTCCAGAAATTTATCAAGAATTTCATCTGCTGATAAGCTTAGATTCTGTTTTACCAATGCTCTCAGATAATTACAAATTCCGCTTTTTTGTGTTTTATCAAAATTCAGATATATTTTGTTTTTAATTTGGTACATAACGTAATAATACCATAAAATGTCCGTATTACGGAAAATTTTGCAGATAGCAAAAAATTTTTTTACACGTTTCTTATATAAAAGTATATCATTTTATATAAGGATTTTTTATGACAGGACTTTCAATTAATTTATTAAAAAATAAAACATATCCCACTACACAATGTGCAACAAAATTTATAAATTCATTTGACAGCGGATACACAATAGCCAAAGGGAAAAATGTCAGTGCAACAACAGGTGTTCTTCAAAAAGATCTTTCACCCGTTGTAGGTTTAACATTGTGGACACCGGTCAGAAAATTTGTTGCTTGTCTTACTCCTGAATACGAATCTATGTTGAGCCTTCAAAGAAGAGTCGGTGAAAATGTTGATAAATTAAGACAAGGTATAAAACACAGTTATGACGATGTTATAGCGATAATAACCGGCGGAGTTGCTTATGATTCCGGTCATCCAAAAGCGGAAGAGAGTACAAAAATTATTGACACATTGGTAAAAGCTCTTGATAAAAAAGGGGTTGAAACATCTGTAATTGCTGAACAATTTGCTGACAGCAAAACTGCCAGAATGAATTCATATAATATTGCAAACAATTTTACTCTTTGGGGAGAACCGGTAAATTTTTGTAATCTGACAAAGAGTCAAAAAACCTCTGAAATTAGTGATGCTTTGTCGGAAGAATTTGATTTTGTGGAATTTTCAAAATACATTCCGATAAATGTGACGGATAAACTTCCTACTTCTGCAGAAACGTCTTTAAAAATGTTTGCGGCAAAACGCTAGTTTTTTAATTTTTTATGAATAAATCAAAACAATAGTGGTATAATTAATAAGTCAGGTTTGCAAAAAATAAGGAGAAAGAAATGAAAAAAATTATATCTGCAGCAATATTGATAAGCTTATCCATACTTTCAACTCAAGCGATTACAGCTATAAATGAAAAAGAAAGAGGATATATTTCACTTTCAACGTCCGCTAACACCGAAGTTGCGCCTGACGTTGCGGAAATTTCTTTTGCGGTAAAAACTTCCGATACAAAATCAATGCAGAAGGCTACAATTCAAAACAAAGAAATTTCGGATAAGCTGCTGACTCTTTTAAAAGGAATGCTTGATTCTTCAAAAGGAGATTTTATAAAAACCTCTGATTTTAATGCTTCTCCTGTTTATACATATAACGGAAACAAGAGAAATCTTGATAAATATGAGGTTTCAAACAGAGTAATCGTACATACAAAATCTATTGATAAAGTCGGAACGATGATTGACAAAGCAATTGAAGCCGGTGCAACGAATGTTGATTCTTTGAATTTTTCAGTTTCAAATTACGAATCACAATGTAATTCTTTAATTGAAATTGCATCCAAAAAAGCAAATACAAGAGCATTAATTGCCGCAAAAAGCATGGGAGCATCATTAGACGGAATACGCTCAATGGATATAAGCTGTTCGGAAAACAGCACAAGAAGTTTCCCGAGAATGTACATGGCAAAAAATATGCTCGCTTCAGTAGCAGACAGCGCATCACAAGAAAGCGCATCTACTTCAATTTCAGAAGGTGTTGTAAAAGTGTACGCAAATGTTAATGTAAGCTTTTTTGTAAAATAAGTCTCTAAACGGACTAAACGTGTCCGATAATGACTTTTTATGTATCAATATTTGTAGCGTATACAGCGTTAGCTTCGATGAATTCACGTCTCGGTTCAACCTTGTCGCCCATAAGTACATCAAACAACTGGTCGCACATCATTGCATCTTCAAGATTAACCTTGAGAAGTGTTCTTGTCTCAGGGTCCATTGTTGTTTCCCACAATTGCTGAGGCATCATTTCACCAAGACCTTTAAATCTCTGAATCTGCAAGCCTTTTTGACCTCTGTCATCAACGATTTTTTGGAGCTGTTCAAAAGATGTAATTTCAATCTCGCCGTTTTCGCTTTCAAGAATGAGTTTTTCTTCTTCTTCAATCAAAAAGTCACGAATCAACGGATAAGCATTCTTTAAGCGTTTAAATTCATTTGATTTTATTATATTTGCCGTAATCAATTCGTGTTCATTTTCAAACAATTGAAGCTCGATTGCATATCTTGCAACTTCTGCATTATATTTGAGTGAAACGCCGTAATTTTTAGCTTCTGTTACGTTATAATTTTCAGCGTGGTCTTTAAGATAATGGTCGAGGTATTCAACAACTTCTGTCATTTTTGCCTGATCTTCAAAATCTTCCGGCTTAACATTTGAACGGATTAAACCTCTCAGAACGACTGAAGGAATAATGTTCAGAATCGGGTTATTGTATGCTTTATAGAATGATGACATGTTAGAAATCAATTCTGCCAATTCATCACCGGTCTTAACCTTGGATTTTGTTTTATCTGATAGGCTCAATGATTTAATACCGCGTTCTTTAAGCATTTTATCAAGCGCATGCTCGTCATAAAGGTATTCGGAAGTCTTGCCCTGTGTAACTTTAAATAACGGCGGCTGCGCAATATATACATAACCGTTTTCAATAAGCGGTTTTGCATATCTGAAAAAGAACGTCAAAAGAAGCGTTCTAATGTGCGCACCGTCTACATCGGCATCGGTCATGATAATAATTTTGTGATAACGAAGTTTTTCAAGGTTAAATTCTTCTTCGTTTTTGCTTATCGTGATACCGAAAGCCTGAACCATAGATTGAATTTCATTATTAGCATAAATTTTATCCAAACGGGCTTTTTCTACGTTTAGAATTTTACCTCTCAACGGCAAAATTGCCTGAAACATTCTGTTTCTGCCTTGTTTAGCAGAACCACCCGCAGAATCACCCTCAACGATAAAGATTTCGCATTTTTCAGGTTCTCTGTTTGAACAATCTGCCAGTTTTCCGGGGAGAGTTGAATTTTCAAGAACAGATTTTCTTCTTGTTAATTCTCTTGCTTTTCTTGCAGCTTCTCTTGCACGTTGCGCTTGAAGAGTCTTTTCTATAATAGTTCTTGCAATTTTTGGGTTGAATTCAAGCCATTCCTGAAGTTTTTCTCTGACAACATCCTGAACGGCACTCATAGTTTCCGAGTTGCCGAGTTTCTCTTTTGTCTGGCCTTCAAATTCAGGATTTTCAATCTTCACCGAAACAATTGCGGTCAGACCTTCACGAACGTCATCGCCGGAAAGATTCTGTTCTGAATCTTTAAGAATTTTATTTGTTCTTGCATAATCGTTCAAAACACGTGTAATTGCGTTACGGAAGCCTGTTAAGTGAGTTCCGCCCTGATGAGTGTTGATATTGTTTGCAAAAGAAAGAATTGACTCGTTGTAGGAATCCGTGTATTGCATAGCAACTTCAACTCTTGTTGTACCTACCATTTTATCCATGTAAATCGGTTCTTCAAACAACGGAGTTTTATTTTGGTTAAGGAATGTTACATAGCTTGCAATACCGCCTTCGTAATGAAAGGTTTCATCCTTGCCTGATTTTTCGTCATGAAGAATGATTTTTAAGCCTTTATTAAGGAATGCCATTTCTCTGAAACGGGTGCCTATTATATCAACATCAACTTCTGTTGTTTCAGTAAAGATTTCCGGATCAAGCCAGAAAGTTGATTTTGTACCTGTTTTTGTAGTAGTAACGGTTTTTTCAACAGGAGAAGTCGGTTCACCTCTAAGGTATGTTTGTCTCCAAACGTATCCGTCACGAGAAACTTCAACAGTCATTTTTTCGGAAAGAGCATTTACAACAGACGCACCAACACCGTGAAGACCGCCTGAAACTTTATATCCGCCGTCACCGAATTTTCCGCCTGCGTGCAGAACCGTATGAACGATTTCCAGTGCGGATTTTCCGGAATCGGGTTTAATATCAACAGGGATACCGCGTCCGTTATCTTCTACAGTCACGCTGTTATCTTTGTGAACGGTTACATGAATTTCCGTACAATAGCCTGCAAGAGATTCATCAATTGAGTTATCAACGATTTCATAAATACAGTGATGCAAACCTCTTTGAGATGTTGAACCTATGTACATCCCGGGGCGCATTCTTACAGCTTCTAACCCTTCCAAAACACGTATATTACTAGCGTCGTATCCTTGTACCATTAATCCCCCTCATATAAAAAAGATTATAAAAAATCTTATACTATCCTTACTATACTGTTATTGTATCACAAAAAAGTAAAAAACAGTAATTTTATTATATAATAAATCTTATGGAAAAGTTTTTAACAGTTGTAATACCGTGTCTAAATGAAGAGAAAACAATAGGCATCTGCATAGAAAAATGTCTGAAAATATTTAAAGAATACAATATAGACGGGGAAGTGTTAATTTCCGATAACGGTTCAACGGATAATTCCGTAAGTATTGCAGAAGCTCTTGGCGCTCGTGTGGTACACTGTGTTGATAAGGGTTACGGCAATACTTTAAGATGCGGTTTTAAAGCTGCTGACAGCAAATTTGTTCTTATGGGAGATGCTGATAATACTTATGATTTTCTTGAAATTCCGTTATTGCTGAATAAAATGGATGACAATATTGATATGGTAATAGGTACACGGCTTAAAGGAAATATTGAAAAAGGAGCCATGCCGGTTTTAAACAGATTTCTGGGAACTCCTGTATTAACCTTTGTATTGAATCTTTTGTACGGCACTAAAATATCTGACTCTCAATGCGGAATGAGACTTATGAGAAAAGCTTCTCTTGATAAAATAGAATTTAAGACTACAGGAATGGAATTTGCATCAGAACTTTTGGTGGAGTTTGTTAAACACAAATTTACAATAACAGAAACACCGATTTCATTGCTTAAAGGCATAGAAAACAGAATTCCGCATTTGAATCCATGGCGGGACGGGATGAGACATTTAATTTATCTTATAAAAGAAAGATTTTTATTATTTTAGTTTGCACAAAAGATAATCATTACGGAAATCTTCGTGTCCTAATACAGAATATTTAATTTTTTTACAGTTTTTATAAATATTAGTAATATCACCGGAATAATCAAAAACGGATTTTTGATATAGTTCGTTTAATTCTTTAGGTGCCTTGAAAAAATCATCCGATGACAGAATTATATACAAATCTTTTTTTGTATCAAAAATTTCTTGCATGACATTTTGTAAATACTTGCTTGTATATTCAACTCTTGCCGCAACCTCATAGTTTTTCAGATATTTATGATATTCGTCCTGCATGGCATATATAACATATTTTGCTTTAGGGTTTTGTGCCGGAATTATAAAATTTGTTGAGGTCGTGGCGCAAAACACGGTAGCATTATCCGGTATTCGCATGTCTTTAATACTTATTACTTGTGATACAGGATAAATTATATTTACATTCAAAGGTATTATAATTGCTGTAAATATAATTATACTTGTAATTAGGGAAAGACAATAATTTTTATTAAATTTGTATTTTTTATATAATTTTTCAAAATTCAATATACCGGCAAAAGCCGTGAGAATTACAATATATTTATATGTTAGAAGCATATCTTTGGAATTAAAAACGGATATTGCTAAAGCCGATAAAACAATCAGCAGATAATTAAATAAATTTAAAGAACAAGATTCTTCTTTTTCGGAATAATTGTATACATAACACATTGATATTATTATAAGTGTACCTAAAGGTATCAGTGCAATTATATATCTATACTGAGTAAAAATTAATTGATTAATGTAATAAGAACTTATAATAAAAATTATTATTGTCCGCAAAATATTTGGATTTATTATTTGTTTTAATTTTTCGTTAAAAGATTCTTTTTTGCTCCAAATTAAGAAAATAACAGTTGTAATAAAAATAACGGAATGTTTTAAATCAAAATAAAAACATTCTATTCCTATTGTATTGTTTAAAGAATTTAATAACGGTGCAAACAAAAATTCAGTAATATTTTTAGGTCTCAAATGTTCAAAATCTGAAGAAATTATCGAAGAAAAATCTCCATAAGGAGAATGGAAAATATTATTTAAATACGGGAAAATCGGATTTTGACAAAGTTGATATACCTTGTACATCCACCAACCGTCTGTGATTAAAAAACCCATAATTCCGCCGATTAAACCGTATAAAATTTGTTTTATCGGATTTTGAATATTTTTGAAATTTAATAATATGCATAATAAAAACGGCAAAATAAATACCATTGCTGTATATTTTAATCCGACCGCTAATCCCAAAATTAAACCGGAAATAAAAAGCCAAAACAAATTTTTAAAAGAAGAGGGTTTAAACATTTTGATAATAAATATCAAAAATGCAATTAAAACCATTGAATTGATTTGTATATCAGTCCAGTCAGCGCCTACAGTGTGCATTAATATCGGTGAAAAGAGTGTTAGTATAATTAAACATACAGTTGATAAAGTTTTTTCAAAAGTTTTGTTCAAAAACAGATTGTCTGCAAATAAATAACAGATAAATAAGAAAACCCCTAATTTTAATCCGGAAATAAATAAAAATATGTTCGGATGAGTATTTAAATGTTCCAAAATCAAGTAATTTAAACCGTCTAAAACAGGATTAAAAAAGGTTCTGAAAGAACTTGGCAAAATATCAAAGCCAAGTCTGTTGTTCCAAATTGCCCAGCCGTTATAATAGTGGTACGAAAAAAAATCAAAGCCCATGTTAGGTCTATATGTTATACCTATTATTCCGCCAATCATTAAAAAAAATAATAAGATTAAAATATATCGTTTATATTTGTTCATTCCGCTTCTCTGATAATAAAATAAATCTATGAATTAATTATCATTAAAATCAATAAGTTTTGCAAGTTTACTACAAATTTCTGCTTAACCATGCTAGCATATAGTTTATGAAAAAAAATGAATTTGTTTTAGTAACAATATTAAACGGAATTATATCTGTAATTTTTACATTACTTTCTTCTCCGGGTATTTTCTTTTCAGATTCTTATGCAAGAGTAACCTTGTCCGAACATATAATAGAATGCTGGTCTTTCGCAGGTTGTGCTGAGCGTGTCGGACATACTATTACTTTTTTGCCTTCATTTTTTATGGCAATAAGTAAATATTTCACAGAAGGATATAGTTTTTTTACATTTGTTTGTGCATTTTTGTATTTAACTTTTTCCTTTTGCCTGATAAAAAAAATCAATGCCCCTTATCCATTACTGCAATATTTATTTTTTATTTTAAACCCTGTACTGCTGTTTGTTTGTGTTTGGAATGCTCCAAGCGTATTATGTTATACGTTTGTTGCGGCTTTAATCATTCTTCTCACAAAAAATTTTTATTGGTATGATATCTGTATTTTATTTTTCTGCTGTGTATTCATTTTTGGGAGTCACGAAAGTTCTTTACTGTTATTGCCATTGATTTTATGTATTATAATCTTTGGTAAAAATCTAAGTAAAATTCAAAAAATATTCAGTTGTTTTGCGGTAGTTTTAAGTCTTGTATTTATATTTGTATTTCCTCTAATGTATCAGGTGGAAAAAATTCCTATATATAGCGGTGGATTTGCGTGGGAAATGCTTGATATGACACAAAATTTATCTCAAAAAGAACGAGAACGATATTTTTATGATATTGCAGATGAAAAATCATTAAATACAGCGCTCGAACGAATCAGACAAGATGAAAATTCATTAAACAGTTATTACTGGGATAACAGGAATGATTTATCTGCCTATAACATAGGTAAGAATAAAAGTTCAGGAAGAATAATAAAACAGTATTTAAAGCTGGCAAAAGACAAGCCTGAAATATTTATATATACAAAAAGTAAATTTATAAAACGAACTCTCGGAATAACAAAACCTCTTATGGTATGTTTTTATGAAGATAGCAAAGACATACAAAAAGCAGAAGTTTTTTTTGATAATTCAGAAGCGACAAAAATTTTGTGCAAAATATTTAATAATGCAGCAAACGGGAGTCTTATCAGATACCCGTGGCTGGTGTTTTTGATATCACTTTGTATGCTGTTAATAGAAATTTACAGAAAATCATTTGACGATAAATTGTATATGTTGATTTTTTCATTTGCTGTTTGTATGTATGGTACATTTGTAATAACGACGCATGCGTTTGAAATACGCTATTTTTTACCTTCATTTTGTCTCTTGTATATAATGGATGTTGCAATAGCATGTTCATGGTTGAAAAATTTTCAAATAAAAAACAAGAAATAAAAAATACTTGATTTTTGTTTATTTAATTGATAGGATTGGGAAGTGACCGAACACGCGGGCATATAAAGCGGTTATTGATAGAAACGTTTGAATAAAACGGGGATAAATAAAATCAATGCAGGCTTGAAAATTGAATAATAAAGTCGCCACGGGCCTGTGGCACTCTGCCGACGAGAAGGTGACTAAATGTCACGTTCTCGGAGAGGAAGGTAGCGCATCGCTACCACAGCGCCCAAGGAATGACAACAAAATAAAAAAACGTCACGGGCCTGTGGCAACAGACGAAAAAAAGATTGATTATCTTTTTTGAGGATGTTAGGTAGCGAAACGAATGTTTCTGCTAACGCAAGACCAGGCCAAAACAAAGTTTGAAAATTGAATAATAAAGTCGTCACGGGCCTGTGGCGCAGCGGTAGCGCAGAGGACTCATAATCCTTTGGTCGTGGGTTCGAATCCCTCCGGGCCCAAATTTAATAAAAGAGAGCATTTTGGCTCTCTTTTTTAATGCAAAATTTTACCTGTATTTTTTTGAGTAGTTTGATTATTTCGGCAAAGTCACTTTTGAATAATTTTAAGTTTTTGTCGGGTTAAAACCCGACCTATTCACTGATTCTAGTAAATCTTAGCGATTTTAATAGGTCGAAAATTGATTGAGTATAAAAGTCCGGAATGTCCGATTTCGGTGACAAAAATGTCCGCAAAAAGACTTTTGAATGAGTAAATATTTGGCTCAAATAACAACAAAATCCAAATCACAACAAAGAGCAAAAATCGGTAGTTTGAAAATTTTGTTCAAAAAATAGGTCGGGCTTTAGCCCGACACATTTACTTTACAAGTTATTGTCGGGTTAAAACCCGACCTATAATTTAGATTCTCAATTTGAGTGTTCTATCTTCTCAAACCGACTGTTATTTTACAAAGGGGAAAAAATTTTTAATCGGAAAGATTGCTAATTCTAGTAAATCTTAGCGATTTTATTGGGTAGAAAATTACTTGACTAAAAATGTCCGAAAAGTCCGATTTATATAACAAAAATATCCGCTTTTTACACTATTCTTGCCCTCTTTTACACAAGATTGCACCAAAAAGTTTTTGTCGGGTTAAAACCAGACCTACAAGCTTAATTTATCAATTTTATTTTTGAAAAATTCAAAATTTCTTCCAAAATACTTTTTGCAATATTCTGTTTTGAATTTTTTTCAAGTTTATTGATATTCAAATCCTTATCTATGATATAAACTTCATTTTTATCACTGTTAAATCCGATATCTTTTCGGGAAATATCATTAGCTACAATATAATCACAGCCTTTTTTCAGGATTTTTGTTTTAGCGTTTTCTATCAAATTTTCACTCTCTGCACAAAAACCAACAATAACCGGACACCCCTCACCAAGGGGGAGGGTAGAATTTCGGCTCGAATTTTGAGAGCCTGAAATTCGGGTGGGGGCTGAATTCCTTATTTCACAAATCTCTTTTAAAATATCAGGATTTTTTACAAGTTTTATTGTGAGAGAATCTTCTTCTCCTTTTTTCATTTTTTCTTCGGAATAATTTTCAGCTCTCCAGTCAGCAACTGCCGCTGCCATAATAACACAATCCTGCTCAAAAAGTTTTTCTTTTACAACTTTTTCCATCTCACTTGCTGTTTCCGCAACTATATTTGTATAACAGCCTTCTTGCGGAAAGGTTGAAACAAGAGTTACATCGGCACCCATCTTGGAAGCATTTTCAGCAAGCGCAATCCCCATTTTTCCGGAAGAACAATTTGTAATATATCTTACGGGGTCAAGTTTTTCCTTTGTGCCGCCTGCTGTTATAAGAATCTTTTTTCCAAAAAACGGCATTTTTTCAGATAATATTTTAATAGTTTTATCAAATATATCCTCAGGCTCCATCATCCTTCCTACACCCGTATCTCCACAGGCAAGAAAACCGCTTGAGGGTTCTAAAATATGGTATCCGTTATTTCTTAACTTGAATAAATTTTCCTGAATAAAAGGATTGTTCCACATATTTGTATTCATAGCGGGCGCAAGCAGAATCGGTCTAGAAAAAGCGCATGCCGTTGTTGTAAGAAGGTTATCACAAATCCCATTTGCAATTTTAGAAATTGTATTAGCACTTGCCGGAGCTATCACAAAAATGTCTGATTCGGTGAGCGCAATGTGTTCCGGCTTATATTCTTCAATTTCAAAGCTTTCAACGTAAACTTCATTCTGAGAAAGACTCTGAAGAGTAAGCTTTGTGACAAAATTCAGCGCATTCGGAGTCACAACGACTCTGACATTTGCACCTGATTTCTTGTACAATCTAATCAAATTACAAACTTTGTACGCTGCAATTCCGCCGGTTATACCTATTAAAATATTTTTCCCTTTTAACATAGCCTAATTATAACTCAATAACTATGCACAATTCCATCACTTGTGTAACGATTTGTAACAATATTTTCAAAAACCCTAAAGTTTTTCAAAAATGTGCCGATATACATTATGTAAGCAAAAAGGAAATGAAATTATTGAAGTATAGCAGTTGATAGGAATGTGTAATTAGGAAAACAGGGTAGTAGTTTTTTAAGGAGCAATTTATGGAACATGACGAACACGAAATGCTGATTGAATATTCAGAAATGACAGCATTCAATTTTAATTCAAAAGAATTTCAGGAAGTAGCAAGGGATTTTGTTGAATGCAGAGATATGGTATCAAGCTTTAACAGAACAATTAAAAACTTTACAAGAAAATTTAAACCGAGTTACTAATCAGGAGTAAATTATGAGCTCAAAAACAGATTTTGAAAACAAGTGCTTTTCACCAAATTGGCTGGAAGTTGATTTGCGGGATGCACGAGAATGTACACAGAATAAGGAGGAACGCCTAGAGAGCAGACAGCGCAAAGACTTAAATACATTACTAAAAGAACTTGAAGAAATTAAACAAAACATTGAAAAAGCTGCTGAAAAGCAGAGAAGACTTGCAAATCTTATGGGATTTTATACCGGTGAAATTGCGCAATAACCGAAAATATTTGCAGAGTTAAATTTTGAACAAAAAGCGGAAGTTATGAGATTCCGCTTTTTGTATTTTTGGTATAAAAATTTAAAATAAAAATATTACATTAAGAGGGTACGGAAAAAGTTAATAATTCCGTTTAAGAGATTCTTCTGACCCGAATTGATATTGTCCTCTGAATGACATGTTTATTATTAAAATGAATATTTCCTATGCAATATTATTGTAATTGATTGGTTTTCTGTTTTAAGGGCAAAATTTTTTATTTTTGAGTTTATAATAAAGTATGACTGTTATAAATTCAATAAAAAATGAAAATATAATTTTTTCAGGAAAAAAATTTCATAAAAACAGATTAATACAGCCCACAAATACTAATTTACAAGCAGGTTTTAGTGAAAATCAGCTGCAACTTATGGATACAATAAGAAAAGCTGCAGACGGCAAAGATGTTTATCTTTTTGGCGGAGCTGTCAGAGATTGTTTGCTGCAAAAAAACATTAACGACCTTGATTTTATTATAAACGGCGACGCTCTGGATTTTTCCAAAGAATTGCTTGAAAAACACAATGATGTTTTTAAAAGAATTTTCCTTAAACCGTCTGTCAAAAGAGCAGTAATTTATACCAAAGATACAGAGGTGGATTTAAAACCTCTTGCGGATAACGGTGAAACAATCTGTGGAAAAGATAACATAAGAAAAGCTTTAATTAAAAATATTAGTGATAATGATTTTTCTATCAACAGCATGCTTATAAAGCTTGATGAAAATGAAAAAGGCGGATTAAAACTAAAATTTATTGATTATTTTAAAGGTAAAAAAGATTTAATTCAAAATAAATTAAAACATAACAAAAAAGAATCATTTTTTGATAATCCGATACAGGCACTCAGAGGAATCAGATTAAAAGTTAAGTACGGAATGAAGGTTAATCCTGACACTAATGAACTTATTGAAAATACAATAAGAAATCCTCAAGTAAAAAAGAATAAATTTTACTTCAGATATATGAGAGAGTGTTACAGAATATCAAAAGAATTTATAAAAAGGTTTTTAAACATATAAAATGATAGTTTCACAATGTTCCGTAAATTTTAAACAAAATATAAAAACACACAGAGCAATGACAAAACTTGCTCTCAAAGATAATTTATATATTTCAGATGCTGAAAAAAATATGGTTTCACAGTTTTCAAAAATGCCTGACCTGATGAGCGAAGAGCTGGAAGATATGAACAGCGCGCATTTTTACGATGTTTTGCATGAAGACCCGAGTTTCGGGAAAAAAAATGATGAAAAAAATAATGCATTGAGTAAATTTCTTTATCACAACTCAAAAGCTGAAGAAGCAATAAATACCGGAAGAAGAGAACTTGCGCTCAGGGAAGCCGGATACGCAGCTCATTACCTTCAAGACGGTGCTACTCCGCCGCATGTTGAACACGGAAATTATTTACACAAGTTATTCAGACTTCCGATGCACATAAACTTTGAAAGAGGCAAAAAATACGGTGTAAGTTCAAGATTGAACTTTTTAGTCAATCATTTTATCCCCGAAGATATACATTTTTCAAATCTTAAATCACTTTTTCATAATACAGCTCTCTATACTGTTCAGACAGAAAATCACGTCTCATATTCGAATAAAAAACTTTGGCCGAAAATTGCGCAAAGAACTTTCAATCGCGGTGTAAACGCTTCAAAAGCTTATTTTGAATACATTTTCAGCAAATTTCCGCAAAAACGTTAATAAATGATTTTATATTAATACAGAGGATATTTTTCGCAAAGCTTCAAAGAATCCTGCCTTAAAGATGCAAGAACAGATTCATTGTCGGAATTTTTTATCGCTTCTGCTATAATTCTTGCAACTTCCTTCATATCTTCTTCTTTAAAACCTCTTGTTGTCATCGCAGCTGCACCGAGACGGATTCCGCTTGTAACAAACGGACTTTGCGGATCATTCGGAACGGTATTTTTATTTGCGGTAATACCGACTCTTTCAAGAACGTTTGCCATATCTTTACCGGTTTTGCCGGTTTTTCTCAAATCCAGAGTCATAAGATGGTTTTCCGTCATACCGCCAACAATATCCAACCCGTTATCAAGAAGTCCTTGCGCCATAGCTTTTGCGTTCTTAACAATTTGTTCGGCATAAGTCTTAAATGAAGGTTCAAGCGCTTCTTTTAAAGCAACAGCTTTTCCTGCGATAATATGCTCCAACGGCCCGCCCTGAATTCCGGGGAAAACCGCCTTGTCTATTGCAAGAGCATATTCTTCATCACACATAATAATTCCGCCTCTCGGACCTCTCAAAGTTTTATGTGTTGTTGTAGTAACAATTTGGGCATATCCGGAAGGTGACGGATGAACTCCGCCGGCAACAAGTCCGGCAATATGAGCAATATCCGCCATAAGAACAGCACCAACTTCATCAGCTATTTCTCTAAAGCGTTTAAAATCAATTATTTTTGAATAGTTGCTTGCTCCGCAAATAATCAATTTCGGTTTGCATTGCAGTGCAAGCTCTCTGACGTTATCATAATCAATACATCCGTTATCATCAACACCATAGCTTGTTACGTTAAAATATGTTCCGGAGAAATTTACCGGAGAACCGTGACTCAAGTGTCCGCCGTTTGACAAATCCATACTCAAAATACTATCGCCTTGTTTTAAAAGTGCAAAGAAAACAGCCATATTTGCCTGAGCACCTGAATGAGGCTGAACATTTGCATGATCCATGTGAAACAATTCACACGCTCTTTTTTGTGCAAGCTGTTCAATTTTATCAATGACTTCACATCCGTTATAGTAACGTTTTTGCGGTTTACCTTCTGCATATTTATTAGTCAATACACTTCCACATGCCTGCATTACGGCAGGTGATGTAAAATTTTCACTCGCAATCAATTCTATTGTTGTACGCTGTCTTTCAAGTTCTTCATCTATATATTGCGCAATTTCACTATCTGTCGCTCTTACTTTATCCAAATTCATCAAGCTACCCCCAAATCTTCATATTCCCAAATCTTTTTTCATTATATTTTAAAATGAAAATTAAGTAAAATTTCGTTACACAAGGTTATAATTAAAAACAATAATTAAATTAATAAATTCACAACATTATATTTTATATTATTTTATAAATTTAATTCCGTTAATCTTTTACCCATTTCAAATGCATTTGCCAAATCTTTCGGGAATTGTTCTTCTCTTACTTTTGCCTTTACTCTTTCATCAAAAAGCGTACAATCATATTTTGAATAATCCGTAAATTGGTACGTATCATAAGAATTAAGTGTTTCTGCATACCCAAATATCGCTCTGCAAGCGGATTCATTAGCATTCAAAATAGTCGGATAATCATAATTTTTAGTTAAAGCTTCAGGGCAATTCATTGTAAAAATTATACCCACCGGTATTGTCCTTGTTAAAATCCTTTTCAAACCGCCATTTTCATCTACAATATATGTACCTGCGGCAAAAAGCATTCTTTCAAGAAGATTTCTAAACATTCCCGTCGGATATGAATAATAAACCGGACTTCCGATTATAACAGCATCAGAGTTAATTATTTTTTCCAGCACCGGTCTCAAATCATCTTTCCACGCACAAAGTCCGTTTGTCGTTGCACCCTTTCTTTTGCAGGCAAAACAACTCATACATCCTTTAAAATTTATATCAACAAGGTTAATATATTCAACCTTCGCACCTGCAGATTCCGCACCTTTTTTTGCCTCCTGTAAAAGTTTTGCGGTATTAAAATTTTTCCTCGGACTTCCGTTTAGAATAACAACTTTTTTCATATTATAAACTCCTGTTATCTATTTTTTCTGTTTAACTACTTTTTGAAAAACTTCATCAAAACTGACAATTGGTTCAAGCCTGTATCCGCAATGTTCGGCAAGAGTTCCGCCCATTGCAAAAACTTCCTCCTGAGGATATCTCCTGCAAATTCCGGGGCGTTTTTTATGGATTTTACATTTATGTGTTTCTTTATCCAAGTTTGAACACTCAAATACAAGCCCCGTTTCATCTTTATCAACAATTGTAAGATATGTGTAAAAAGGATGAAGTTTTTGAAGTTTTTTAAACTCTTCCTCAGTTTTTATAACGTCTCTGTGTTTGACATAAATTTTTTGACAACACCTCCCGCAAGCGTTGCATGAACCTGTGCGGTAATATTTTCGTCTCAGAATATAAAGATAAAAGTATTTTTTCAGCGTTTTAAACATTATTTAGCTTCGACTTTGCTATTTTGTATTCGGAAGAATCTTCATCAGAAAGACGCATTACTTTTGAAAAATATTTATTTGCTTTTGTTGTGTCATTTTTTTCCAAAGATTTTCTTGCTCTTTCCATACTTATTTTTACAATTCCTGCTTCCGGATTTATAAAACTTTTTAATCTTGATATTTTTTCTTCCAACTCTTCACGTACTGATTCTTTCATTATTGAGCAATTTTCATATTCAAAAAGTGCAAGATGATAATTGTTTTCTTCATAATATCTGTCACCCCATTCCAAATGCCCTTGATAACTAAGTTCATCAAAAGAATTATCCAATTCTTTTATAACCTGCATTGTTTTTAAATATTCCGGCTGATTATGAATAACAAGCGGAAGAAGTCTGCGCATTGTGCAATATGCAGCAGTATAATCACCTATATTTATATAAACAGATGCAAGCTTTTGAAGTACATCTAAAGATTTTGTATCAACGCAATATGCTTGTTTTAAATATATTAATGCGTGCATATTATCATTTTCTTCCATATAAGTTGAACCTAAAAGATAGTTTATATCATAATTTACCGGTTGATTTTTCACTGCAAAAGTCAAAAATTCTATGGCAGATTTGTTATCTTTTCTGTATAGAGCGTGTTTTGCTTTTTGTAAAAATTCCGCTCCTATCTGATTACACTTATTGATACTCAATTTTATGGCTTTATAGGCATCACCCTGTTCTTTTGCGTATTTGAGATATTTTTCATAATAATAAACTGACTGAAATTTCATACCTTTAGAAAAATATGAAGTTGCAAGGTTCATAGAAATATTTTCATCTTCAGGTTTGTAGGCAAATGCACAGCACCAGTAATATATGGCATTTTTTAAGTCTTCTTTTTTGTAATAAATATTTCCAAGATAAAAATATGAAGGATTTTCAATTCTTTCAAGTCCTATAGATTTTTTAAAAAATTCTTCCGCAGAATTTAAATCATTCATTTTATAGTAACATTTTCCGATTCTGTGATAGAGCCGAAAAGAAATATTTGCATTCAGCAAACTTAAATAAAGCTTTAATGCAGCCTGATAATCACCGGTATTATAGTGATTACGCGCAGCTTCAAGCTTTTTGTTTTCCATATCAGAGTTATCGACTATATAAAAATCCGACGATGCCATAGCTATATTGTATCATGCCATTTACTAAACAGCAAATATTACAAAATATTGCTATTCTGCTTTTATATAAGTTTGCGGAAAAACTAAAAATTCTGTCAAATATTGGATTTTTCCGCGTCCTCAATATCTTCCCACAACTTATCATTGTTTACCAAGTCAGATAAAACGTCATCTTCATAAGCATCTATTACGCCATCTTCAAAAAGTTTCTGAACCTGTGCTATATATGATTTGTCTTCAGGGTCGCTTGTTGCAAGTTTAGTAAACTTGTTTATATCCAAATCTCTCTGAAAAAGCTCCATCGCATTAGATGAAATTTCTGTTTTATCTACATAAGGATTGGAGTATCCGTTTTTATGCAGTGCAGAACGCATTTGTGCAAGATTCACAACGTTTGCTGCATTCATTTGCGAATTGTATAAAAGTTCTCTGTTGTTTTCGTTGATATTGTTGAACATAGGTCCCCAATCTCCCCAATTATTTTCTTATATTATTATACATTTAGCTTATTTTGTTATCAACCGTTTAGAGGATATTTATAAAAATTATGAAAATTAATCAATTTTTTCTATTTTTTTCTTTTTATTTTAATATTTTATTATTAATAATTTAAATAAATATATATAAATTAATAATCATCATAATAAGCATTAATTATTTGTAGAAAACCGGTTGAAAGTATTATAAATATTGCATTTTTATAGTAGAAAATTATGTAGAAAAATATGTAAAACTATGTAGAAAAATAAAAAGTTTTCTACATAATTTTTAATGAATAAATTTATATATAGAAAATCTAGGACTTTTCTATATAAAAAAAAAATTTTTTTACATTTTTTCTACATAGTTTTCTACATCTTGAGTTTGCGGAAAAACTCACGTTTTCTCGCAAACTCTAAGGAACGGTTTCGAGTCAATCCCTATGCTATCCCGCATAGGGATTGACTCTCACACACCGAGGTCGGGTGCGGAAAAATCTCAAAATTCTGTCAAATTTTGGATTTTTTCGCACCCTCTCTTGTTCACAAAAAAAATTTAAAGTATCATAAAAAAAACGAGGTAAATAAATTGGAAAAAATAAGCGTTGTATTTTTTGGAACACCTGATATCGGACTTCCGTCTTTAAAATATTTTTACGAATCAGAAAAATTTGAACTTCTTGCAGTCGTTACACAACCGGATAAACCGTCAGGAAGAGGACAAAAACTTACACCAAGTCCCGTAAAAAAATTTGCTCAAGAACATGATATAAAAGTTTTTCAGCCAAAATCAATAAGAAAAGAACCTGATATTATTCAGGCTTTGAAAGAATTAAAACCGGATTTTTTTGTGACATTTGCTTTCGGTCAGATACTTTCTCAGGAGGTTTTGGATATACCTAAATATGAAACAATAAATCTTCACGTATCGCTTTTACCTAAATACCGCGGTGCAAATCCTATTCAGCGTGCAATAATTAACGGTGATAAAGAAACAGGAATTTGTACTATGATAACTGAACTCGGGCTTGATTGCGGAGATATTTGCATGAAATATCCTATTTGTATTACCCCTGATATGAATTGCATGGAACTATTTGAAATTTGTGCATCAAAATCACCTGAACTTCTGGAAAAAACTTTGACAGGATTAAAAGAAGGAAAAATTATTCCTGAAAAACAATGTGAAGAAGGTGTATGCTTTGCAGATAAACTTTCAAAAGAAGAATGTGAAATAAATTGGGAAAAATCCGCACAAGAAATTCATAACCTTGTAAGAGGTGTTTATAAATGTCCCGGAGCATTTTTTAAATATAAAAATAAAATAATAAAAGTTATGGAAACAAAACCTTTAGATGAGAATTTAGAAGGCAATTCAGGTGATTTTGTAAGAGTTTCAAAATTCGGAATAGATGTAAAAACAGGTTTGGGAATACTAAGACTGATTAAAGTTAAACCGGAAGGTAAATCAGAAATGCCGGCAAGAGACTGGGCAAACGGATTGGGGTTGAGAAAATAATTTTATTTATTACTAATAAAATTAAGATAATTTTCACAGGCTTTTTGGGATGTGTAATCTAAAATTGTTTTATGAGAATTTTTTAAAATATCATTATTATCCGAATTTATTATTTCTTTAATTTTATTCTCGATGTTATTTAATTCTGTTAAATATCCGTTTATTCCGTCTTTTATAATTCCGTCAATCCCGTCACTTTTTAGTCCGACTGTTACACAACCGGAAGCCATTGCCTCAAGGTAAACCATTCCGAATGTTTCGTTTTCACTTGGCAAAATAAAAATATCAGATTCGCGCATTTTATCTAAAACTTTTTCGTGTTCAAGTTTCCCTGTAAAAATTGGTTTAGAAGAAATTTTTTTTAATGATTTCATCTCAACACCGTCGCCAATCACAGTCAAATCAACGTTTTCTATTTTATCACATGCTTTTATAACTTTATCAATATTTTTTCTTTTTATCAGATTAGCACATGTCAGAACTTTATATCGTTCTTTTTTCTGCCAAGTTCTTTCTGTTATATAATCAGGATTAATACCGGAAAATGCAGTAAAAGTTTTTGACTCAAATTCAGGATATAATTTTGTAAATTTTTGTTTTAAAACCTCAGAACGACAGGCAATTTTTTCAGCACGTGTATATGCTTTTAATAATTCTGTTTTAAAATATATTGAATATATTGGATTTGTGAGAACTTCTATATCAGAAACGTGAACCCCTGCAACAAGCGGTAAACCATAATGTTCGCAAATTTTATTTGCAAAAATTAAACCGCTCGGCATGTGTGCAATTATTTTATCAAAATCAAAATGAGCAAAATTGTCAGGAATTTTATTTACTATATTTCCCCAAAAAGGTGTCCAATAATTGAGGTTCAAAACATCTTCGTATTGTCCGCTTTTATAAAAAGTTTTTTTTCTAAGAAAAGAATTTAGAATAAAATTTGGTCTTATTACAGAAACTTCGTGTCCGAGAGTTTTCCACCCCTGTACAAAATCGTATATTGTTTTCGGAGTATTTTTTTCATCAATTTTAATCGGATATAAATCAGTAATGACAAGGATTTTCATTAAATATCACCGTATTTATTTTTTTCAAAACAAAGAATGTTTATGAGTGAAAAAGCCATAACAATTATTAATAGAACAACAGCAAGCGCTGATGCGTAGCCTAAATCCAGATTTTCAAACGCGCGTTCATAAATATAATATACGATTGTTTTTGTTGAGTTTAAGGGTCCTCCTTTAGTCATAACATAGATTTCAGCAAAAACCTTCATTGCAGAAATTGTTGAAATTGTTGAAACAAGTGCAATTGTAGGCATAATATGCGGAATTGTTACTGTCAGATGTTTTCTGAAAAACCCTGCACCGTCTATATCACAAGCTTCATATAATTCCTGCGGAACACTCATTAGTGATGCAAGATAAATCATCATGTAGTATCCGATGCCTTTCCAGATTGTTACTAAAGCAACAGAAAAAAGCGCCCATTTTGTATCCACAAGCCATCCGATTGGATTTATGTGAAACAGAGTTAAAATATAATTTAAAATTCCCTGCCCTGCGTAAAGCCACTTGAAAGCGATTGCGGCTACTACGATAGATACGATTACCGGAAGATAAATAAGAATTTTGTATAAAGTGATTCCTCTGATTTTTTGATTAATAAGAATTGCTAAAAATAGCGGAAAAGTTACAAGAAAAGGAACTGCTATTACAAGATACATAAATGTGTTAAACATGACCTTGTAAAAAATCGGTTCTTTGAATAATTTTGCGTAATTATCAAATCCGTTGAATGTCGGATGATAAAGACTGGAAGAATAATCAAAAAAACTTAATCCGAAAGTCTGAAAAAAAGGTATAAAAAAGAACACAATAAGAACTGCCGCAGCAGGTAAAAGAAACAAATAAGGCGTGAATTTCCTGTAATAATTCATACAAAGATTATCTCATTTGTACGATTTGGGGTCAAGTGGGTTGCAAAAAATTATTGATGTGGTATTTTTGAAAATGCGATACAGCAAAGTGATACAGCAAAAAAATATTACTATGCGTCTGTAGCTCAGCTGGATAGAGCATCTGCCTTCTAAGCAGAGGGTCGCGCGTTCGAATCGCGCCAGGCGTAAATTACAGAGGATAGGATTTATTCCTATCCTCTGTAATTTTTGTTTGACAACGTTGAGAACCGTTTTTGCGCGTTCGGCGGATTTCCGTACGGACGACACGAACAATATCAATTTGAGTGAGTTAGTCCGGATAGCGAGGAAACGAAGCGACTAAACCGTAAGGTTTAAAAGCGTAGATTTCTGAGCGTGGAGGAAATCCAAGACAATCGCGCCAGGCATAAATTAAAAGGGACAGGTTAATCCTGTCCCTTTTAATATTTTATTTTCGTGCATTAAAAAGCACGCTCGTAAGTATTTAAAACATTATTTTGTCCATTGATGAAATATTTCAAAGATTCTATATACTTCATTAGGAGTTATATTTTTTCCGCCTTCAGATTTTTCATCAGAAAAAGTTTTCAATACAAAATCTATACCTTCATATATGTCCAACATTGGTGCTTCCACAACTACATTAGATTGATTTTGTATTGGCAAACGATTCATTGCTATATCTGTCCTCAATTTTACCTGCTCTTCTGGAGTTATATTGGGACTATTACCTGTAAAATATTTTTTAAAAGTGTTAAATAAAAGTGCAGCATCACTCTTTCCACTAGCAATATTGAAACTTCTATCTCGTGAATATGCATCATCATTTGGTTTATAAGTTACAGTCTGACCTTTAGAGTTGTGATAAGTTATTGTTTCACCACCATTTTTAACCTGTGGTCGATAAATATATTCCGGCATTTTTCCTCCTTTTCTATTAATGTTTCCTCGTATATATATATAAAGTATTTGAAGAAAAAATAATTGCGCAAAATTTTTCTATTCTATTCTATTCTATTCTATTAGCGATTATCATTGACTTTGAGTCAATTGTAAAGATTTTAATTTTTGCTTAACAATATTAAGCTTTGTTAACAAAACCTCTGATTTTTTTGTTTCAAATTATGATATAATGGTAAAAAAGAGGTGTTTATGGTTTTGGAAAATAAACTTGGTTTAACCAATTCTGTTGATTTAGCAAGAGAAGAAGAAAGAATAAGTAAAAAGAAAGCTATAGAAATGTTTGAAACAGGTTTTTTTGATAAATTAGATGCCGGAAAGTTTGACTCACTATCAAAAATCCATAAATATTTATTTGAAGATATTTACCACTTTGCAGGAGAAATACGAACAGAAAATATTGCAAAAGGAAATTTTAGATTTGCACCTGTTATGTACTTAAAAGCATCATTGGAATATATTGATTCAATGCCGCAATCAAATTTTGATGAGATTATTGACAAATATGTAGAAATGAATGTTGCACACCCATTTAGAGAAGGTAATGGCAGAAGTACAAGAATTTGGCTAGACCTGATACTAAAAAATGAATTAGGAAAGGTCGTTGATTGGAGCAAAATTGATAAAGAAGATTATTTGCTTGCAATGGAAAGAAGTCCTGTCAAAACTGTAGAAATAAAAGAACTTTTAAAAAATGCTTTGACTGATGATATCAACAATCGTGAAGTTTACATGAAAGGAATTGATGCAAGTTATCATTATGAAGGCTATAATATTTACAAATCCAATGATTTGCAATAAATTTATTATGTCACATTTTCGAGTAACCAAGTTCTGAACTCGACAACTCTGGGGTATATTATTTATTATATTTTAGTATATCTATAATTGCCAATGCAGGGTTTTGTGCCAAGGTTTGTTTATTTTTATTATATTCATTGGTTGAATCATTTATTCCGTCTGATATAGTTTTGATAACTATTACAGGAATATTATTTTTATTTGCGGTTTGGGCAATTGCGGCACTTTCCATATCTACAGCTTTTGCACCGAATTCTTTTTTAATGTTTTGTTTTAACTTAGTATCAGTTACAAAAATATCACCGGTTGCAACAGTTATTAATTTTATAGGATTATTTTTTGAAAATTTATTAATAAGGGTTTTATCAGAATAGAAAAATGTAGGTTTATTCGGTTCAATACCGTTATCAATATAACCTTTCGGGTTTCCGAATGCTGTTACATCAAAGTCATGCTGGACCATTTTTTCTGCGATAATAGTATCGCCTGCTTTTAAATTAGGTGACAAACTGCCGGCAATTCCAATATTTATAATATACATAGGTTTATATTTATCAATAATATATTGAGTTGTTGTTGCAGCTGCAACTTTACCTACACCGGATTTTGACAGTATAATTTTGTATTTACCAAGATTTCCTGTTGTGATTATGAAATCATTATTTTGTTTTTGTTTTGTGTTAGAAAGGTTAATTGAAATATCTTGAATTTCAGCATCCATGGCACCAATTATGGCAACAGTGTTTTTTTTGTTAATAAATACAATGCAAAGTACAATAAAAATAATCAATATAAGTAAGATATAAAAAAACTTGCTTTTCATAAAAAAATTATATCATATTATTATTTTTAATTAATATGATATAATACGATAATTATAGAGGAAGTTAATATGATTAAAAAAATATTTTCAGTTTTGCTTATTTTTTGTATTTTTAATTTTATATCCTGTTCGGCATTTGCACACAGTGTACGTGTTAATGCTAAATTTAAAACTGATTTAAATGTTAATAAAGCATCTAAAGGTCAGGTAGTACAATTTATTTCTACTGAAGACAGCTCTTATGAAGGAGTTACAATTCCGAGCGGTACAATATTTGAAGGCACAGTAAAAAATTTTAAAAAAGGACGCTGGGCATACAGAAGAGCGAAGGTTCATATTGTAATAGACAAGATGATTTTGCCTGACGGAAGTACTTATAATGTAAGCGGGAATACAAAAAGGCACGTTCTTAAAGGTTCAGCAATCGGAAATGTCGCAAAGGGAATAATTTCACTGCCGGCAGCTCTTGTTGTAGGGACGGTTGGTGCTGTGGTTGTAATCGTTGAAACTATTTCTATTGCAGGACTTATAATTGTTGGCCCTACGACTTATATTGTCGGCAGAACAATGGGTGAATTAACTCATGGTGTAAACTGTAAAAAGCATGAAGGTGATTCCGTAAAATTAATTATAAAAAATTTACCGGCAATAAATGCCGAATAATTTTACGCATTCTGTTTTGCTTGTTCCTTTGTCTGTTTACGTTCTTTTTTGGTAGTATCGTTCAAAAAGTAAATGAACGGAAGAATTAAAACAACCGCAACAGCATAATATCGGAAAGTTTCTACATATCCCCATAAAGCTGCCTGCTGTCTCAAAAGCCCGTATATTTGACCTTGAGCCATGTGAACCGCTGTCATCGGATCAACCTGAGTCATAAATGCAGAACTAATTGCATTAATTCTTTCCGCAAAAATACTGTTTGTTTCTGTGAGAGATTTAACCATCATCATTTGGTGAGCTTGAGAAAATCTTGCAATCATAGTTGTTGCAATAGATGTACCTATTGCCGCACCGACGTTTTTAAACAAATTCTGTACACCGGAAGCATTTGTTTGCTCTTCATTTGATAGAGTTGCGCATGAAATATTTGAGAGCGGAACCATTGAAAGCACCATACCGGCACCGAATACAAAGTTTGGAAGTGCAATATTTGCAAGCGCTATATTTGTATTAATTTCACCAAATAACAAACCTCCGCAGGCAAGAGTCATTAAACCAATAATTGCAGTAGGTTTGATTCCGATTCTTACAACCAGTACACCGCTCAGAACTGACGCAACGAAACATCCGGCTCCGCGCGGTATCATTGATAAACCGCTTAAAAATGATGTATATCCAAGTAATGACTGGAGCATAGACGGTAAAATTGCCGCAGAAGACATAAGAACTGCCATCAAAATTATTTGTCCGCCTGTACCGATTAAAAAGTTTTTATTCCTTAATATTGACAGATTAATAAGTCCGTCTCCTGTTTTTGCTTTCCTTTTTTGTATATAAACAAATCCCGCAAACGCAAGCATTGAAATTGTAAACAATTTGCATATCCATGGAGAACCGAACCAATCCGCATCATTACCTTTATCCAAAACTACTTGCAAAGTCAAAAGCCACACTGCAAGGCAAAAGAATCCGGAAAAATCCATTTTTACATTTGTTTGTTTTCTTGAATACGGAGGTTCTTCAACGTATTTTTGTGTCAAATACAAACAAAGAATTCCGAAAGGAACATTTATAAAATAAATGAACGGCCAAGACCAGTTTTCTGTAATCCATCCGCCGACAGACGGCCCGAGAATCGGCGCCATAATTACACCTAAGCCGAATACTGCCATTGCCTGCGGAAGTTTTTCTTTGGGAAAAATTTCAAAAATTATAGCCTGTGCAATCGGCATTATACCTCCGCCTCCGATACCTTGAATTATGCGGGCAATAAGCATCATAGCCATAGAATTAGCAAGTCCGCAGAATACGGATGAAATAGTAAATATTATTATACTTAGCATATAATACTGTTTTCGTCCGATTAAACGGCTGAAAAAGTCTACTGTAGGAATTACAACACCGCTTGCTACAAGATAACTTGTAATAATCCATGTTGATTCGTTGTGACTTATGGAAAAAGTTCCTGCCATATAAGGAAGTGCAACGTTTGAAATTGTTTCATCAAGTGCAAACATAAATATGGATAACATGACCGGAATCATTGTTATCCAAGGATTAATCTTAAATTTCCATTCGCCGGTATTTTCCATAAATTTAATTTCCTTTATAAGAAAATTAAATTACAAATGTGTTGCAAATGCAACATATTTAAATATGTTTCCTCTTAAATATTCGTTACAAATAGTAGAAAATATTTTTTGAATCTACTAGAATATTAATTAGCAAAACTAAAAGAGGAGATTGGGATGAATTCTAGTATGGAGAAAGTGCTTCTGCCAAATGATGTCAGAAAACTTTTGAATGTTGATAACAGAGAGATAGTTGAATTGTGCAGAAAAACTTCAGTTACCCCAAAAAAAGACGGTAAGGGGCAAATATATTTTTCAATAGACGAAGTAAAGAAATTAAAAAATGCTAAATCATCAACAATAATGGAAGCAAGGGAGAAGAAAGTGACATTACCAACTATATCAAAACCGGAATCACAAGCTGTTGTAAACGGATTATTAGATACTCTTAGCAAGATGGAAAACAATATTACATCTTCTATGACAAAAATTCTTGATGAAAAACTTGAAGGCATGGATGATGTTGTATTAGAGCTTGTTCGCTGCAAAACAGAAAATGAAAACCTTAAAAATAAAGTGAATGAACTTAACAAAGAAAACTTTAAGTTAAAAAATGTTTTAAACAGTTTTAAACCGCTTGTTGCAGGATTCTATATCAAAAAAGAAGAAGAGAATATCTTACTTTAAGTGAATAAGTAAGCAGGTGATTGAGTGATTAAGCGGGTTTTATTCACTTTGTTTATATAGCGGTCGGGGTTTGTTCCGGCAATGACTTGGAAGAATTGAGGAATTAGAGATGGCAAAAGATACAGCAGAAAATCCTACAGATGAAAGAGCAAAAGCATTAAAGCTTGCTATTGATAAAATAGAAAAAGATTTTGGTAAAGGTGCAATAATGAAGCTTGGTGACAAGCCTTCCGTCAGTGTTGAAACTATTCCTACGGGCGCACTTGCTCTTGATGTTGCGCTTGGTGTCGGCGGTATTCCGAGAGGACGTATTATAGAGGTTTACGGTCCGGAATCATCAGGTAAAACAACTCTTGCACAGCATATAGTTGCAGAATGTCAGAAAAAAGGCGGAATTGCGGCTTTTGTTGATGCAGAACACGCTCTTGACCCTGAATATGCAAGAAATTTGGGTGTTAATATTGATGAGCTTTTGATTTCTCAGCCTGATACCGGTGAACAGGCTCTTGACATTACTGAAGAACTTGTTCGTTCAGGCGCTGTTGATATTATCGTAGTCGATTCTGTTGCGGCACTTGTTCCTAAAGCTGAAATTGAAGGTTCTATGGAAGATCAGCAAATGGGTTTACAGGCAAGATTAATGTCAAAAGCGTTAAGAAAATTGACCGGTATTATCGGCAAAACTAATACCACGGTTATATTTATCAACCAATTGAGACAAAAAATCGGTGTTATGTACGGGAATCCGGAAACTACTACAGGCGGTAATGCTCTTAAATACTATGCTTCAGTTCGTATGGAAATTAAGAGAGTTGAAGGACTTAAAGGTGACGGAGAAGATGTAGGAAACCACGTCAGAGTAAGAGTTTTGAAAAACAAGGTTGCTCCTCCGTTCCGTACTGCGGAATTTGATATCATTTTCGGGAAAGGTATTTGCAAAATCGGAAATATTTTGGACGTAGCTGTTGATTTGGATATTGTGAAAAAAGCAGGTTCTTGGTTCAGTTTTAATGAAGAAAAACTCGGACAGGGAAGAGACAAGGCAAAAGAGTTTCTTGCAGATAATCCGGATATTTTGAATCAGATTGAAACATTAGTAAGAGAAAAACTTGCTCAAGGCTAAATAACAAAAATTAAAAAGTATTTAAAAGTGCGGATTTTTCACCGCACTTTTTATTTGCGGAAAAGGTTTTTAATCTTATTACAAGTTAATTTATGCTATAATTTTTTTATGAGAAGCTTTATCCAAAAAACGGTTATTATTTTTTTATCGGCTGTATTTTTTATAATTTTACCTGTATGTGCTATATATAAATGGGGCTTACCGGCAATTGTATCGAATCCTAAAATTTCTGAAATGGTTTCCGGTGCGGTAAAAAAGAATTTTAATGCGGATTTAAAAATAAGCGGCATGAATTTAAAAACCGGAAGAGAAATTGCTTTTACGGTTGATAAATTAGAGCTTTTCAGGAACGGAAATAAGATACTGTTTCTTTCAAAAATAGATACTCTTTTTGTACCGGAATTATTTTTGAACAAAAAAATTGTTGTCAAAAAAATGCTTGCGGAAGAAATTTTTGCTGATGTAGATGAATTAATGGCTCTTGCGCCTAAAGAAACAAAAAAAGAAAAAAAACCGGCTCCGCAGATTTTAGATTTTTATAACGTGCTTTTGGGCGTAAAAAAATGTGAAATCAATTATAACGATAAGGATTTATTCGTAAACTTTAAAGCCCGTCACATGATTTTTGACCGAACGCAGGAGAAAAAATTTCTTCACTTTGATTTTGATTTTGACTTAAAAAAAGATAACCATGTAATTTCCGTTTCCGCAAACGACATGAACAGATTTTATATGGTTAAAGGGGAAGCTCATGTTGTTGATTTTCCGGTAAGTATTGAAAATTCAAACATTATTATTAATGCTTTTATGACCAGAAAAGGCAAGTATGAGCTTAATGTGAGCGGTAAAAACTTTTCTGCGACAGACGTAGCTGAGATTGTAAATTCAAATATTATTGTCGCTAACGGGCGTGAACTTCTTGCACCTTTAAAAGATATAAAAGGAAGTGTTGATTTTAAGGTAAGACTTAAAGACGGAGCCTTTTCCGGAAAAATAAATGCCAACACTGTTGATTTTAAAATAATTCCGCTTCTTAATATGCCGGTAAAAATAACCAAAGGTTTTGTAGATATCGGTGAAAAAGATATAGAATTCAAGGATTTTGAAGGATATTATAATAACAAGATATCTAATAAACTCCTTATGAAAGGAACTGCGAAAGATTATCAAAAAACCTGTGATACAAAGCTTATATCGGATATTTTTGTAACGGATGATTTCTTCAAAAATTATCTTTCAAAAATGTTGAATACGCCTATAAATTTGGTGGGGAATGTTGATTCAAAACTTATTCTCAAATCCAAAAACGGTTCCTGTGACATTCTCTGGTTCTTTTTGCTTAAAGAGAATGAAGGATTCAAATTCGGCGAACAGTCAATGGTTTTGAAGAATTACAAAACTCTTTTCAAAGTAGATTTAAGTGTCGTTAAAAACATTCTTAAAATCAATACAATAAATTACTATATAACAAATCAGTTAAAACGCGGAATAAAGCCTATTGTAACAATGAACGGTAATATTGATATGGCTGATAATATGAAGATTTTGGATATGAATCTTGATATTCCGAATCCGCTTCCGAGTGAATTTATGAACTTCCTTCTCGGACACAGAATCTTTAAAAAAGGTGAAATTTCAGGCAAAATGTCCGTAAATAACAGGGGCAAATTCCCTTATATGGAAGGTGAATGTGCTTTGGATAAAGTTTTGATTCCTGCAGAGAGAATGTTTATCAAATCAGGAAAGCTTGTTGCAAGAGGTGATGTAATTAATGTTAAATCGGAAGGCGGTTTTAGGCGCTCACAATATGTTTTTGACGGAAAAATAAACAACAATTTAACTCTTCCGATTACGGTTCAGAATGTAAATTTAACCGTTGATAATATTGATGTGGAAAGAATTCTGACCCAGCCAAAACCTGTTGATAAAGAAGGAAACGTGTATACGGCACTTATTTCTACGGGAGCGGAGGGAGAAGAGAATCTTGAACCTCAGCCGTTTCAAAAGGGTTTATTGGTAATAGAAAAATGCGGGTTGAATCTTAAAAACGGAGTTTATAAAGACATAAAATTCGGAAATTTTCATGCTGATATGACGCTGGATAAAAACGGTGTTTTGAGCTTAAAATCTAACAGATTTGATATTGCAGACGGGATTTCAACGCTGAAAGTCAATGCTGATTTGGTAAAACAAAATTATTATATGCGTCTCGGAGTTAAAGATGTTGATTCAAATATTATGGCAACAGCAATTCTAGGACTACCGCGTCAAATCAGCGGTAAAGCAAAAGGTTTAATTGAACTTACGGCAGATGAAACTTTAAAACTCAATGGTGATATAAAATTCCGCATAACAAACGGAACTATTGAGCAGGTCGGGTATGTTGAATATATTTTGAATGTAGCTTCATTATTCAGAAATCCGCTTGCCATGATTAGTCCTTCAACTATAGTTGATTTGGTTAATATTCCGGAAGGCAGGTTTGATGAAATTTATGGAGAAATGAAGTTAAAAGACAATGTAATTAACCGTATGAAAATTGAATCTACGGCTTCCGAACTTGCTACATTGATTTTCGGGCGGTATGATTTGACAAATAATGATGCAACTTTAAGGATTTATACCAAATTTTCCAATAAAGGTAAAGGTTTTGCCGGCGCTTTAAGAAACTTCTCTCTTAACACTCTTGCGCAAAAGATTTCTATAAGTTCAAGAAACGACAGCAACTATTATGCCAATGAGCTCGAAATGATTCCGAAACTAAAATCAGGTGAAGAACGCGCTCAGGTCTTTTTGACAAAAGTAGACGGAGATGTTCTTAATTTTAATTTCTTATCTTCATTAAAGAGAATAAAGTGAAAAGTTTTAATTTAAATTTTCAAGTTTTTTGTATTCTCTGCTAATTTCTTGTATATCTTGCCACATTAGCCATTTAGGACTTCCTTTTTCTCTGGAATCATTTCTCAAAAGGTATGATGGGTGAAAAATCGGCATAAGTTTTGCACCGTGGACGTTTTTTTGACCTTCAAACCATTTTCCGCGAATTTTTGTAATACCGCCTACATCTCCCAAAATGGAGTGTACGGCAACGTTTCCGCAAAGCAGAATGATTTTGGGCCTAATAATATCTATCTGTGCATCTAAATATTCCCGACAGGCCTCTTTTTCCTCAGGAAGCGGATTTCTGTTTTCAGGAGGGCGACATTTGATTGTATTACATATATATACATCTTTTTTGCGGGAAAGTCCTACTGATGCAAAAATTTTGTCAAGAAGCTGTCCGGCTTTTCCTACAAAAGGTTTTCCCTGTTTATCTTCATAGAATCCGGGGGCTTCTCCGATAAGCATTAGTTTCGGATTCGGAATTCCGTCAGAAAATACTATATTTGTACGCGTTTTTGCAAGGCTGCATTTTTGACAGCTCAAACACTTATTTTTAATTTCTTCAAGTTGTTCATACATAATTTAATACTAAATAAAAATTATTTTTGTGTAAACAACCATCAAACAATTATGCATATAACAGGCTTGTTTACATCTTTCCACATTTTTTAAATTATAGTATAATACCTGTATGGTAAGATTGTTACAGGGAAAAAATGTAGAAAGAGTTTCAAATCTTGTATACAGAATTTTCAGATTACAAGAATTTTTTACTCATATAGTAGAGGTTAACCATCCGGATAATGCTTCACCGTGTATTTATGCAATGTGGCATTGCCATCAAATGTGTATTCATGGGGTTCAGAATCGTTCTAAGCTTAATGTTTTGATAAGTCGTTCCCGCGACGGAGAAATTATTGCACGCGTTGTCGAAAAATGGGGATTCAAAACGATACGAGGTTCTAAAGGTAAACAAGGTGCTGTAGAAGCTACAATGCAGATGATTACAGCTTTAAAATCCGGTGAAAACGGTGCAATGATGGTAGACGGACCTCATGGCCCCGCAAGAGTTGTAAAAGACGGTGTAGTTAAGATTGCAAAAATGGCGGGTGTTCCTATTGTACCTATTTTTTGGTATTCAGAGAATTTCACGTTTGCAAAATTTCCTTCTTGGGATTCTTTAAGAATGCCGATTTTTGATACAAATTTGATAAATTTATATGGCGAGCCTATTTATGTAAAAAATGATGATGATGAAGAAACGGCACGGCAGAAACTTCAGGAAAGTTTAGAAAATCTTGAAAAGCTTGCGCCTGAAGCATATAATGAAGTTTACAAATGGGGATTATGGAAAAAGAAAAGGTCAGACTCCTCGCGGTTCAGATGGAATCCGTAATTGGGGATATAAAATTGAATATTGATACGGTCAAAAATCTTCTCTGCGCCAATCTTGAAAAATATGATGGTGCGGATTTTGTATTTTTGCCTGAGGTCTGGACTTGCGGTTGGCATCCTCCGGTATTTAAAGAAACAGCTGAGACTTTGGAAGATTCTTCTGCAGTCAAAATGCTTATGGAAATTGCTAAAAAATATAACACAAATATTGTCGGCGGAAGTTTTATTAGAAAGAAAAATGAAAAATTTTATAATTCTTGTCCTGTGATTGCAAGAGACGGGGAAATTAAAGCAATTTACGATAAAAATCATTTGTATTCATACTATGGCGATAACGAAGGCGGTGTGATAACGAGAGGTTCAAATCCTGTAATGGTGGATATTGAAGGGGTAAAAATCGGATTGACAATATGTTATGATATTCGGTTTCCTGAGATTTTTCGTGCTTACAGAAAAGCAGGAGCGGATATACTTGCTAATCTGGCAGCCTGGGGCAAGCATAAAAAGATTCCGTGGGATACAATGACAACATCAAGAGCGGTTGAAAATCAATCATATATGATTGCGCTTACGCAGACCGGGCTTTTATTTGACGGTTCAGAGAATCTGGGACACTCTATGATTATTGATTACGAAGGTAAAATTCTTGATGAAATCGAAGAAATTGAAGGCGGAATATATGCGGAAGCTGATTTAAACAAAATGTATGAATTCCGCTCAAAATGCACTATTCTTAATGATATAAAAGATTCTTACGAGGTTATTTTAAAATGAAAAAATTATTAGCGGTAATATTAATGTTTTTATGCGTACTTTCAGCGGATGCTAAAGTTGTTAAAAGAGATATAAATACAATAATCTCAGAATCAGGTATTCCAAGAGAATCAATTTCTGTTTCCGTCAAAAATGTGTCTACCGGAAAATCGGTATATCAATTAAATGAAAAGATTTTGACTCATCCTGCGTCTGTTCAGAAAATCCTCACTCTTCCTGCTTTTATGGAAGTTTTGGGGGAAGATTATGAATTTTCTACAAAAATTTTTAAAAGAGGTGAAACAGATTATTTAATAAAACTTGGTGCAGACCCGTTTTTTGATTCATCGGATTTAAAAACTTTGATTAAAGAAATTGATAAACAAACAGCAAGAAAAATTTTTATAGATGATTCAATTGTTGAACAAAAAGACTGGGGCGAGGGCTGGCAATGGGATGATGATATGAATACATCAATGCCAAGATTCAATTCTTATAACCTTGATAATAATTTGATGAGAATTACGGTTATGCAAAATAACGGACAAATCTGCATAATAAATCCGAGCAAATATCCGCTGGTGTTTTATAATGAAGTTACACTCGGCGATAAAACAAATGTGCAAATAAGCCGTGACAATTCAGCGAATACCATAACGCTGAAAGGAACTATTGCGCAGGCTTATTCAACTTTGATTCCGATTAATAATCTGAAAAGATATTTTAATATTAAACTTACTCAAGCGCTCGAAAACAGAAACATATATCTAAAAGAACATTTTACACAATCGAAAAATCTGACTTCGGATAAGCTTCTTGCAGAAATAAAACATCCTATTGCAGATGCCGAAAGTGAGATTTTAAAAAACAGTAACAATATGATGATAGAAACCGTCGGAAAACTTGCAGGCGCAAAAGCTTATAAAAAAACAGGTACAGACATTGACGGAATAAATGTTTTTAAAGAATTTTGCAAAAGAAAGTCTGTTGATACTTCCGCCATAAGAATTGTAGATGCGAGCGGTGTTTCTAAAAATAATCTTGTAAATACGGATTTTGTAACAGATTTTCTTGTAAAAACAAAAGATAACAAAACTCTTGCAAAAATGGCACACCCTACCGAAGGAACACTTGCTGAAAGAATGATTCCTCTCAAAGACAATCTGTCCGCTAAAACAGGAACATTATCTGATATAAGTTCGATTGCAGGATTTTTAACCTCTAAAAACGGCACAAAATATGCCTTTTGTATAATAATAAATGACCCCCAATCTTCAAAATCAGAAAAAGTAAACCTTGAAGATTATATAATCCGAGAAATTTATATGAGAGGGTAAATTTTTATAAGGGTATTTATTCTGTATTTTTATTCTTTTATATAGTACAATGTTTACCATGAAGAAAATTTTGCCGATAATCATAACGGCATTTTTGTTATCAGCCTGCACAGCGTTTGGTGCAGTTGTTAAGAATGAGCCGGAAGTTAATATTGATACTGTAGAGCTTGTACAAGATGTTGTACAGGAAGCTTCAGTAGAAGAGGTTGATGTTAAAAAAGAAAAAACCTTAATGGAGAAGATTGAGGATATCAAAAAAGCTGAGTATTATGATTATGAACAAAAGAATTTTCTTTTGGAAGAAGTATTTACTCATCATTTTCCGGAAAAGTCAAAGTTAGATTATACGCACTTCTGGGCTGGATATAACGGTGATATCGGAATGCATTTTATTGATGACGGAACAGTTGCAAATCACTATGATTTTAATACAATTAATGCCGGTGTTGATGGCGCATTCAAAAATAATAATGCCGATTTTAGGATTTTGTTCGGCTTTTCGCCGCGTACTCGCAGAAATTTTGTTGCCAGTATGTTTTCAGATGTATATGTTGCAACAAATAAAATTCCTCATCACAGAATTGTAGCCGGATATACAAGGGCTCCTGTCGGTAAAGAGGGCGGAAACAGTGCATATACACTCCCATTTTTAGCGCGTGCGCAAATTGCAAGAAATTTCGGTACCGTAAGAAAAATCGGAACGCGCGTAGTGGGCGACTATGATTTAATTGATTACGATTTGGGTGTATATAGTTCTGCAACTTATTTTCATTCATTTTTCCCGGGGGCTGAATTCGCAGGATGGGTAAACCTTAAACCGCTCGGCAAAACGGACGGAAAATACGGAAAGCTTAAAATCGGAGGCGGACTTGAAGGCGGGCGCTGGCATGACAATTATCTTGTTACAGGTGCATACGTAGGCTATGAATATAAAAGGTTTATGGCAAACTTTGAATGGGCAAATGCAAACGGCTATAACGGAACCGCAGGACATGTTGTAGATAAGCACGCAAGCGGGTTTTATGCTACTGTCGGGTATATGCTAACAAAAAAATTACAGCTTCTTGCAAGATATGATGAATTTAATCCGAATCACGATTTAAAACATAACAAAAAACGGGAATATTCCGTAGGTCTAAATTATTTTATCAAAGGTCAGGCGCTCAGACTTATTCTGAATTACGTATTCTGTCAAAACGATTCTGCAAGGGATTCTCACAGAATTATGCTCGGGACACAGATTATGCTTTAATTTTTCATATGAAAAATTTATGTTTTAATTTATCTATCCTTTGATTTGCAAGGATTATTTTTTCTGTGAGATTTTTGTTGTGGTTTGTTTCTTTAATCAAACCTTCTATTGTTTGTATAGCATTTTCATCGGCGTCTCTGAATATAAACATATCCAATCCGGCTTCTATACCCATTTTTACGGCTTCAAGACTCCCGTATGCCTGAACCCCTTTCATAACCATGTCATCTGAGATGACTACTCTGTCATAGTTTAAATTATTTCTTAAATATCCTATGGCGTTTTTACTCAAAGACGCCGGAATAATTTCCGAATCAAAACAAGTACAATGAAGATGTGCTGCCATAATCATTTCTATTCCGTTTTCGATTGCGGATTTGAAAGGTTTAATGTGAATTTTTTCCATTTCTTCTATGGATAAATCTATTTTAGGCAAAGTTAGATGGCTGTCACTATCCGCATCACCGTGTCCGGGGAAATGCTTTACACAAGGAATAATTCCGTTTTTGCGATAAATTTCGGATACCAAATTCACGGATTCAATAACTTTTTCCGGTTCGTCTGAATACGCTCGTTCACCAATTATCGGATTTTTAGGGTTTGTATTCACGTCCGCAACAGGTGCAAAATTCAGATTTATGTCGTATTCTTTTAGTTCTTGCGCCATTTCCTCGGTTTGTGCTTTTAAAAATTCTATTCCTTTGTCTCTCGCAAACCTTGCTGACAATCTTTTAGGGCGGATATTTTCTGTACGTTCAACTCTTCCGCCCTCCTGATCAATTGATAAAAAAGGAGAAATTGCAGCTTCGGATTTTATATTCTTAATCAAATTTTTAAATTGGTTTTCGGATTCAATATCCTTAGTAAAAAATATCACACCGCCTAAACCCTTATTAAGAGCCTCTTTTAGGTAATCTCCCGTTCCTAAAATAAACATTTGATAAACAAGTTTTTCCATAAAATAATCATACATTTAACTGAACACAAATTGCAACTTTTTATTATAATAAAAATAGGATATAATGTATTAGGGGATTTTATGAAAAGAATAATTTTAGGAATTATAACTTTATTTTTATTGCTTTCCGCAATAAGTCTTGACGTTTCTGCCGCAAAAAAATCGGCAAAACTTTCCAAAGAAGATATTGCTCAAATGTCTGATACCATTGATAATTTGACTAAGAAAATTTATGGAAGAGCTCTTCTGTCTCCACAGGATAATGAAGAACTTATCGGAATAAAAATAAAACTTGATAATCAGATGTTAATGGCTGCAAACCCTGCGCTTGCGCCTCTCTACTTTAAAGCGGGAAATATTTATAAATTAAGAAATATGAAATCGGAAGCAATAGAATGCTATCAGACAGTGTTGGAAAACTTTTCAGATACTGCACTGGCACCAAAAGCGCGTGCATCACTTGAAGAAATGGGTGTAGAAGTTAAAGCTCCTCAAGTAAGCGAAGAAGAAACCGATGCAAGTGATGACGGAATATAATGTTTAATCTTTCAGATACAATAATGGCGCAGCTTTTAAGCTGCGCCATTATTTAAATAAAAATTATTTTGTAGTCTGAATAAACAAACTAATCAAATCATTCAAAGCTGAATATTGTTTTTGATAGCTTTGAGATTGTTTTTCCAAGGCAAGAATCTGTTTTTTGTATTCCTGAATGCTTGATTGACATTCTCTTGCAGAAACTTTTAAACCTTCCTGAACCTGTTGCGCGTCTTGAAGAACACTTTTCATTGAGATTCCAAGAGCTTCCATTGTTTGTTTAATAATTTGTGCTCCTGTATGTCTTGAAACTCCGCTCGGGAGTTGAGAAATCAATTTTTTGAGAACAGAAATATTCGCAGGCATTTCAAATTCACCGCTCTGTTCGGTTGTACTAATTGAAGATTCAAACGGTTCTTTGTCTTCTTTAATATCATCAAAGAAGTTTGAAGTTTCCGGTTCTGCAAAAATATCGTTATTTTCATCAGAACTGAAAATATCATTATTTTCTATCGGATTTGTAACAGATGGTTCGGTAAAAAGAGCTTCATCAACAGGTTCAATGCTTTCAGCCTGTTTTTTTAAAGCTTCTACAATTTTCTTTCCAACACTTTCATTATTCGGCATAATTATACTCCCTCATAGGTTATCTATGAGTTAATTATATTTTAAACATGGTAAATGTCCAATGAAATGTTATGATTTGTTAATTTCTTTTTTCACTATAGGAGATAAACTTTCTATAGCAAAAGGTTTTACAAAGTTAAAAATCAGGTATTTAATTACTTTAAATAAAGGCGCAGCTTTTAAGCTGCGCCTTTATTGTATCCAAAAATTAATATTATATTCTATTGATAAATAATCTTCATACCGTTGTCAAATATAGAACCTGTACAGGTTGGAGAATTGTTGACTGCATATTCATCACAGGCATGGTTTTCATTCCAATACGTTCCTTTAGCGTTGTCAGGTGCTGCTTTTGAAGACCTCCAAAAACCACGCGCTCCCCAAGGACGTAAAGTGCCGTCATTATACAAAGCAAATCTGAAAGTATCTTTAGCTTCTCTGTTAGGACCTTCTGAACCGTTGATATCTACCCATACCAAAGCAATATATTCATTATTTGGAATATCTGCATAATTAGCAGTATCTACCGGCCAATCTGATTTTGAACTAATGCCTCCAAGCCAGTATATCATGCCGTCATCGGAGTCATAACGCGCCCAATTTGCGATTCCCAAACCATTTTTCCCGTTACCTTTATATCCTTGATATGCAATGTCTTGGTCGCTTTTGGATATTTTCATGTATTTACTTAATTCTTTACCTAAATCATTCCCGTTGCTGGCAATAGATCTTATAGTGTTTGCATTATTCTCTGTAAGCATCATTTCTGCCGCGGTTTCAAATGTAGATTTTGCTTTCGCTAATTTCGGACCTACCTTTGCGTTACCTACATTTTGTATCAATGCCGGAGTTGTCAATGCTGCAACAACACCTATAATTCCAAGAGTAACCAGCACTTCTGCCAAAGTAAAACCATTTCTCTTCATATAACGTATCCTTTCTTCGTTTTGTTCTTATATTATATCAAATTTTAAAGGTCTTTTCAACTATATTTTACCGTAAAATTTGGTCAATAACTTTTTATATTTTTTACTTTATATACATAAATCCCGTTGAATTTGTTTTTAAAAGGTATAATTTCATATAAATCTACTTCAAAACTATATTTTTTACCAAGAATCTTATTGTCACTAAAATATCCTTGCAGAATAATATAGTTTTCTTTGTTTTTATCAAGAATAGAAGCAAATGAATCCGGATTTACGTGTATATTTTGGGAGAAATATTCTTTCAAACCTTCATAAGAAGCCAAATCCACTCCGCTCATATCATAAAAAGTTGTCCCGTTTTTATTCATAATCGGAATAATCGGAGAGAGTGAAATCGGCGGAATATTTGTGTAAAGACTTGATGTATTAAGGTTTTTGTCAGCAACGATTTCATCAAGCACAATGCCGTATTCAGGCGGTTTATATTTAATAGGAAGTATAGTCATAAAAATTAAAAGAACAATAAAGGATACGTGAATCAAACGACTTTTGACGTTTGTATCCAGACAAAATATCCAGTATGCGGCAATTGCAAAAATATACAACAGGCAAACGTGGTGAACCCTTGCTTCATACACAAAAGTGAAAAACAAAAGTGTAATTATTTCCGAAGATACAAAAAATATAAATGCGTGTTTATTTCTAAAAAATGCAATAGGAAAAATAATTGTCCCAATCCAAAGAGGAATCATTTTTAACAAATCTGTTAAAGGTAAATCATTTTTCAGTCCCAAATACGCGGCAATAAAATATGGCGCCTTTATAATTGACGTTTTTTCATAATTTGGCATACTGACATTACAAAATTGAAAGTAAAATAATATAAGGTTTAATATTACAACCGAGATCGTAATTATTATAAAAATATTATGATTTTGATTCCATTTATCTTTATTTTCCCTAAAATAATCATATAAAAACATTAACCCGAGAATACCGGATACTATGCACATTGGCGCACTTGTATTAGCAGTCAGTACAAGAAAAGTTAAATACATATAAGGATGTTTTAATTTTTCATTATATATACTGAGTGCTCCGAACAATAGTGCTATTCCCACGCTGTAACATCTGGGCTGAACTGCATAAAGATTCATTATCGGAGCTGAAAAGGTTATCAAAAGCTTGATAAAATTATTAAACGGAGCTTTTTTCCATAAAATTACGACTGCAATTATTGTAATTATCCAGTTAATAAAAAACATCGGATAAGGATATAACAGATTAAGTTTTGCAAACGGTCTGATTATGAGATACCAAATGAGAAAATGTCCTTCAACATTCATTAAATCAATAAGCTGAGAAATTGTAGTATTTTCGGCTATTGTCCATGCGTGCGCTTCGTCCTCTCTCGGTATAAACCCATGAGTCATCATTATAAAAAATGTTATTATGCAAAATGAAATTACAGACAGAGCCGGCAAGAATTTTTGTATAGTTTTTAAATATTTTTCCATACAAAAATAATATCAAAAATTTCAATAATATTCAAAATTTCGGTTGTTTTAAGCTTATAACGGCAAATAGTCAGAATAAATAATACTTGACCAGCCTTCAAAATAACTGATTTGAGTGAGAGAACCGGTTTTTATAAGAAATTTAAATTGATTTTCGTCATTAACATTCAGAGTTTTAGCAATTGCTGACTGTACAACATCCGGAGTTGTTACAACAATAATCCTGTTTCCGCGGTTTTCTTCCACAAGTTCATCAATCATTTTGGAAACCCGTTTGTTAAAAATCTTCAGGCTTTCTCCGCCTTTCGGTGTTTTAAGAATAATATCAGGTCCATATTCATCAAATAATTCCGAATAAGATTGTCCGCACCAGTCACCATGCTTGCGGGCAGGAAGTTGTATGGTTGTCGTTCTTTTTTTAAAAAGATTTGCAATTATCTGAGCGCTTTGAATACATCTGGCAGACGGGCTTGTATAAATTTTGTCATAAGAAACCGCCCTGTCTTGCAGATATTCACATACTTTTGAGATTTCATCTTCTCCAAAATCGTTTAATTTCGGGTATTTTTCAGTATCACTTATTATTCCGTCAATTGAATGTACGGTTGCACCATGGGTTATGAAAGTGATTTTACATTTACGTTTGAACATACTTATCATATTATAACATATTTTATGTATTTTGTGCTAATCTACTATTATGAAGAGAGTTTTGTTTTTAATTTTATGTTTTATATTATTACATCAAGCAGCATTTGCCGAAACAATAGTGTTTAGTGATAATAATAAATTCGGATTAAAAAATACCTCCGGTGAAATTGTTGTGAAAGCAAAATATAAAAAACTTGTAAAACTTGGTGAAAAGGCATTTATTATGCAGGACGGCTCTCATTTTGGGATTATAAGCAATGACGGTAAAATTATTGAACCTGCAAAATATACTCAAGCAGAAAGAGTTCTCGGGAAATACGTTAAATTTAAAAAAGGTGAAAAATACGGTATTTTTGACGAAATGGGATTTGAGATTCTCCCTGTAGAATATTCTTCTATCGACCTTCTCTATGGCGGGATGTTTGTAACCTGCAAGAATTATAAATATGGTGTAACCGATTTAAACGGTCAGGTTATTTTGGATAATATTTTTGACGATATTTATATGGAAGGGTTTGAAAAACTTACACTTGTTTACGGAGGTAAAATATATCAGGTTGAACGTAAAGGCAGAACGCCGTTTGATATGACCGGTGTACATGAAAATATTGATTATATTGCTTCTACGGAAGAAGGTCTGAATCCTATTACTGCAACAGGATATTATGGTGTAACTTTAACAGATTATGTTCTAAAGCTTGTATCCTCAATTTCGCCTGCTTATGAGAAAACAATTGACGAGTTAATGTATTCTCAGGGCGCGGATACAGTGAATGTTTTGATGAAATTCTCCTGGCTGCCAAAATTTCCGTTTGTGTATGCAAAAAAATATTATAACACGTTCATTGACCCTACAAACGGGCCTTTAAGCAAAGTGAAAACCAGTATCAAGAAGAATAGTGATTAGTTTTTAGTCTCTTATTCTTTGTACCAAACTTGATCAGCCTCCATCCGAAAATCTAATTTTTGCATAATGGCTCAAATTGATTTTCTACCTTCCCCCTCGGAGAAGGGTTTGGTAACCTTCCCCAAAGTTACTACTGTTCGAGTAAATAGGATGGGTTGAATGAAAATAAAGTAAAAGCGATAATTCGAGAATTACCGCTAAATTATGTGTGTGTATTATATTATAGATTTATATTTAAGCTATTGTGTTCAAATGCTTTTCATTGTCAGTTGTTTTTTCAACTTCACCGTCTTCATTGCGAAGCATGCTGAATGTTCTGTATAACTTGTAACCCAATGCTGTAAACGGGTCAGAAGAAGAAGCATCCGCATTTTTAGCGATTTCGCGATTTTGTTGAAATCTGACAGAAGCATTTGGATCTCTCAACATAAGGATTGCATTTTGAGACTGCATTTCTCTTGAAAGTTCATTATCTTTAAAATTTATATTTGAAATTTTGTTTATTCTCATAATAACCACCTCGGTCTTCTTGTTTTTGAATAAGTGTTCATTTAACACTTCATCAACAATTTTTATTATGCAACATATTAATTAAAAAGTCAAGAGGGAGGTTTTGTATATGTTAAGTTTTGTAAACCCATTGTAAACACTGGGTTTGAGGATAAAATGTCAAAAGTACACTTAAAAAATAGCCCGACCGGTTATCAGCCTATTGACCAATATCCGGCATGGAAAAATTTCGGTTGTTTAGAGTCTGCTTATAATCGTTAAGGCACTGTACTTTTTAACTTATTATTGGTATTATAAAGAAGATTCAAATGAATAATTTAATAAAAAAATACATTACTATAATTTTGGGGATATATTTTTTCTGGTTGGGTATTGTTCCGTGGGCATGCTCATCCATGCTTTCTGTTGTCGCAGAAAATATTTCTTATAATTCGGATTATAATATAGAACTGGAAAAACCTAAGTTATGCACAAGTATTTTGCCGGTATTAACACTAAAAGCTGAAGATATAAAAATATCTTTGAAAAAAACTGATGATAATATGCATCTTATTAAACCGAGTGTGCGAATAAGGATTTTACCTTTATTTTCAGGTCATGTGCATATTAATAAAATTTCCGCTTCCGAAATAGATATTAATTCAAAATTATTAACAAAACCTCAGCTTGATAAGGATTTTTTTAAAGAACTTAAAAAAGAAAAATTTATATTTGATGCCGTAAAAATCGGAAAAATCAAAACTGTTCTAAAAAGGCAGGAAGGAAATATTACTTGTCTCGGCTCTGATATATATTACAGAAAAAACGGCAGATTTATCAAAGTAAATGTAAACAGCGATATTATTTCTAAAAGTGATAAATCTACAATAAATATAAAGCTGTATCTGCCCCAAAATAATGATATTAAAAAATCAGAAGCGGATATTAATGTTCAAAACCTTGATATTAAGCCGATTGCAAACTTTTTGAAGAATTATTTGCCGAAAGATTTGGTTTCAGCCTCCGGTGTGATTGATATTAAAACCGATAAAAATCATTTGGAAAGTGTGTTCAGGAATTGCGCTGTTGTTATGAAGGATGAAGCTAAGTCTATCATTTTTCCTGAAATATTAAAAATATCTTCAAATTTCAGTTTGACGGGAAAATCTGTAAATATAGAATCTGCAGAACTTTCTTCTGAGCGGATAAGTGCAAATATCTCCGGAACGATTTCAAACTATTTGGAAAAAGCATTCCCTGCTGTTAATCTGGATATCAGGGTTAATAAATCCAGAATTGAAGACTTTATTGCAATGCTTCCTGCGTTTGCTACGGAGGATATAGATGTATACAAACTCAAGAAATATAAGTTTTACGGTGATTGTATCGGAAACCTTAATATAACCGGTGATAATGCAGAACCGTCATTAACGGGTGATATTTTTATTAACAATGGTGTTTTAACTAAACCAATACCGAATGCAAAGGGTGCAACCGTAAAAATAAAACTTTTGGGAAAATACTTGACATATGATGTTACTGTTCCGGCAGGAGGTGTTGAAAAGGTTTGGGTAAAAGGCGGAGTTGAATTATACAATGTGAAGTATGCGGATATGAGGGTGTGGAGTACACAGCATGTAGATTTGGCGACTGCAGAAGAAAAAGTTGTGCCTCTTCATGAAATTCTCAATTTTGTGATAGGTCCTGTTCCGTTGATGGATATACACGGAGACGGAAATATTGATATAACGGTAAAAGGCAACAGAAAAAATCCGCATGTATGGGGAGGTTTGAATTTCCGAAATGTTGAAACCTTCTTTAATGATATTCCTAATCTTGTACTTAAAAATGCAGAGGCTGTTTTAAAATTTGATGATGAAAATGCTGTTTTTAATTTAACTAAAGGTCAGGCAAACGGCAAAAAAATTAATATTGACGGGACATGTAATTTATCGGGCAAGTTTGATTTTGATGTACATTCAGAGCATCAGGAGCTTGGTTCTCTTTATAATGCCCTTAAAACGTCCGGAGCTCTTATTAGTGATATAAGGTATATTTTGCCAAATTTGGATGTTGCAGAAGGGTTGGTAAATTTAAAACTTAAAGTATATGGAAATTTAAAATACATAGAACTGGCAAAATTTAATGAAAATTTCTTTACAAAAGGAGAAATTATACTGCTCGGCAACAAAGCCGGCATGAATGGTGTTGCTGTAACTAATGCAAAAGGTAATTTGAATTTTGATAATACAAATGTGAACGGTGCTTTGACTGCTTCAATAGGAAAATCTCCTTTGGATACAAGTTTTTCGGTCAGAAATAATCTGGCAGCAGTTAATATAAATATACCTAAATTAAACTTAAGTGATGTTATTCCCGAAAAAGACAAGTTTAAAGATACATTCGGAAAGATTTTTACATCAGTTTCTCTTCAATACAAAGGTAAGATTGATGAAATTGAGTATGATAAAGTTAATTTTTATGCCAAAATTTTGGGTGCGGAACCTCATAATAAATTGCAGATATCAAATGGCGAGGTAAGTCTGAAAAATGATAAACTGAGCATTAAAAACATTCATGGAACTTTTTTAAACACAAAAAGTGTTTTTGATTTAAATCTGAATGTCGATAATATTACTGCAAATCCGAATATAAACGGTTCAATTAAATTAAGGGATTTTGAATTATCTTTGATTAATATGTTTGGCGAATATACAATTTTACCGCCTAAAATAAGAGATGCAATCAAACAGGTAAAGTTTAACAAAGGGAAAATAACTCTTAATGCCGAAATCAGAAATAATAATATAAATGCTTCAACAAATCTCGGCGGAGTAGAATTCACTTATACACCGTTAAATTTACCTATAAAAATTGTAAACGGAAGTGTTTATACAAAAAGAAATTATTTGGGGCTGAATAAAATTAATCTTCTTGCTGACGGCATGCCGATTCTTATTGATGGCGGAATAAATGATATATTTACAAAGCAAAACTTTAATCTTTACATAAATTCCAAGCCAAAACAGGATTTTGTGGATAAATATATTAACAATAATAAAATTTATCCTATGAAAATTAAAGGTGATATTGTATATCAAGCAAAATTCAACGGAACAAAAGATGATTTTGATATTTCTCTTCAGGCTGATATGGCGAAGGATTCAAGCATATATTATCTCGGTGCAATTATCGGAGATGTGGAAAATGCACTTGTCGTAAATCTTAATATGAATGTTCTGCAGCAGCATTTACTCAGGATAAAAGAATTTTCGTATGATAAATTAATTGCGTCTCAGGGTACAAGATATACAAGAATGAACATGCTTAAAGCTTCCGGCGGAATTGATATATTTAATGATGATTTGGATTTTCATGATTTGCGTATAAAAACTCAAAATCCTACAGATGTAAGAATTTTTAACATAATTTTCAGAAAACCGAATATAAAGCAAGGGCAGTTTACTTCGGATTTGAAATTTAATGGAAAGCTTTCTAATCCAAAAATAGTAGGTAATTTCCATTTATTTGAAACAAATATTCCGTTTTTGGATACATCAATGAAGAATATTACGATGCAATTTAGGGATAAAACTATTGATATATCTTCATTGGGTGAGATTATGGGTAACGAAATTAAAATAAAAGGAAGATTGAGAAATAAACTTACAGCGCCTTATTACATAGAGAATGCCGAAATCTATACTAAAGAAATGGATTTAAACTATATTACAAATAAACTAAAAATGTCGCAGGTTGATGATTATCGGACCTTTGAAACATTTGAAGGATTTAATCTCAGAGATTTGGTTATAAAAAATCTTAAAATGACTTCTAACAGAATTCGTTTGAGAAATTTGGTGGCTCAAAATGTTCAGGCGAATGTTTTTTTGAATGAAAATAATGTTTTGAATATAGAAAACTTCAAATTTGATGTTGCAAACGGAACTCTTAACGGAAGTTTTAAATATAATGTTAAAAACAATCAAACCGGAATAAATTTAAAGGCAAAAGATATTGATGCAAATGCCATATCTTATGCTCTATTTGGTTTGAATAATCAAATATACGGCAGTTTGACCGGAAACATAAATTTGACGTGTAACGGTGAAGAATTTAATAAATGTATGGAAACTCTTAACGGTAAAACATCTTTTAATGTTTCAGAGGGCAGAATGCCGAAGCTCGGTTCTCTGGAGTATCTGTTGAGAGCCGGAAATCTTTTAAAAGGCGGGATAACTAACCTTTCGATAAATAGTGTGATTGATATAATTTCACCATTGAAAACCGGCAATTTCTCAAGTATATATGGAGAAATGGAGATAAAAGACGGAATAGCTGAGGATATTGAAATTTCTACAAGAGGAAAAGATTTGAGCCTGTTTATTGCCGGTAAGTATAATTTTGCAACCTCTGTTGCGGAAATGGAGGTTTTGGGGATGTTGTCGAAAAAAATATCAACAATGTTCGGACCGCTCGGAAATGTTTCTTTAAATACTTTATTCAATGTAATTCCGGGGGTTGATTTGACCAAAGATTCCAAAATACTGGAAAATATTAACAAGATTCCGGGGATAGAGCTTTCCGGTAAGGCTTACAGAAAATTCGTTTCTGAAATCAAAGGAAATATTAATAGCGACAACTATGTAACAAGCTTCCGGTGGATAAATTGATATTGGGATAATAGTTCTGTGAAAATAAAAAAAGCGGGAAACAATCCCGCTTTTTATGATATTTTTTAGTTTTCTACGTATTCTCTTAAACGTTTGCTTCTGTTCGGGTGACGTAATTTTCTTAAAGCCTTTGCTTCAATTTGTCTGATACGTTCACGCGTAACGCCGAATAGCTGTCCGACTTCTTCCAGAGTTCTCTGACGTCCGTCATCCATACCGAAACGTAATCTTAAAACGTCTCTTTCACGCGGAGAAAGTGTGCAAAGAACTTCTGCAAGGTCTTCTCTCAAAAGTTCGGAAGCAACGGTCTTAATAGGCGCGTCAGCCTCTTTATCTTCTATAAAATCACCCAATCTTGAATCTTCTTCTTTACCTATAGGAGTTTCCAGTGATAAAGGTTCTTGTGCAATTTTAACAATTTCTCTTAATTTCGGAATGGAAACACCCATTTCCACTGCTAATTCTTCCTCGGTTGGTTTTCTTGAAAGTTCCTGAGCCAAGCGTCTTGTAACTTTCTTTAATTTATTAATTGTTTCAACCATGTGAACAGGAATACGAATTGTTCTTGCCTGATCGGCGATAGCTCTTGTAATTGCTTGTCTTATCCACCATGTAGCATAAGTAGAGAATTTGAATCCTCTTTCATGGTCAAATTTTTCTGCCGCACGAATTAAACCCAAATTACCTTCCTGAATAAGGTCAAGGAACAACATTCCGCGTCCTACATATTTTTTTGCAATAGAAACAACAAGTCTTAAGTTTGCTTGTACCAATTTTCTCTTTGCGATTGCCCCCGGAGTTCCGCCTTGTATAATCTTTCTTGCAAGTTCGATTTCTTCGGAAGTTGATAACAATTTGATTCTGCCGATTTCTCTTAAATACAATCTAACAGGGTCTTCTACTGCCATTCCGCGCTGAACTTCATTTTCCGGTGAAGCATCGCGGGATGAATCAATGGAATCCATCATATAAAAATCTTCGCTTTTTACTCCGCTCATTTTGGAAGTAGAAACAATGTCTTCGATGTTGTCAGTACCTAAGTCTGTTTCAATATAATCATCGACACCTTCGTCAAGGTCTTTGTCTGAGTCAAAATTAAGCATGTCGAGATTTTCTTCTTCTACGCTTATTACTGATGAGTGTGAATTTCTTTTTTGAGTCATTTATTTTCTCCAGTTCTTAATTTTAATCTGTCGCGAAGCTGCATTTGGATTTTTAGTGCTTCTATTTCATCATCATTAACTTCTTGATATTGGTGACGAATTTTAGCATTTTCTTTTTCCTGATAGCATCGTCTTAATCTAGTTATATTTTCCCTTACAGCATTTTCAAATTCTTCCGCATCAAGTCCTTTAAAGGCTTCGGAGAGTTCTACTATATCTGTCAATATTCGGGTTAAGTTATCATCCTCTATGAATTCCGTAAATAATTTTTTTGTCAATTCCCTAACATTATTTATTGTATTAGCAAATTTGTCAATTGTATTTTTTACAATTATTAACGTTTCATCATGAATGATATCTTTTGGGATAATTTCACTGAGTTTTTCATAACTAAGTTGACTATCAGTTGTTAGAAAAACGCTCAATAAATTTTTTTGCGCTTTTTCTTCAAATTGTGAAGATTTTGTTACAAGTTTTTTATTTTCCTGAATTTTTGGTTGATATTCAAGCTTGTTTGCATAGCGTGAAAGCTCCTTGATTAAAGCGTTTTCGTCAATATTAAGAATAGTTGAAACCATCTTAACATATTCTGTTTGAATAATTTTATTGTTAACATCTTTTAATATTTCTATAATTTGTTCGACAAGTTCCGCTTTTTCCTGCGGAGTTTTTGCGGAATTTTTATTTTTTAATGCGTTATTAAGCAAAAAATCAATTAAAAGCGGTGCATTTTTAATATATTCCATAAATGCTTCTCCGCCCATTGTCCGGATAAATTCATCAGGGTCTTTGCCTTGAGGAGGTGATACAACGCGAATTTCACAGGCATATTTTTCCGCATTAGCTGATGATATATGGCTTTCATCAAATTGTTTAATGTTCCCCAGAGCGGAAAGCGTTTCTTTTATTACTGAACTTCCTTTTTTCGTAGCATTAATTCCGGCACTATCGGTATCAAAAGACAGATAAATTTTTCTTGATTTTGTATATCTTGATAAAAGCTTTACATGGTCTTGAGTTAGTGCTGTTCCGCAGGAGGCTACGGCATTTTTTACCCCATGGGATTGTGCGGAAATAACATCAAAATACCCTTCCATGATTATTACACCATCTTTTTCTTTGATGGTTTCCTGTGCAGTATCCAGTCCAAAGAGTAATCGGCTTTTATTATAAATAAGAGAATCGGAAGAATTCAGGTATTTCGGGTTTTGTCCTTCATCAACCGCACGTGCCCCAAATGCTACGTATTCGCCGTTTTCGTTTCTTATAGGAATTATTATTCTGTTTCTGAAACGGTCAATCCATCCGCCTTTATTAGATTTTAGGATTAATCCCGCTTGTTCAAGAATTTCGTCTTTGAATTCCTGTTTTAGTTCTTTATACAAACAGTCGTACTGATTTGGCGCCCAGCCGAGGTTAAATGTATTAATAATATCTTCTGTAATATCACGTTTTTTCAGAGCAGATGTTGCTTTGGTTGAGTCGGAGGCTGTTTTTAACTGCAGATGATAAAAATCCGCAGCTTTTTTGCATGCGCGAATCATTTCCTTTTTTTGATTTTTTTGTTCGGGGTTTTTGTTCATTTTTTTGGGAAGTTCAATCCCGAATTTATCTGCAAGTTCAAAAATAACGTCTTTGTATTCTCTGTTTTGGATTTTTACCAGAAAATTAAGTGCATCACCGCCGGCACCGCATGAGAAGCACTTATAAATACCTTTAGACGGGCTTACTGACATAGAGGGCTTTTTGTCGTCGTGAAAAGGACATAATCCCCAATAATTCGCACCGCTTCTTTTTAAAGCAACATATTGTGATACAACATCTACTATATCCAGCCGGTCTTTAATAAGAGAAATTAATTCTTCAAATGAACTTGCCATTACCATAGCAATATTTTAGCACAAAACAGAATGAAAAAAAGATTTTAAGTATTTATTCGGTTGCGCCATCGACCGGTTTTTTGTATTTTTGTTTCAAAAAATCTTGTCTTGCTTTGACTTTTAACATTGTTTCCATATCCATCTGGCGGATTTTTCTTTTGTATTCAACTTTTCTTTGAGAATTTTCAAATTTTTGATTTTTCTTAATTTCTTTTTCTTTTTGTTTGTTTTCGTTTTTTACTTGTTTTGCTTCAAATTTAACTTCTGATGCTGGAATTACATCCGCTTCTTCTTCAAGCCTGTATCCGGTAATCGCAACGGGCAGGCTTATTCCGGATAAATCTTCCAGTCTGGATTCTACTCCATCAACATCAATACTCCATGTTCCCAAAAATTGCGGAGCATCTCCTGTGAAGGCATAAGCGCAAACTATTACACGGTTTTCATTGTTTGCATCAAAGCCGAGCGGGTATATATCCCATCGTTTTTCATCAAAATTGACACCATTTTTATTCAGCCAATAGTGAACAATCGCTTCCCGAATTTCCGGAAGTTTTTTTGCTTCCTGTTTCACAAAATCGTATACCCAGAGTTCCGTTTTCCAAATACCGTCATGCCTGTGTCCGGTTTTTTCCTTAACAACGAGCCTTGTATTATCAGATGAAAAGTCAATAGGGGTAAGTGTTCTGAAAATAAACTTGGTATCGATGTCTTTTTCGGTGGAAATCAATGGTTTTGTTTCGCGATTAACTATGTTTGCAGTTTTAACTTTTTCAAGATTTGATAAATTTGGGTCAAGGTTGATTAAAAACAGATCACAGCTTGTGCAGTCACTCTGTGCATAATAATAAACCGCAGGATAAACCATTTTGGTAAAATCGCCTGATACAATACCTTGAGCATTAATCTGTCTGTCAAAATTCAGTTTTCTGGGCAATGATAATTCCGGTGTACCCACGGGGTCATTGTATTTTACGAGTTTAAATTTGTGCTGCGGAACGTATACCATGTGTTCATCTTTTGGTATTTCCGCTTTGTCCAGAACCTTTGCGCTTATTTCTTTTCTGGTTAAGGCTTTTGACTTTGCTTCGTATTCTGCAACCGTCATATAACCCGATTCCGGAAGGCGGCTCTTTTGATATTTTTCCGTTTCACCGATTTTATCAATTTTGTTTCTGTAAATCATTTCAGAAACCTGACGGTCTTTTTTGCGCGTCATGTTGTATTTAATTTCGGTGCAATGAACTTTTGCAGCCATTATCATTCCTGCAAGTGCCGAAAACATTAGACTAATCCCTCTTTCATAGCTGTATAAGATGCTTGTGTACGGGTTGTAACGCAAAGCTTTTGAAGAATGCTGTGTACGTGAGCTTTTGCAGTTGCTCTTGTGATAACAAGCTTGTCAGCAATTTCAGGATTGGTAAGTCCTTCCACCATCAGAGAAAGAACGTCCAGTTCTCTTTCCGTAAGTCCATATGTATTATTAGCTTTCTTTGATGTATCCGGTTCTGTTATATTGCCAGCTGACGGTTTTTGGAGGTTAGAAAATACCATTTTTGCAATACTCGGGTCAATCCAGCCGACACCTTCGTAAACCGATTTTATTGCGGAAATTGTTTGTTCCGGTGTTGCGCCTTTCATAATATATCCGTCAGCGCCTGCCTTAAATGCTTCAAATACATCATTTTCGCTGTCGCGGGAAGTAAATATTAATATTTTAACATCCGGATTAAATTCTTTGATTCTTTGTGTAGCCTCTATTCCGTCAATATTCGGAAGTCCTATATCCATCAATATTACGTCCGGTGAACATTCTCTTGCTTTTTTAATTCCGTCTAATCCGTCTGCGGCTTCAGCAGAAAGATTAATATCGTCAGCTTTGCTCAAAAGCATTGCAAGCCCCATTCTGTATAGTTCGTGGTCTTCCACTAATAAAACATTTATCATGAGTTCACCTTTTCTTTAACTACATCCGTAAGCAGGAATGAAAATTCACTGCCCTTATTAAGAACGCTTTCCAGCCAGATTTTTCCGCCATGAGATTCAATAATCTGGCGGGATAGATATAAGCCTAAACCTGTGCCTGTGGAGCGCTTTTTGCTTGTTCCCTGTGAAAATCTCTGGAACATATTTGGAATATCTTCTTCCGGAATTCCCGAACCGTTATCTGCAACCGAGAATATTAAATCGCTGCCTTCGTGTTTTAGCGTAATTGTGACTTTTCCGTTTTCTTGCGTGTAATTTATTGCGTTTCCGCAGAGGTTGCAAATAACTCTTCTAAGTTCACTTCTGTCTGCATTAATTTCAATATCTTGGTTTTCGCATACAATTCCAAATTCTATATTTTTAGATTTTGCAAGCGGTGAAAGTTCGTCATATACTTGTTTAACGAGGTTATAAATATTAAAATCGGTTTTAGTCAGAATCAGTTTATCTGCATCATACTTGTAGACTTCCAAAAGTGCATTAACCAAGCCCAGCAAATCTTCATTACTTTTTTGCATTGTAGAAAGCAGAAGTTTTTGTTTTTCGTCCAGTTCTCCCAAAGCTCCGTCAAGGAAAAACTTGAGTGTCTGAATCGCCGCAAGTAAAGGAGTTCTGAGGTCATGTGTCAATGTTGCAATGAAATCATCTCTGAGTTTATCAGCCTTCTTTTGTTCGGTAACGTTTCTTATAACACCGACAAATCTTTTGTAATCGTCATCAGGATTGATTCTGGCAAAAGAAATTTCTACAGGAATTTCAACATTTGTAAACGGATTTTTGATACAAAAATCCCTCAAAAGAAGCTCTGTTTCATCGAGTTTGTGGAGTTCTTTTGTGATTTTTATTTTTGAATTAAACAAAAATTCATCAATTGATGAAGATATAATTTTATCTCCGACATGTCCTATAAGGGTTTCGCAAGCGGGATTTACCTGTTCAATAATTCCGTCTTCGTTAAGTATCACAATTCCGTCGGCGCAATAGTTAAAAATTCCTTCCAGTTTCGCGTTGGACTGTTTTAAATCTTGTGTTCTTTCTGCAACCAAATCTTCAAGATTGTGGGAATATTTTTCCAGTTCTTTTTTTGCGTTTTCAAGTTCGGCAATTTTTTTTCTGAGTTCAGAAAGCAGGTAACTTCTTTCTATACCGTTTTTAATGTTTATAATTAAATCATTGTTGTCCCAAGGTTTTTCAATATATCTGTATAAGCCTATTTCGTTAATTGCACGAATAGCATTCTCTTTATCCGCATATCCTGTGAGAAGAATTTTACTGACTTCGGGATAAAGTTTTTTAACTTCCTGTAAAAATTCCAGTCCGTTCATTTCCGGCATTAAAAAATCTGAAATGACCAAATCGGGTTGATTGTTGTTTAAAAAATTCAGAGCTTCTTTTGGGGAATTAAAAAAATGTGCATCATCAAACCCTTCCACTTTCAGTAAAGTTTTGAAAGCGGAAGTAACAATCTTTTCATCATCGACTACTACAATCTTCCCCATATCCTCATATTAACTCAAATCACTTATTTAGACAAATTATTAACATTTAGAAATATTGTTGCGATTTTTTTTATAACTCGTGATATAATCTGAACATAAGAAAACGGAGTTTTTATATGAAGAAAAATAAAAAAGGTTTCACTCTTGCAGAGATTCTTATAACCCTAGGGATAGTAGGTGTTATATCAGCTTTGGTTCTTCCGCAGATTAGTAAAGTAAATGACAAAACTTTTGAACCGACAAGAGAAAGAACAATAAATGTTTTGCAGGAGGGTTTTGCAAAGCTGCTGCATCAGGCACAGCAGGGTAATGATGATGCAATGACGACTATGCTGAGCGCAATTACAAATAGAGATGTCGGTATTAATGCACAAAATGTACTAATTGTGCAATCAGGTACTACAAATCTTTTTAATCAATGTCAGGGACTGTTGGGAATAGTTCCTGTTCAAATGACGGCAGCAGAAAGATCGGCATATCTAAATTCTATGCATTGGTTTAATGCGCAGAACCAAGAACAAAGTTTAATTACAAAATATCCGAGATTAAGAAATGCTGTAGTATATAAATTTGCAAAGATTAATTCGGTTATCATATTTGAACCGTTTTTTGAAACAGGACAAAATTTTGAAAACGAACATGCTGTAATAGCAAGAATATTTATTGATGCGGACGGTATGGAAGGCAGAAATCTGCTGGATGCACCAAATCAGTCAAAACGCGGTGATATTGGAGTATACGGTTTAGGAAATGACGGATTTATATACAGAGATAATTCCGAGGAATGTCAGGCTTATGACGGCGGATGTAGAAAACCATAGGAGAAAAATATAATGGCAGAAGCAAAAATTTTAGCAACAATTGAACGTTCAGCAACAGAGCAATTACAAATATCAATTTCCGAATACAGAGGAAAAAGTTATTTCAATTTAAGAATTTTTTATACGACCGATGATGGTTTAACATGGCTTCCTACTAAAAAAGGTGTAACTTTTGCACCTGATCAATTAGATATCTTAACAGAAGCTATTGAAGAAGCAAAAAAAGAATTTATGACGGAGGAGTAGTTAATTGAAAATGTAAAATGGAAAATTGAAAATTTAAAAATAATTATCCATTTTCAATTTTCAATTTTCAATTGAAAATGACTGCACAAGAAGAATTTATATCAACAGTTTCACACGAATTAAGAACCCCTCTTACAAGTATAAGAGGGTTTTCTCAAACGCTTTTGAATTCGTGGGACAGGATTGATGATGAAAATAAAAAAAAGTTTATAAAAATTATTGAGGAACAGTCAAACAGGCTCATTAATCTTGTGGAAAATGTTTTGACAGTATCAAAAGCTAATGCCGGAAATGTAGTTTTTACAAAGGTTAATGTGAATTCTTCAATAAAAAAAATTGTTCCTTTGTTTGAAGAACAATATAAAACTCATAATTTTAAATTGGATTTGCAGTCAAATTTACCTTTTGCAAGGCTTGATGAAGATAAATTACAGCAGATTATGACAAATCTGATTGATAATGGGTGCAAGTATTCTTCCGAAGGTTCAACACTTTTTATTTCAACTGAATCAAAAGTTGAAAAGATAATTATAAAAGTGAAAGACCAAGGGGTTGGAATAAAAGAAGAAGATTTTGATAAACTTTTTAAAAAGTTTTCCAGACTGGAAAATCATCTTACGAGTAAAACTCAGGGGAACGGACTCGGGCTTTATATTACGAAACAAATTGTTGAAAAAATGAACGGTGAAATAACATTTTCATCAAAAGAAGGTGAAGGCACTGAGTTTGTTGTAACTTTCCCTGTCTATAATGAAGAGGAGGTAATGAAATGCTCGTAAACATCTTGATTATAGATAAAAGAAGAGAATTACCGGCTAAATACAAAAAATCTCTTGAAGATTCAGACACTTCAGTAAAAATTGCATCTACTCTCAAAGACGGTATTACAGAAATTCAGTCGCTTGAACCTGATATGATTCTTATTTCGGATTCAATAGATGAACCGCTTACGGACTTTTGTGAAAGGATTCGTGCGCTTACATATAATACGCGTCCGATTATTATTGCACTCTCCAAATCTGCAGATTCCGGAGACAGAATTCTTACACTTGAAAGCGGTGCGGATGATTTTTTGTCTGAACCTGTTAATATCGAAGAATTTAAAACCAGAATTAAAGCACATTTAAGACGTGATATAGAATTGAATCTTGATAACAAAACGCTTCTTCCGAACAGAAAAATTACAGAAAAAAGTTTAAAAAGAATTTTAAACTCCGCTCAAAAGCATGCAGTTTTGTTGATAGGAATAGAAAATCTTGCAAACTACAAGTCTATATATTCTGATGTTGCCGGAGAAAAACTTATTCAGACCTTTGTGGCAATTACAAAATCTACACTGGAAGAGGAAGATTTTTTTGGACAGATTGGTGATGAAACGTTTGTGATAATCACAAATATTTATCGTGCGGAAAAAATGGCTGCGTTTTTAACCTTTGCTTTTGATACGGTTGCGCCGAAATTTTATTCGGAACAGGATGCAAAGCGTGGTTATTCACTTCTTAAAGGTGACAGGCTTGCAGAAATGCGTGCAAATTTTGTTTCGATTCAAATCGGCGGAATTCTTGAATTTGAACAAATTGAGACGGTTAATGCGCTTTTGGAACGGTTGTATTCAGTAAAAAATAATGCAAAAATTCCTTCCGGTTCAAGTTATTTGATTGACAGACTGAGGATATCCGGAGAAAATTCTAAAAGCGAATCAAGATTTAATAACTATATTTATGTTAAAGAACCTGATGAAGCATTATCATTGCTATTGAGGACTACTCTTGAATTACAGGGATATGATGTTGTAGATGAAATAGATGAAGAAAATGAATTTCAGCCAAGTATAATTATAATTGATTGTTCGGATGATTTTGACGGGCTTTCCGCTTGCAGAAAAATTAAATCGGCGCCAAATTTTGTTCATTCAAAAATTATCGTAACAACAACCATTCACGATAAAGCTGCAGTCCTGAATGCAGGTGCGGATTTGTATCTGCCGAAGCCTTATGAGATTTCTGATTTGATAAGATGGGTGGAATTCTTTAAAAAATCAGAATTGTAAAATTTTTATATTTTAAGCTTTTCTATAAGTTTATTTTGTTTTTCTTTTAAATCTTTTATATGATTTTCCAAAAGAGATAACATGCTATTTGCCATAAAAAATATTAAGAATTTGTAACATTTTGATTGTTAACTGAAGTTGCAAAAAGCAGAAAATGTTGTATAATGAAGATACAGGGAAAAGGCTCTAAGAGCCACAATATCTTAGAACCTTTCTTAACTTCCCTATTTGAGCAAATAAAGTGCTATGATTATCATTAAGATAAGCCATAGCGCTTTTTCTGTAATACAGAAATGCACTTTCATCACCACCTTTCAGCCTTAAGTCCTCTTAACAGTCTGTGTCTGCGGTGGTAAACGGGAAAGCTTACCCTTCAAAACTATCTTATAATATATTTAAATAAAATTCAATAAAATTAATAAGGCTAAAGTGGTTATAGTACAAGCATTGTAGTCTTATTTTGTTGTAACTGGTTTATAATTGCCTAAATTTAAAGTTTATAATATGTAAAATAAAACGAGTTGCATAACTTGAAAAATGATATATTTTTTGAGAAAAGACTTATGTCTTTTAAGCTTTTATGCATAAAACCGGACGTCCGAAACTTATGCGTTTAATATTGAATTTTTCCTCTGTACACAGTTCATCAATTAGTGCAGTTATTTCTTTTTGTCTGTAACCCTTTAGTGCGCCGAAAAACTTTGATTCTGCCGCATTTGTGTGAAAAGAATTATTTTCGATTGAACTGCTTCCGGCTAAGATTTTTCTGATTCCGCTTTTGCCGTATTGTCCGGAGAATTCTTTTACGCAATCCGTGATAATATTTTTTGCTTCTTCTGTGTTAACTCTTTGTTCTTCATCCTTTGAAAAATCAAATCCCAATTGGTTAATGGGTTCAACTTTTTCAACTTCTTTTAAATCGGAATAAAAATCTGCAACTTTTGAATCCACCATTACTTTTTCTTTAGAAAATGATTTTATGTACAATCCGTCTAAAGTTTTCACGCGGCTCATTGCGACATAAGCCTGTCCGCGTTCAAAAATTCTTGAACAATCTACAACAAGTTTATCCAGCGTCATACCCTGTGATTTGTGAATAGTTATGCCGTAAGCAAGCTTTAGCGGGAATTGTGTTCTTTCTGCCGCGATTTTATCGTGATAATAGTATTCAAAAGTATGCTTCGGAATCGGTGCTGTTACTCCGTTATCGAATTTTATACTAATTGTATTTTCGTTAAATTCAATTATTTTCCCGCAGGAGCCGTTAATAAGCCCTCTGTTAAAATCAAGATTTATCAATAGCATAACTTTTGCGCCAATTTTCAGCGGGAGTTCTTTGTCTGCGCGGCAGTTTTTGCCGAAAATTTCAAGAACATAATTTTCATTCTCGGTAAAATTTTCATATATAGGTTTTGCGCCCCTGTATACGCCATCTTTCGCGGTAAATATTTTTACGGGTTCATCAATCATATTAAATTTTGCCAAATTGTACCTGTTTGCTTCATCATTTGTAGAAAATATATGGAGCATATCCGTTTCAAACGTATCAAGATTTGTTTCTCTTGTTTCCAAAAGTTTAATGTCGTCTTCAGTCAGGCGGTTTGTTCTCATATCAGAAAGTGCTTTGATAAATTTTTCTTCACTTTGTCTGTAATTTTTCTTTAGTATGACATTCTGTAATTTTAAATCTTTCCAAACCGGAGATTCAAAGCAATATTTGCGTTCTTCCATACTTTCATTTTCAACCGGTGGGAGCTGGTAAAAATCACCGATAAAAAGAACCTGAATTCCTCCGAAAGGTTCATTTGAATCTCTTATTGCGCGAAAAACTTCATCCACGTATTCAAAAGTTTCTATATTTAACATAGAAATTTCGTCAATGGCAAGAATTTTACATCCCAAAATTTGCTTCATTACAGAAGGTCTGGTTTTAATTTTTTCAATGGTTTTGTAAACCGGATTTTTGCATAATCCTACTCCCGCCCAAGAATGAAGTGTCTGACCTTTTACATTGACTGCCGCAATACCGGTTGTGCTTGTGATAGTCAATTTCTTTTTTAATTTTTCTTTTAGTTTGTTTAATATATAGCTTTTTCCGGTACCGGCATAACCCGTCAAAAACACATTTTCACCGTTTAGAAGGAGAGTGAGAACTTTTGTGAATTCAGAATCGCTTTCTTCCTGTTTTTTCTTTTTTTCTGATGTTTGCCGAATCTTTTTTACCACTGTGTATTCATCTGCAAAATCAAGCTCTTGGGAAAAATCCACCTGTTCAAAATTAACGATTTTGTATTCGCAGACTTCACCTTTTCCGTTAATTCTGGTAAATATAATCGGTTTTTGTCCTGTTTTTAATTTGTGTTTAAGCTTGTTTTCTGAAATCCATTGATTTGAACCAAAACCATAAATTTTTTTGTAACATTCAAGAATACATTGTGTAATAGACTGAAATTTTCTTTCGTCCTGATTTGTGTGAAGTTCGGGTATTGATTCTGCAAGGTCTTGTGCAAATGCAACTAACTCCTGATAATCTGTATTATCAGAAGTTAATTTTGTCAGAAGTTCTTCGGGTTTAGAAAAATCCATATATTAATTATAGGATAAAATTGCGATTTGTTCAGCTTTCTTCTTATATGAGTTGTGTGAAATAAGTTTATATGAATTTTCGCTTTTACAGGGATTATCAGTTGTAAAAGCTTTATTTTTCTTTTCCTTTAAAAAAGTCAGCCGTTTTTTTGTACAAATCTGTTGCAGTTTGTTTCACTTTGCTGCACATATTATAGCAAGGTTCCGCGCCGTATTTGTTTACAAAATCTTTTACCTTCGGATTAGAAATTTTATCAACCCAATTTAGTTTTTTTGCATATCCGAGACCTATTATTGCACCTGCCGCAGTGAAACAGATTGCTGCTGCCGTTCCTGCCACTTTCGAACCTTTGTTTTCTTCTTTTGCGCGAAAAGAAACAGTGTCTTTGTTTAACGTTTCCAGTTTGAGTTCAGGGTCTTGGTGATAGATTCTTGCTGCAACACCGCCTGTAGATTCATTTTTTGCAGTAACGCCTTTTACTGCTACTCCGCCTGTTGATTCTTGTCTTGCTGTTTCAATTTTTCTGTCTGCGACGCTTCCTGTGGATTCGCCTCCGCAAAAAGTAATACGATTCATAACAACCTCCAATATTTGGGGATACACTTCCAATCATGTAAAAACAATCTTTTTGCAAAAATTGCCTTTTTAATATCAAAATGTTACAAAACTTTACAAATGGGTTTTGATTACGAATATTTAATAGTTTTATGTTTGTCTCTTGACAGAAAGCGAGATTAAATTGTATACTGTACACCATAGGGAAAATATGATGACTGCACATTTTGAATTTACAAATTCATCCTCATCCTCATCCAAGTTTCAATCGGGACTTGAATGACTTTTGATGTGCAGTATTTAGAAGTTTTGTTATAGAAAGTCCCGTTATATTTAACGGGGCTTTTTTAGTGTATGGAGAAATGATGAAGGTAAATAACGTTAGTAATATTACATATAAAGGTGTGTTGGACGGAACGGTTACGGGTATTTTGAGAGCCTGTGACACGAATGAAATGGTGAATGCTGTCGGCTTAGATATCGGCGCAATGGTGCTTCCGAGAACTTACTATGATACAAAAGCCCGAAATAAATATGCCGGATGGGAAACTTTTTTCAGAGAAATAAGCGGAACATTTATAAATTGTCTTTCTGCAGGACTTCTTGCGCAAATTATTTCTCCGATTGCATCAAAATATATTATGCCTGAAACAAAAACTAATCCAAAAAGCTGGTACACTTATGATTCTTTGGATACTCTGAATACGGTGTGGAAAAAAAGCGGTGATACAAAAAATTATGTTAAAAATGTTCTTAATAATCTTCAGGGGCGTGACGGACATAATATGAACGAGTTCAAAAATATTGACTGGAAAAATATTGAATGGATTGATGAGGCAAGATGGAATAAAATCAACTGGCAGAACGAAGCGTTCAAAAATATACATGAAAAACTCAAAACAAGGGAAGAAATTGAAAAAACTCTTATTAACATTATTGAGAATAAAAATTTAGCCGAAAAAGACAGAAAAAATTTGATTGAAATACTTGAAAAAAGAATTACAAACGCCCTGAAGGCTAACAGAGATGTTACGTTAAAATTCGGAGAAAATTCTTTTAACGGAACTCTTGCGAATATTCTTCGCGATACAACAGATATGGGGCGTGATATTTTTAACAATAAAAATATTAATGTTGAAAATGCTGTCAGAAAGATTACAAAAGTCAATAAAATTAAGGCTGCCGGTGCAATTACAGGTGCGTGTATTTTAGGGCTTACAAACCAATATATAAACAGAAAAATCACAGAAAAACGTACAGGTAAAAAAGGATTTGTCGGCGATGTCGATTTTACGGATACTTTTCGCGGTGAAAAGAAAAAAGATCCGTATCTTTTTATTAAAAAGCTTGGCGCAAGCATACTTATGGCAGGCATGGTATTCAGTGTAATGCGTGTAAAAAGTTTTAAACAATTTGCCAAAAAACTTGAATTTACAGGCCCGATTTCAAGCGGAAACGCAATAAAAACGGTTTATGCCGCAAATATTATAGGACGATTTATGGCTGCAGATAACGATAATGAACTTCGAGAATCAATGACAAGAGATTATTTGGGCTTCCTTAACTGGCTTGTACTTGGCGGTTTTGCTGCCAAAGGCGCGGCTAATCTTATGGACAGAGGAGGAAAAGAGCTGTTCAATTATTCTAAAGAAGGAAAAGGTATTAGGCATTGGCTTAATAATATGACGCTAAAAACTCATAATGAAATTGCCGCAAAAGGAGAAGCGTTTGCAAAGAGAAATATTAAAAAACTTAATATTGCACATACAGTTGGAATAGCTTATTCTGCAATAACTCTGGGTATTCTGCTTCCGATGCTTAATGCTAAGGTTACAAAACATAAAGCAAAAAAAGAAATGCAAAATGATAAACATATTGTGGCTTAATCAATATATTTGCCGTCAAAAAGCTCTAAAACCATTTTTTCCTGATCGGATTCCAAACGGGCTGTTTTTTCAGGAGTTTCGTCTTCTGATTTAAGTTCTTGAGTTTTTGGCTCGTTTTCCTTTTGTACAGGCTCCTCCGGCTCTTCTTCAAGAGGGCTTTCCGCTATAGGTTCAGGATTTTTTTTTTCAGAAACACTCGGCGCAGATGATTGTTTTGCCAGATTTTCATCTCCCGATTGCGGAAGTCTGATTTTTATCGGAACTTCAACACCAAACATCACTTTGGCAGCTTCTGCAACGGATTCTTTTTTGTTATTTGTTCCGAATTGAGCAATTAATTTATCATTTTTGAATGTAATTATAATTTCATCGGAAGCTATTTTTACAGGTGTTGCAAGGTTAAGAAGAGCCTTGGTTGCCGGACTTTTGATATTTGATAGCAAAACCGACCACAATGTTTGTATATCGTTTCCGTCAGGTTTTTTAGACATTGGAGGCGGTGTGAAATCGTCGGTGTTTGTTTGTTGTGATTTTGAGACGGATTCAGTTCCGATGTTTTCCTCTGTTTTCTTTTGAACTTTTTGCACAACAGGTTTTTCTTCTTCCGGCATAACCGGTGCCGGACGTGTAACAGCAGGCTGAACGATTCTAATTGTTACTTCTCCGCCTTCAAGTGCTCTCAATCTGTTTTGCAGGTCAATTATTTTTGAGTTTTCTGTCATATTGGCTAAATCAATCATTCCGACTTCCAGCCATAAATACTGATTTGAGGTTTTTTTAACTTCTTTTATGTAGTGTGTTATTCTATCAAGCAAGAAAACAATTTGTTGTGTTTCCAGAACCTCCTGCTGCTTTTTCAGGCTTTCAATCTGCGGTTCATTTAGTCCTGTCAATTCAACAAGGAGACCATCCTTACAATTTTTAACAATAAGAAGATTTTTAAAATATTCAGATAAATTCGTTAAGATCTGGAGTGGTTCATTGCCTGAATTATAAATCTCATTAAGAATTTCAATTGCTTCGTTTGGGGATGAAGAAATGATTTTATCGCTTAGTTTATTTAAAATATCAAAAGAAATTCTTCCCAAAATAGAATTAACGTCGTCAGTAGTTATTTCTTTTGAAACTCCCAAAAGACTTAGCTGGTCTAACAAAGATATACTGTCGCGCATTCCGCCTGCGGAGTTTTTAGCAATTGTATAAAGTGCATCATCCGTAATTTTGATTTTTTCCTGATTAGAAATATATCTTAAATGTTTTACAATATCATCAGTTGTAATTCTTCTGAAATCAAACCTCTGGCATCGGCTCTTAATAGTGTCCAGAACCTTGTGAACTTCTGTGGTTGCAAGAATAAAAATAACATTTTCCGGAGGTTCCTCTAAAGTCTTTAACAGTGCATTAAATGCGTGATTTGAGAGCATGTGAACTTCATCTATTATATAGATTTTGTACTTGCCGTGAACAGGAACATATTGAATCTTTTCTAAAATATTTTGTGCATCTTCAACTGTTCTGTTACTTGCAGCATCAATTTCTATTACATCAATCGGAACGGAATTTGTAATATCACGGCAGCTTTCGCATTCGCCGCAAGGGTGAATTGTAGGCCCGTTTTTACAGTTGAGAGATTTTGCCAAAATTCTTGCGGTAGAAGTTTTACCGGTTCCTCTCGGACCTGTAAACAGAAATGCATGCGCAATCTTGCCAAGTTCGATTGCACTTGTCAAAGTCTTTTTAACATGTTCCTGACCAACAAGTGTGTCAAGCGTTTGCGGACGATACTTTCTGTATAACGGTACATAATTTGTGCTCATAATATTAGTCTACCATAAAATTGATTTGAATAAAGTTTTATATTAAAATATCTTTTATGATTAGAGGGTTGATTTTATTAATAGTTTTGTTGTTTACATTTGTTCAGGCAGAGGCTTTTGAGATAATTCTGCCTGCTGAAAAAAAGAGTATTGTAAATACTCAATATGCGTTTTTTGTAGGCAGAGCAACCGGCAATGAAACAATTTCTATTAATGATGAAAATGTATACATTGCTCCAAACGGGGCATTTGCTCACACTATAAAACTAAAAGACGGTGAAAACAGAGTTCTTATCCGTTCACAATACGGCAGACAATTTTATAAGCTTTATAAAAATAAATTAATTTCACAACAGGAATTTCCTGCTGAAGAGCTGGAAATATTCAAAGCGGTTGTGAATTGTGATAATACTCCACTTCGAGAAACCCCCGTTGATGGCGGTTTAAATAGGGTCGGGCATTTGTTTGCAGGAACTGAGCTTTTGATAAACGGATCTAAAAACGGTTTTTACAGAGTATTTTTGTCTGAAAATAAAATTGCGTGGGTTGCAAAAAAAGATGTGACTGTTTGTGAAAATTCGGTGCTTAATCCGGCAGAATTTGTTGATATGAAGACTGAAAGGTTTAAAAACGCATCTATTCAGACAATTGAATTTACAAAAAAACTGCCTTATACAATTGAAGATAATGAAAAAGAGATTATTTTGCGTGTATATAATCCGGAGCTTTCCCCTGATTCGGTGTACAATCTTAATATTCCAAAACCGAAAAAATATACTTATAAATTAACGATTGACGGCGGAAAATATACTTTGAAAGTCCGCAAACTTCCTGAAGATATAAGAGAACTTACGATTGCAATTGATGCAGGTCATGGAGGCTCTGAGCGCGGTGCAATAGGATGTTTGGGAGATGAAGAAAAGGTAATTAATCTGAATATAGCTCAAAGGCTTGCCGAAATATTACGCAAAGCCGGCGCAAACGTTGTAATGACAAGAGAATGTGATGCATTTGTCTCTTTAGATGACAGAGTGAAATTTGCAAAAGAAAATGATGCCGATATATTTGTGAGTGTTCATCTTAATTCTATCGGTGATGTTCCGATGGATGTTCACAAAACAAGGGGAACAAGTGTGTATTATTTTAACGCTAATTCGCAAGGCTTGGCTCAGGCTGTCAATAAATATGTTGTAAAGCATGCCAAAACCAGAAATGACGGAGTTAAAACGGCATCCTTTGCAGTAATCAGACCCTCTGATTATATCGGTATTCTTGTAGAAACGGCTTATATGACAAATCCTTTGGATTCTGTACTTTATACTTCTGATGATTTTTTGCAGAAGGCAGCCGAAGGAATCGCGGAAGGGATTTTGGAATATATTCATAAATAAAGAAGGCGGCTACAATTAGCCGCCTTCTTTATCTTCTGTTATTTTTATTCTTATTTTTTGAATGAGAAAAGATTCTTCCAGAAATTTTTTTCATTTTCAACAGCTTGTTTTGTTTCATTTTTTCTGTTTTGAACAGCTTGTTTTTTTGCTGCTATAGCTTTTTCATTTGCTTCTTTTTGTTTTAGAAGTTCTGCTTTTTTAGCTGCTGCTGCTTTTTCCTGTGCAGCTTTTTGTTTTTGGATTTCTGCCTGTTTTTGAGCACGGGCTTTTTGTTCAGCCTGTATCTTTGATGTTACGTTGTTTTCTGCTTTTGTAATAGAATTGTTTGTTTTATTAACCCAGTTGCTAAATTTTGTTGCAGGCGAAGTTGCTGCCATTACTGAACCGGTGAATGCAATTAATGCTAATACTGTTAATAATTTTTTCATTTTGAAAACTCCTTTCTTATTAATACCAAGATTTTAGAATACAAATTTTAAATTTTCAAGTATAATAAAATTATGAGTGTTAAATTACTGGGTTTAAAAATAGATGATTTTTCATTTGAGGATGCCGTTCAGAAAGCTTTAGAGCTTTTAAAAGAGGATAAAGTTTCTCAGGTTGTAACCATTAATCCTGAAATGTTTTCTCAGGCAAAAAAAGATTCCGGTTTTAAAAAAATTGTTGAAGAGGCGGAAATGGTTGTTCCTGATGGTGTCGGTGTAAAGCTTGCGCTAAAATTAAAGGGGCAGAATGTTCGGAGAATTGCAGGTATTGATTTTGCGAAAAGGCTTTTGGAAGAATCTTCAAAAAACGGAATTTCAGTTGGTATTGTAGGAGCTAAAGAAGAAGTTATTACAAAGGCGGTAAAAGAACTGCAGGCTTCAATTGAGGGTTTGAATATAGTTTATTATCATAACGGATATTTTTCTGATGATAATGAAATTTATAATGGTTTAAAAGAGACATCTCCACGTTTAATACTTGTTGCAATGGGTTCTCCGAGACAGGAAGAATTTATTTATAATGCAAAACAAGCTTTGAATCCGGCTCTGATGGTCGGAATAGGCGGAAGCCTTGACGTATGGTCAGGAACGGTAAAAAGAGCGCCTGAAATATATCAGAAATTAGGTTTGGAATGGTTATACAGAACAGTGTCTCAGCCGGAAAGATTTAAGCGGATTTTTCCGACATTGCCGTTGTTTTTAATAAAAGCATTAATGTACAAAGAATAAGGGAAAAGCTTATGCTAAATGAATCTGAAATAAAAGAACTTGAAGAAATTGCACTGCGTGTAAGAAGAAATATTATTAAAATGGTACATGCTGCAAAATCAGGACACCCCGGTGGCTCTCTTTCCGGTGCGGACATTCTGACTGTTCTTTATAAAAAATGTTTGAATATTCCGTCAGAATGGGATAAATCCAAAGAGTTTGAAAACAGAGACAGATTTATACTTTCAAAAGGGCACGCGTCACCTTTATTGTATTCGGTATTGGCTGAATGCGGAATGATAGCGCAGGAGGATTTGCTCAGTTTCAGACAATTCGGTTCTAAACTTCAGGGGCATCCGGCAAAAGGGTATGTTGATGGCGTAGAAACTTCTACAGGTTCTCTGGGGCAGGGAATTTCTATCGGTTGTGGTGTTGCAATCGGGCTAAAACTTGATAAAAATCCTGCTAAAGTTGTAGTTTATACCGGTGACGGCGAGCTTCAGGAAGGCTCTTGCTGGGAAGCTTTTATGCAGGCATCGCACCGAAACTTGGATAATTTGATTGTAATAATTGACAGAAACAGGCTTCAGATAGACGGGGATACTGAAAAAGTTATGGGGCTTGATAATCTTAGTGCCAAACTTCAGGCTTTCGGCTGGGAAACTCTTGAAATTGACGGACATGATTTTAATCAGATTTATGATGCCTACAACAAAGCAAAAAAATCAGACAAACCTTTTGCAATAATTGCAAATACTATAAAAGGCAAAGGTGTTTCATTTATGGAAAATCAGGCGGGATGGCACGGAAAAGCTCCGAATGATGAAGAATTTAATATTGCTATGAATGATTTGAAAGAGGTGCAATAATGTCATGTCCTTTTTCTAAAGATAAAATATGTGATTCAAGTTGTCCGATTTTTATAGCACCGGAAGATTTGAATGAGTTTGTTACGGCACGTCTTTCAAGCATAGGAGTAATTGACCGTAAAAAAGGTGCATGTTCTCTTAAAGTTCTTGCATTAAGTCAGAGTCGAATGATATTTGAAAAAACTAATACAAGAGGGTAATTTTAACCATGCGGATGAGATGTTTCGTAGACATCTTTCATGTGTTTCATTGACACATGTGTGTAAATCTGTGTATTTGAGATTCCGGCATGTCCCAAAAGCTCTTGTACAACTCTTAAATCTGCACCGTTTTCAATAAGTTTGGTGGCGAAACTGTGTCTGAAAACGTGTGGTGTAACTTTTTTGGGCAATTCTATTTTGCTTACGGTTTCGTTTATTACTTTTCTTATTGTATTATTCTGAAGCCTGAACCCTGTATTATTAATGAACACAGGGGAATCGTCATTCAGGGTTCCCGCATTATATTGCTGAGCAGGTATCAAATTTCTTGCAGATTTCAGATACTGTGAAAGGTAATTTTTTGCTCTGTCGGACATAAGTACAATTCTTTCTTTTGCACCTTTACCAAATACTCTTATTTCATTTTCTTCAAGATTTATATCTCCGTAGTTCAAATTGCTTAATTCAGAAACACGCATTCCGGTTGCCCATAATAGTTCCAGAATAACTCTGTTTCTGAATCCTGCCGGAGTGTCTATTTTGACGTTGTTTAAGATTTGTTCAACTTCTTCGGGAGTGAGAAATTTCGGTAAAGGTTTCGGGCGTTTCGGGGCAGTGAGCGAAAGTGCAGGATTTGAATCTGTATATTTTTCGCGGAACATAAACTTATAAAAAGTTCTGATTGAAGCGGTTTTTCTTGCTATTGTTGTTTTTTGGTATTCAAACCGCTGAATAAAATGTAAGTATTCCCTGAGTTTTTCAAAACTTACTTTTGTACAGTCTTCGTTATTCAACCAGAGAATAAAACTTATGATATCAGAACAATAGGCTCTGAGCGTGTGTTCCGAAAAGTTTTTTTCAACGCTCAGATACGTTTTAAATTCTTCTACGTATTGTCTGCTTCTCTCGTCCAATATAAACCTCGTTTACAATCTTACGTGAATATTATACAATATAAGGTGGTAAAATAGAATCTGATTTATGAATATATTTAAAACTTTTGAAACATTTTTAAAAGAACCGCTGAGTATCCTGAAAGACAATTTTATTCAAATTGTAAGTATTCAAACCGGTAATATTTTTGAGCACAAGCCATCTGTTGATGTAAGTTTGTTAAAAAATCATGCCCAGATTACTGTTGTAAATAATGAAAAAGTTTATAACCTGTTGTCTTTAGCAACACAACGACATAAAAAAAGAAAACAGGAGGAAAAGCTGCATGAATCAACTTAATGCGTCATTTATAATAAGTGCGGAAAAATTATCCCAATGTCCGGATTTTTCTCTGCCGGAATTTCCTCTGCTTGGACGCTCAAATGTCGGTAAGTCTTCTTTTATTAATGCGTTGGCAAATAATAAAAAATTGGCAAAAACTTCAAATACCCCAGGGAAAACAAGATTAATAAATTTTTTCAATTTTTCAGATAAATTTATTGTAGCGGATTTACCGGGGTACGGGTACGCAAAAGTATCAAAAGAAGCGCAGGAAAAGTGGCAGCGGTATTTGGAAGAATACCTGCTTAAGAGAAAACAGATAAAATCTCTTATACAGTTTATTGACGGAAGACATGACATTCAAAAAAATGATTATCAAATGCGTGAATGGGTTGAAGTGTATAAATTGCCGATTATAACAATCGTTACAAAAATGGATTATGTTTCAAGGGGACAGCATCTTAAAACAATAAATAATGTAAAAAAAATTTTGGGCGGTGATGTTTTGCCTTTTAGCGCTCAGAATCGTGATTATTGTGAAAAAACTCTTGAATATTTGTTAAATTTGTGTCTATAATATAGTCGTAAGTTGTTTCGTTTTAAGAAGGTGGATGTGTGAATATACCGCAAGAAAAAGCTGATTTATGCCAGATTTCATTGACAGGTGTAAGGTCGCTTGCAATGTTAGGGCTGTTACTTCAGGCACCAAGAACATTAGAGGAAATCAGAGAAAAATTTCTTAGTTGTAAATATATTGATGCGGAAAACTCCAATGATATCATTCGTATTGATATGAATACATTGCGTGCGGCAGGGTGTGATATTTCACGTTTATCATCAAAAACCAATCATAAATATGAACTTTATAAGCACCCGTTTGGATTGCAAATTACGGGTGAAGAAGTCAAACTTTTGAAACGGGCATATAATATAATAAAAAGCAGTGCTGATATTACAACACTGATAAAATATCATTTATTGTTTAAAAAAATAGCTAAATTTGTATTTGATTCCGGTCTGAAAGAAAGACTGCTCGGGATTTCTGTTTTAAAATCCTATGATATAGAAAAGATGAAAGAGCTTGAATCGGATTGCAAACTTAATAATATATTAACTCTTGAATATCGTGACGGAGCGGCATATAAAATTACGGAAAAAAATATTTTGGCTCAAAAGGTAGCAATAAGAAGCGGTAAAATGTATTTATTCGGAGTTGATGTTGATTCTCAATTATCCGTAATGTATCCTTTAAAGCGTATAAAATCAATTATATCCAGACGTACAGGACAAAATTCCGGTATTAAATATGAACCCGTAAAAGTTAAATTTTTTCTGAAAAATTTTAATGCAGCCGGTTTGGAAGATTGTGAGAAAGTTATAGAATCGCATGATGATATGAGCTATACTCTGACAGGTGAATATCACAATGAATTTTTAGCTGTACAGAGAATGCTTGCATTAGGTGCGGAATGTGTAGTTTTGGAACCTGTAAGTATAAAACAAAAAGTGATAGAAAAATTGTTAGCTATGAGGGAAGTATATAAGGATGGCTAAAGAAGTACAAAAAAAGAATTTGTCATCTATTCAGGTCTTAAAGACGCTCAATGTTCTTTTGGACGGTAATTATACAATGGCAGAAATTCTTGAAAAATTAAATGCTAAAGAAAATGAGCCTGTATTTAATAATAGTACGGTGAGCAAATATATTAATACATGCAGATATTGCGGAATTGATGTAGTAAAAGTTCATAATAAATACCATGTAATAAAATTCCCGTTTGGCTTAATGCTGGATGATGAAGAAGTTGGTTTGGTGCAAACATTGAAAGAAGCGGTAACTGATGAAATGCCCCAAAAATCATGTCAGGAATTTCAAGTTCTTGTAGACAAATTAAACAGGTATGCTAACAAAAAAATTACACGTGTTGAAAAGAAACACTATGTTGCTATATTTGAAGCTTTTGAAAAAGCTGTAAACAGCAAAAAAAAAGTACGTCTTTTGTTTAAAAACCGCATAGAGCTTGTCGGGATTCCTGTTACAATTGTGAATGAAAACGGTAAAATTTTTTTCAAAATATTTTGCAAAAACAGACTTCGTATGATTGATATTTCCAGACTGTCAGCAGTGCATACAACAGAAGAATCTTTTGTCGGTTACATGGATGAACAGAGTGTTGTATATAATCTTAAAGGAAAATTAGCTAAAAGATATGAAATAAGAGAAGATGAAAGAATTTTGAATTCATCGGACGATATGATTACAATAACAAATAATTCAAGAAATTTAGAAATGCTTATTTCCAGACTTATGCGATATGACAATTTGTGTGAGATTGTTGCTCCTGCAGATGCCAGAAAAGAAATGAAAACAATTATTGAGGATACACTTAAAAATTACGGTATAAAATAATGCTTTTAGCAATTGATATAGGAAATACAAGTACAGAAGCAGGTGTTTTTGACGGAGATAGTCTTGTCAAAACATTTCGAATAGAATCATCTTTTAATGCGGAAGAATTTGATGAGTTTTTATTAAAGAATTTTGGGAATCAAAACTTTGAAAAAATTATTATAGCATCAGTTATAAAAAATAAAGACTTTCTTTTGAAAAAATTTCTTGATAAAAAATACAATGTTGATTCTTTTATTGTGAATTCTGATTCTCCTTTGGATTTTAGTGTGAATTTGGATTCGCCGTCTTCTTTGGGTGCAGACAGAATTGCTAATGTTGCTGCAGCTCACAGTTTATATAAATATCCTGCTGCCGTAATCGATGTAGGAACGGCTACAACATTTGATATTATTGATGAAAAAGGAGATTTCTCCGGAGGTTTGATTATGTCCGGTTTAAGGCTTCAGTTAGAATCGTTGTTTGATAAAACGTCAAAACTCCCTTTGGTTGAAATTCGGGATATTAATACCGCAATGGCAAAAAATACCGAAGATGCAATACTTGCAGGAGTAGTGCTGGGACATGCTTTTGCGATAGACGGTCTTATAAAGCAATATGAAAAAGAATTAAATCAAAAGCTTACGGTAATTCTTACCGGCGGATATTCAAATTTTATATGCAAACACCTGAGCATAAATTCTTACATTCTTAATCCGAATTTGACGCTGGAAGGTTTGAGAATTATAGCCTACGGTAAAAACTAATTTTATGTTAAATTAACTATTGTATTTTTTTGCAATATACATGTTAATGAGTAATATTCCTGTGATAAGTAAATTTATTCCGACAAAGACCCCTCCAATCCATATTGACGGAAGAAACAGCATAAGTATTATTGCAAAAACAAGTTGGATTCCTCCCAGAAAAAATCCGCATTTTGTAGAAGGTAAAATGTTTTTTACCTGATAAGTAAAAGCAGATGAAGAGATACAGGAAAGAACGAAATAAACAGCCAAAATGCTTGTAACGATAATCATGTCAATTACAGGCGCAAAAAACATGAGAATTCCGACTCCAAAAAGTAAGAGTCCGCTAATTATGTTTAAAATATAATGCGCTTCAAAATTTCTGCTCAAAAATGCAAGTATAGCTTTGTATCCGCCGTATACTATCAATATAATACATAATAAAAATCCGAATGCGATTTCGGTAATTTTAGGCAAAATTAACAGTAAAAGCGAAAGTGCGGTGAGCAAAATACCTTCGGTCAGCACAAAGCTTAAAAAACGTTTTTCTGACATACAAAACTCCTTATTCATAATTTAAGTTTTGCATATAACAAAAAACTCTCCCTCCGACAAGTTTCTTAATTATTTAAAACTATGTTCTCAATCTCCCGACTGCAACGGCGGTATTTAGCATTTCATTGTTTGTAGTTACGATTTTTGCCAAACTTTCGTAGTTTCTTTGGGTTGAAATAGTATTAATCATTTCTTTAATTACGTTTGTGTTGGAAAGTTCCAGCATTCCCTGTTGAATAACAAATTTTTCCGAACGTAATTCCGGATTGTTGTCAGGGTCTTTCGGAATAAAACGCGTATCTGAGATTTCAAACAAATCATCTTTGTCCGAAAAATCCCAGACACCAATTGTTTGCATAGGAATTTTTTGGTTTCCTGTATTCATTTCAATATTACCGTTTTCGCCGATAATTATTTCAACCTTATCTCTGATTAAATCCGGATCCAAATCTTCAGGAATCATACGGATTCTGCGGTTTCTGTTATCAAGTACGTATTCGCCCTGCTTTGTGACTAAATAGTCATCGCTGTTTCTGGTAAAGGAACCGTTTCTTGTGTAAGATATTTTGCCGTCAAGGTTCTGAACTTTGAAAAATCCGTCCCCTTCTATCGCCAAATCATAAGGGTTATCGGTTTGTGACAGTGCGCCTTGAGTAAAGTCGTGGGTGTAGTTTAAAACTTCACTTCCGGTGCTTATAGTTCCTAAAAATCTTGAGGAATTATTTCTCAAAACAGATTCAGCCTGAGTATAAACGGCAGACTGCATAACATCTTTGAATCTGAGCGAGCCTTTTTTGTACCCGATTGTATTTACGTTTGCAAGGTTGTTAGCTGTATTATCATTTGCGTCCATAAGAGCGAGCATTCCGTTCGCGCAAGATTCCAAACCTCTTACTATCATTCTAGTTCGCTCCTTTCATTCTTTCGTATTTCCCGAGAACATTTTTGACATAATTCTGTGTTTCCTGATACGGAGGGATTCCGCCGTATTTTTTAACTGCATTCGGACCTGCGTTATAAGCAGCAAGCGCAAGTGATTTATTATTATCAAATCTGTCCATCAAACCTTTTAAGTATTTTGTTCCGCCTTCAATGTTTTGTTCGGGATCATAAGCGTTTTTTACTCCTAAACCCTGTGCAGTCCCCGGCATTAATTGCATTAAGCCCATAGCTCCGCATTTTGATGTGGCATTTGGATTAAATCCGGATTCCTGATTGATGACAGCTTTTACAAAATCAACATCCAATCCCGCTTTTTCAGAATACTTTTCCACCAAATCATTGATTTCCGTTCGAGAAACAGATGACGGATTTTTTCTGTGTTCAACTTTTGTATCCAAAATTTTCTGAAAATCATCGGCAGGTTTTTCTGTAATTCCGTATGACATCAGAGATTTAAACTGACTTTCAATTGTACTGATGCGCTGTAAAGTAGCATCAAGACTTGTAAGATTCAACTCTTACCTCTCTTTGTTTTATACTTACCATCATGAGGTTATACAACCTCCCCATCTACACTATATATTTATTTATATCAAGAGACATCAATCAAAAGGTTATACTTGTAATCATAAAAATAGACCATTGGATTTATTATGAATTTTAGTATGTCAGGTTTTTGCTTGTTGCAAAGAGCGCGAAATATTATTGTTTTCTTCATTTTTCAACCATTTGCTAACCTGTTTTTTTTAGAGTATAAGTATATTATGAAGAAGTTGTTGGGAGTATTACTAATAATATCTATATGTCATCCGGTGTTTGCAATCGGCGGAGGAAATGTCGTTACTCTTGATAAAAACAATGTAGAAAAACCAAAGTATGAACTGAATGTTAAGAAAAATCAAATTGACGGTTCATTACTTATCAACAGCACTGAAGATATTTCTTCCCTGATAGAGCAGCAAAAAGAGCATGATGTTAAAGATTTGGAAATACTTTGGAGAGCTACCGTAGAAAACAATCAGGTTATAGCATTTGCGCTTAAAAAGCTTGCCACTCCTGAATCTCAAAGAAGAATACATTCTTCTCTTATGGCGAAGACACTTTCTGCTGTTATTGCGGGAGCATCTTTTGTTCCGTCACTTGTCGGTGCAAACTATGGGATTCAAACATCTGCTTTCTCCGCAGGGAGAATTGCGCAGGGGCTCATTAACAAAAAAAATGTTCCTCAGGAAACTCCGCTTACAGATACAGAATTGATTGAGCTTGCAGGCATGGTAGAAAGTTTGCAGGATACACTTATAAGCTCTTATTATAATTATAAAAACACTTTGAGTCTTTTGAAAGATACACGTGCAAAAATGATTCTGTACAGCAAAAACTATTCAAAGGCACTTGACGGAAGAGACACTCTTGAAATTGCGATTTCTTCATCATTATATGACGGTATGAGGATTCAGGAATTTAATCTTGAACAGGCTGCAAAAAAATATCATATACAACTCCAAAGGCTCGCAGGTAAAAAAGCTGTGGATTCGCTTGAGCTTTATCAGTATGACTTTGATGCGGTTTTATATAAAGACGAAAGAAAAAATGTTGAAAACCAAAATAATAAAGGGGGCAAAAATGTTAAAAAATAAGCTGGCTCTCCTTGTATTATGTTTGATGATTTCACTTCCTGCATTTGCTGCAAATGTAAAACCTCCTGAGGAGCCGAAAGATTTGTTCTACAGATTCGGCACAACTGATATTCCTGAGGTTAAAATTGATAATACCGATAAAATTGATATAAGCACACCGATTTTTGATACAAAACCTGTGCTTGTTGAAGACAGACGAAATGAAAACCCGACATACGCCGATTTAAGCATTAAAAAAATGGCAATGGAAATTTCATCTGCTATAGAAATGGATTATAGCGATATGATGGAGGATTTATCACTCCTGTGGCAAGGTGCTGCAACGAACAGTGATACAATTAAATTTGCTATATATAAGCTTTCAAATCCCGAAAAAGATAAGCCGGACACAAGTACGGTAAAAAAAGTTTTAACAACTATAGCCGGCATGTCTACATTTCTCGGTGCAGGAACAGGAAATCCGATTCTTGCAAGCTCTGCACTTATCGGAGGAAATGCTCTCGGTATAATGTCACAGGATGATAAAGCGCTGAATTATAAGTATTCTCAGGTTACTGATGCTGATATGATTATTCTTGTAAGAAAAGTTGATGAACTTCAGCAAAAAGTTGTTGATAAATACTATGATTATATGACTTCACGTTTGAGGTTTGATATGACATCTAAGATGGTCAGTGAAAGAGAAGCTAACTACAGACGCGCACAAAAGTCTTCTCGTGAAATTTTGCTGATAACGGATACATTTTACAGAGAAGCTCTTGATGAACAGGTAAAGGCGCGCGGTGACTTTTTTGAAAAACGTTCACAGTTGGAGCAGCTTGTCGGGAACGATATTTTCAAACAGTTTGAAGAACGGGTTGATGAAAGAGTTGTTGGCGAGAAAAATAAGAAATAGGGTAATCTGCTTTTTTTAACTGTATAAACAAATGTTTGGTTTTTTATTGTCTTATCCTCTTATATTCCGATTTATGATATAATCAAATTATGGGAAATGATATCGAAACACTTCAGGGTATATTGCAGAATGATCCTTCCAATTTTCAGGCAAGAAGAGAACTTTCGATTCTGCTTTTGAATAACGGATTTAATGAAGAAGCGGAAGGAAATTTGAGGTATCTGGTTAAATATTTTCCGGAAGATGCTGAATTGTATTACAATTTGGGGATTGTTTACGAAAAACTGAAGGATTTTCAAAAGGCAAAAGATTCCTATCAAAAAGCAGTTGAACTTTCTCCGCAGGAGGATTTTCTCTACAATCTCGGTGATGTTTTGGTTGAATTAAATGAGTGGAAAGATGCAATTCCTGTATTTAAAAAAGTGCTTGAAACCGACCCCAATGACGGAAATTGTTATTTTAATCTGGGCATCTGCTATATGAATACAGATGAAAAAAATCTTGCGCTGGATGCTTTTCAAAAAGCTGTATCTATCAATCCAAAAGATATTTATGCGTATTTTTATATGGCAAATATTTATCAAAATGACGGGCTTACTAATTTTGCGGCAGAGAATTATTATAAGATTCTGGAAATTTCTCCGGATTACAGCTGGGCATATTTCAATCTGGCTTCAATTGCTTACAAAAACGGTAATATTGATGAAGCGAAAGATTACCTTAAAAAGACGATTGAACACAATTCCTTTGATATGGAAGCTTATAAACTTTTAACAAAAATTTCTTTGAAAGAAGGAAGTATTGATGAGATACTCGAAATTCTTCATACTGCGCTTGAAAAAGACGGGAATGGTGATTTGTATTATTGTCTTGCAAGAGTGTACAAGTTTGTTGGAGATTTGGAGGAGTATTATGAAAATCTTAAAAATGCACTCAAAAATCCTTATACATTAACTTTTGAACATGATATCGTAAAACAGGAATATGAATCTGCAAAAGAAAAGCTTGGTAAAAATGAAGAAATAGAACCTGAACATGAAGTTGAGGAGTATTCGGAACTTTCTGAAGAAAATAGTGACGAAGAAGAACGTGGAGAATATACAGAAGAAGAAAACGAACCGGAAAATGAAGAGGATGATTCGTTTGGTGATGATGAAGAATACGGTGATTTTTCCGAAGAAGAAGAATACGGAAAAATTCCGGAAGAATCAGAAGATGAATTTGAAGACGAATCGGAAGATGATTGGGAAGCAGATTCAACTGAAGACGATTTAATAGAGGAAGATGAAACAGAAGAATAGCGGGTTATGTTATCAAAGATTTCTATAAAAAATTATATACTTATTGATTCTCTTGAGCTGGATTTTTCCGGCGGGCTGAATATAATTACGGGCGAAACAGGTGCCGGCAAAAGTATTCTTATCAACGCTATAGATATAGTATTCGGCGCAAAAGCGGGAAAAGAAGTTATTAAAGGCGGTAAAGAAAAGGCTTTTATTGAAGTTACGATATTAAATAAAAAACAGAATGTATCTGAACTTTTTGAAGAATTCGGAATAGAAAATTTTGGTGAAGAAATAATCCTGTCGCGTGAAATTACTCAAACGGGAAGCCGTTCCCGTGTAAATGGTTCAATTGTAAACCATGATTTTTTGAAGAGATTTAGAGAGCTGTTTTTGGATATACATTCTCAGCATCAAACCTATTCATTTTTACAACCCAAGTATCATATAGTATTATTGGATTCTTATACAAAAAATACTTGCGGAGAGCTGCTGGAAAATTACAAAAACGGGTTTGATGAATATAAAACACTTATTTCAAAATTGGAAGAAGCAAAAAACAATGCTGACAAGACAGAAGATCAGATAGAGTTTTTAAAATTTCAGGTTGAAGAGATTGAAAATGCACAAATTTTAGATACTGAAGAGGACGAAAAACTAACCAACGAACTTGGAGTTTTGGAAAACGTAGAAAAATTAAAAGATTTAACAGGAAGTTCTTATTGGACGCTTTCCGGTGATGACGGTTCAATTCTGGAGGGGCTTTATCAGGTTAAAGCGAACTTAAATAAGGCTTCCGGCATGGATTCAAACTTGGAGGGAACGGAAAGCGAACTCATAGAGGCAATTGAACGTATAAAAACAATTTCTTCAAACCTTAGAGAGTATTCTTCTTCTTTGGAAAATGACGAAGAACGGATTAATTTGATTCAGGAGCGGTTGTTTTTACTGGATAAACTCAAACGTAAATACGGCGGGACTCTTGAACTTGTAGTACAAGAAGGTGAAAAATTGCGTCAGGAGCTTGACGGAATTGAGTTTTCGACACAGCATATTGAAGAACTTGAAAATCAAATCAAAGTTAAAAAAGAAGAAATAACAAAAATCGCCAAAGAGCTTTCGGCTCAAAGAAAGAATTATGCAAAGGTTCTTTCTTCATTAATTGTTGAAAAGCTTGAAAAACTTGAACTTCCGAAAGTCAGATTCGAGATTAATTTTGAAGAAACTGAGCTTTCGCCGAACGGAATTGATAAAGTCGAGTTTTTGATTTCCACAAACATTTCTGAAGGATTGAAGCCGCTCGCAAAAGTAGCGTCAGGGGGAGAAATTTCAAGAGTTATGCTCGCAATTAAGACTATTTTTGCCCAGAGTGATAACATTGATACTGTTATTTTTGATGAAATTGATACGGGAATTTCGGGTAAAACTTCTCAATCTGTAGCAGATGAAGTCAAAGAGCTTTCAAAATATATGCAAGTTGTTATGATTACACATCAGGCAATAATAGCTTCAAAATCCGATAGGCATATTTATGTAAGAAAAACTCAGGATAGTACAACAAATGTTGATATTTCCATTCTTGAAGGAGATGATAAACTAAAAGCTATCGCAGAACTGGCAAGCGGAGGAATTTCCGAAGAATCAATAAGATTTGCAAAAACACTTTTGGGTGTATAAAAGGAGAAATTTATGGACGAAAACAAAATCATAATCACTGTTTCCGGCGCAGATAAGGTAGGAATTGTAGCAAAAGTCTCGGCTGTTCTTGCGGAAGAAAAAGTTAATATTGAAGATATTAAACAAACACTCATGCAAGGACATTTTGTAATGTTTATGCTGTGTGATATTACCAATGCTCAGAAAAGTTTTAAGGAAATTAAAAATATTCTTATAGAAACAGGAAATTCTATGGAATTGGAAATCTGGGTTCAGAAAAAAGGCATTTTTGAAAAAATGCACACAGTATAAATTTGAGCGCGGTATTTAAAAATGTCTGAAACTTCTGATTATTTTATAAAAATTGCAGAGAAATTTAAACGACTGAATTCAAAACTTCTTTTGTTAAAGCTTTTGGATAAAGCTAAAGCGGAATACGATTCTCTGGATTTTATCTCAGGTAAAAAATCTCTTGAAGAAGCGCTAAAGCTGGATGAAAATAATCCGGTAACTTTAAGAGGGCTGGGTTGTATTGCGCAATTTGAAGGAGAAATTGAAAAAGCAATTCAATATTTTAAAAAAGCACTTGAAAATTCTCACAAAAAAGAAATTGAATATACTCTTCTCGGTATGGCATATTATTTAGAAGATGAGTTGGAAGAAGCAATATCTTGTTTTAATAAGGCGATAGACGAAAATGACAGTTATACAAGTGCATATGAAGGCAGAAATCAGGCAATGCTGGAGCATCATCTTAAAATTGTAGATTTACAGGAAACTTTAAAGAAATATTTATAAGTTTAAATTTAATAAAGTTACCCCGTAATTATGCGGATTTGACAATTTAACTTGATTTTTAAACCTAATATTATAATTTTGGATAAATAGGAGGTTTAAAACAATGCAAACTATAAAAATCCTGTTAGTAGAAGATCAAAAACTTATGCGAATCGGGATTGAATCACTTTTTAATGATTATCCCGAACTTGAAATTATAGGTCAGGCGGTAAACGGAAAAGAGGCGGTAGAAAAAGCCAAACTTATAAAACCGGATATTGTCTTAATGGATATTGGCTTACCTGATATTAACGGTATAGAAGCAACAAAGCAAATTTTGGAGCATAACGGCAATGTCAAAATTATAATGCTCACATCTCACATTGATGACGGAGAGCTTAATGCCTCATTATCAGCAGGAGCCAATGCTTATGTAATCAAGGATATAAGCACGGAATACCTTATGTATGTTATAAAAATGGTGTACGATGGTGCAATGTGGATTGACCCGAAGGTTGTTCCGTTCATAAGGGACAAAAACAGCGGGATGATTCCTTCACGCCAAATTTCAAGAAGTGCGTTTAAACAGAATCATTCAAATTTAACCCAAAGAGAATACGAAGTTTTAAAACTTGTGGTAGACGGTCAATCTAATAGTGAAATCGCCAAAACTCTTACAATAAGCGAACATACAGCAAAAGCACATGTCTGTAATATAATTCAAAAACTCGTAGTAGACGATAGAACGCAAGCGGCGGTAAAAGCATTGAAAGAAGGGTTGGTTTAATAATAAAAGGCGGGTATAATTATTATACTCGCCTTCTGTTGTTATTTTAATTGATTTATTAAATCGGTCAATGTTTCATATTTGCCTCTGTTTTTACCTTTTTTCAAGCTTTTTCCTGCAATCTTTATGTTCCATAAATCGGAAAAATAATCCTTTATATCTTCAAAAATTCCAAAATAATACCTTTTCTGCCCGTTTGGTTCTTGTATTTCATGGAATGAAAAAGCTTCATAACAAAAGTCTCCGAAATTGTCTTTTAATTTGTCAAAATCTTCGGAAAGTTTATCTAAAAAATTCATATTTTTTCTGCGGTTTATAATTCTTTCAGTTTCTTGTACAAATCTATCTGATTTTATGTATTCCGAATTAATTAAAAATTCTTCAGCCGGAGTTCTGTGAAGCAGTTTAATGGGCATATTCGGGTAAACAAAAGTTTCTGCGGGTGTATCAGCGTGTTTTACTCCATAGATTATATCGTTCAAACCATATCCTTTGAAATTTGTTATTTTTATTAAAAGATTATCATTTCTTTTTTTTGTTTTAACTAAGTTTTTTAGTGCTTTTTGAGCAGGTAAAAATTCTTCACCTTTAATCATTTCCGGTAAAGTTCTTTTTAATAGTCTTATAGAACTGTTGGTAAATTTTGTTCCAAAATTTATATTTTCTTGGGCGGAAATGTTATTGATTTGCATTTTTATATCCCTTTAGTACTTATTGCCGAATTATATCATATGTTACATTGAAAAACAATAATGTCATGTTTTTATCAGGATTTTCAGGTAAATTTATGTGATATAATTTTTTTAGATTAAGAGGGTTGTATGAAGATTAGAGAATTGATAGAAGCCACTGATGCCGCAGTTTTGAGGAATATAGCGGATTTGGATATCGAGACGGAAATTTCTACTGATACAAGAACGATTAAAAAAGGAGATTTTTATCTTCCTTTAAAGGGTGCTTCTTTTGACGGAGAAAAATTTATTTCTCAGGCGTTAGAAAAAGGTGCGGTTGGTGCTTTTTGTACAAATGATTTTGAGACACAAAACGGTATTATTTTAAAAGTTTCCGACACTCTTGAAGCGTATCTTAAGCTTGCAAATTTCAGGCGTAAAAGACTTAATTTTACCGTTGTTGCAATAACCGGAAGCTCCGGAAAAACTACGACAAAAGAACTTGTTGCTTCAACACTTTCAGAAAAATATAAGACTTTTAAAACTCCTCTAAATCATAATAACGAAATCGGGTTCTGCCAGACAATCTTTGAAGCTCCCGATGATACACAGGTTCTTGTGCTGGAAATGGGTATGAGAGGGCTGGGTGAAATTGAACTTTTGTCAAAATATTCGCAACCGGATATTACAATTATTTCAAATGTCGGAACTGCACACATAGGAAGGCTGGGTTCAAGAGAAAATATTGCCAAAGCTAAATGCGAAATCGTTAAATATCAGCGCGGAAATGTTTTTATAGCTCACGATGATGAATTAATCAAAAATACCGTTGAATTCTCCGGAGAAAAGATTTTTTATTCAATAAAAGATGTAAAAATTCTTGAAAAATCGACTCATTATTCAAAATTTGAATACAAGGGAAACATTTATGAACTCAATGTCGGCGGAGATTATAATATTGAAAATGCCTTGAGTGCTATAAATACAGGCTTTTCGCTGGGAATGCACTCAGAAGAAATAAAGCAGGGTTTAAAAAAATATGCCCCGATAGAAAAACGCTGGGAAGCTGTAAATGCCGGAGGTTATGAGATTATTAACGATAGTTATAATGCTAATCCGGAATCTATGAGAGCATTTATTGATACAATTTTTGAACTCTATAGTAATTATGTTATTGTTTTGGGTGATATGGGTGAATTGGGAAGTAATGAAATTCAATATCACGCAGAGCTCGGTGAATACATTAATAATCATAAGAATCTCAGTGCTAACACTGTTATTATTTCAGTCGGAAATCTTTCAAAAAATATTACGGATAATATCTCAAAATGTTCTGCTTTGCATCATAAAAGTATAGAAGATGCCGTAAATTATATTAAACAAAATGTTTCCAAGGATAAAAAACTGTTTTTGAAAGCATCAAGAAGCATGAAATTTGAAAGAATAATAGAAGAATTAGAAAATTCTTAAACAGTTAATTCTGCTTCAAATACATAATTTGCAGGTCCCGTCATAAATACGTCATGGTTTGTATCGTCTTTTGAACCGGCCCAATCTATATGAACAGTTCCGCCTAAAAGTTCTACATCAACAGAGTTTTCAATTTTTCCGTTTAAAATTCCTGCAACAACAGATGCGCACGCGCCGGTTCCGCATGCAAGAGTTATCCCGCATCCGCGTTCCCACACTCTTAATTCAATTTTTCTGTATGATTTAATTTTTACAAATTCTACATTTGTTTTTTCCGGAAATTCAAAACTTGTTTCAATAATCGGCCCGTATTCTTTTGCAAGAGCAAGCGTGTCATTTTCGGGTTCAACAAATATTACAAAGTGGGGATTTCCCATAGATACGGCATTCCCTTCAAAAATCATGTTTTTTACTGATATTTTATAATTCATATTGTCTGCTGGAACAAAAGGAATTTTTTCGGATTCAAGAATCGGTTTGGACATATTAACCATAACCATTCCGTCATCCATTAATCTCGGTTTTATAATTCCGGCAAGAGTGCTGACTGAAAATTCGTCTTTTTCCACAAGTCCTTTGTCGTGAACATATTTTGCAAAACATCTGATTCCGTTTCCGCACATTTGCGCGGTTGAACCGTCAGAATTGTAGAAAAACCAGCCAATATCAGCATTATCCGTATTTAAATTAGGAATAATAAGTCCGTCTGCGCCGACTCCAAAATTTCTGTCACAGAGTTTTTTTGCAGCATCAGGCATTTTCATATCCATTTTTAAAAACTCTTTATAATCAAGGATTACAAAATCGTTTCCGCACCCCTGCATTTTTGTTACTTTTATTCCCATAAGTTTCTCCGTATTTTTATGTGTTACAATTAATTATATTATAAAAGTTTAAAGGGACAACGCATGGCAATAATTAAGGTTCAAAAGGGTACAAAAGATATACTTCCTGCTGAAATGCCTTTGTGGCATTTTATGGAAACTAAAGCTCAGGAAATTTTTACAAAGTATGGAGCTAAAGAAATCCGCACTCCGATTTTTGAAGCTACAGAGCTTTTTGCACGCGGTGTTGGTGATACAACCGACATTGTTAATAAAGAAATGTACACATTTGAAAAGAGCGACCGTTCTTTAACCTTGCGTCCCGAGAATACTGCAGGCGTAGTAAGAGCATTTATAGAAAACGGAATGCACCGATTATCCGCACCGGTAAAACTCTGGTATAAGGGACCTATGTTTAGGTATGAACGTCCGCAGGCAGGACGGCAGAGGCAGTTTCATCAGGTTGGAATTGAAGTTTTCGGTATAAAACAGCCTACAGCGGATGCCGAAGTAATTTTGATGGCGGTAAATTATCTTAAAGCACTTGGATTAAATGATTTGACGGTAGAATTAAATTCTCTTGGCTGTCCGAATTGCAGAGAAGAATTCAAAACAAGATTAAAAGCTGTTATTAAGCCTTATCTTGCAAATCTTTGCGAGGATTGCCAATCAAGATATGACAAAAATCCTTTGCGCCTTTTAGACTGCAAAAGTACGGAATGTCAGGAAATTTTTGCGAAACCTGAAATTCAGGAAGTTATACACGGTGATTTTATTTGTGAAGAATGCGCTGATCATTTTGAAAAATTAAAAAATTATCTTGACGCGTTGGGAATAAAATACGAACGTAACAGACTTCTTGTAAGAGGGCTTGATTACTATAACAGAACCGTTTTTGAAATTAAGTCGAATTCTCTCGGTTCTCAAAATGCTGTTTGCGGAGGAGGAAGGTACGATTCTTTAGTCAAAAATCTTGGCGGGGAAGATACTCCGGCAATCGGTTTTGCAATGGGAATGGAAAGGCTTGCCTCCTTAATAGGTGAAAAAACTGAAGAAAAGCTGAAAGCTTATGTTGTTTCAAATAATACTCTTGAAGCAGTTAAGCTGACAGAGGAACTTAGAAATAACGGTATTACGGCAGAATTTGATTTAACTAATAAAAAGTTTGTTAAACAATTGGAAAAAGCTTCAAAAGTTGCTGATTATGCGGTTATACTGGGTGAAGATGAAATTAGCGGTAATCAGGTTACAGTCAAGAATTTGAATACATCTGAACAAAAAACCATAAAAAAAGAAGAAATTTTTAACCTGTTGAGGTAATTATGGATATTTTCATTGTAGAAATTGATGCGGATGTTGAAGAATCCAAAAAATATCAGAAAAAGAGTTTTACGGATTCTGCCAAGCTTAAACAGCACTGCATGGCATATTATGCAGCAGACAAGATTATGGAAAAAGTGTATCAGATTCAAAACAGAGAAATAGAATATCAAAACAACAAGCCCGTTTTAAAAACAAAAGAAAAGTGTTTTAGCATAAGTCATAGCGGGAAGTTTATTGCACAAATTTTTTCCGATTCCAATTGCGGGATTGATATAGAAGAAATTAAGCCGAGGAAATTTAAAGAAATTTCTGAGAAAATGAAGTTTCAGAATTGTAATACGCTGGAATCTTTTTATAAAGCATGGACAAATTATGAAGCCAAATATAAGCTCGGCAATGATAATTGCACAACTGTAAATTTTAAAAATGAAAATTATCAAATTTGCGCAGCCTGTGAAAATTTGGATGAAGATTTTCATATTTATCTTAAAAAGATAACAGACTTTTCTAAATCCTAAATACGATTCTATTAAAGTTTTTTGGATTTTTGCCGATACAAAGGATAAAGGAGGCAAATATGGCAAGAATAATAGAATCGCAAAACGGAAGCAGAAGAATGATTAAAATGTCGGTTGAAGATATTTTATCAGTTGTGAAAGATTATCAAAGAATTGTACCGAGAGGATGTGCTTACGAAGATGTCATAAGTTATCTGAGTGATACAGTGGTTTATATTCCGGAAGATGTCTGATTAGTAAAAATCAGACATTGACATATCATTCAAAGCCCTTTTAACTTCTTCATTAGCAGGTTCGACTTCAAGAATTTCCATATACAATTCTTTTGCTCTTTCTGCATTATTATTTTCATATATCTGTGCAAGGTTATATTTTGCTTGAGTTAAATCCGGATTCACTTCTAATGCTGATTTATAAGCTTCTTCCGCATTTTTGGTATCATTTTGCGCAGCATACATAATACCCATTTTCAGTAATCCTTCCGCATTTTTTTCATCGTGTTTAAGAAGGTCTGACAAAGCTTTTTTCTCTTCAAAAAAGTTTCCGAGATTGTGGTGAGCATCTGCCAAAACAAGCAAATATTTTGATTTATATGTGTTTTCTTTATCGTATTCTATGGCTCTGTTAATTTCTTCGACTACACCTGTATAATTACCGGTGTCTTTACAATTTTGCGCAAAGTGGTAGTATATTTCAGGGTTTAGAGGATTGTACTGTGTAGCTTTTTTAAGCATATCATTTGATTCCTGATACTTATTTTCACTTGCTTTATCAAGCGCCCACTGAATATACAAATCACAAATATACTGGTTTAGCGGCTTAACTTCTTTTTGTGTTGCTTTATCAAGCAGCAGCAAGTATTTATCTAATGCTTTTTGATATTCTTTATTTATAATATAAGCCTGAGCAAGTTTTACTGTAATATCAAAAGCGTTTTGTGAAAGTAATGTTAAGTCTTCAAGAATTAAAACACTTTCCTGAACGTTACCCAGTTTAATATTAAATTGTGCGATGTTATCTCTGATTTTGAATTTGTCCGCCCCCGGAATTTCCATATATTTTTCTGAATAAGCTATTGCCTTTTCATATTCATTCATTGCAACATATAAGTCAATTATATTGTCATAAATCCAAAGAAGGGTTTTATTATCCTCGACAAATGTAAGCATGTACATTAATGTTTCCAAGGCAACAGGATAATTATCAATTCTTATATATAATTCCGCAAGTTTCTTGTTTGTTTCAATATCCGTAGGAATAACGGACAATCGTCTTTTATAAGCTTCAAATGCAGCAGGAAAATCGTGAACTTCTTCGTTGAGTTCCGCAATAATTGACTGAACATCCGCGATATCTTCATCACGTTCAAGTAAATCTGCTAAAACGTCATAAGCACTGATTGCCATATATAGTTGTTCTGTTTCTCTGTACAATTCAGCGAGTGTTTTTACAACTTTTTTATCTGTTTTTCTTCTGTCATAAACGAATTCAAATTCCTGAATTGCTTTATTAAGCCATCCTTTTTCAATGTAGCATTTGCCCATAATCTCATGTGTTTCTACATTATTTGGATTCTTTTTTAAGATGATTTCGCAGTGTTTTAATGACTGATTGTATTTTTTGTCTTCGTAAAATGCTTTTGCCAGATATAATCTGACATTGTTATGCCCTGGAACTCTGTCTAAATATTTTGTAGCCAAAAGTTCAACAAGTGCATATTCTTTTTTGGAATATAAAACTTCTACCTGATCAAGTACATTTTTAGTCGTGAGTTGTAAATCATCACCTTTTGAATTGCTGCCTTGATAAAGAATGATAGCATATAAAATGTAAATTGCTGCTACAGCAACAATAAATGCAACAACTATAATAACGAGGTTTGTATTATCCATTATGCAATCTCTTTTTTGGTATACCAAAATCATTATACATTATTGTGAAGAAAATGAAAAGAGCCTTTCTTCGTCAAGTGTTTTTATGTATAATATCAATTAAGTGAGGTGTTTATGAAGAAATCGTTGGTAAAATATCCGTTTTTAACAAGAGAAGTTGAAATATATGAGCAGGACAACGGTCATAAAATTGTTCTTGCACACAAAGAAGGAGACATGATTAATGTTTCTTCCTGGGTTAAAACAGGCTCCATAAATGAAAACGATAAAAATAACGGAATTTCTCATTTTTTGGAACATCTTATGTTTAAAGGAACTCATAAACATAAAGCGGGAGAATTTGACCATATTCTTGAATCAAGAGGGGCGATAGTTAATGCGGCTACTTGGAAAGATTATACTTTTTATTATGTTACTCTTCCCAAAGGTGAGGGAGATGAAAATTTTAATCTTGCAATAGAACTTCATGCCGATATGATGACAGACCCTGTAATTCCTGATTATGAAATGGGAGCACCTTTTGATATTAATGATAAAACGGTTAAAGATAAACGTGAACGCCATGTGGTTATTGAAGAAATACGTATGCGTAAAGATCAGCCATGGACTAAGGTATACAATGCGACAAATAATGCAATGTACACATCTCATCCTTATAAACGCGATGTTATAGGCACTCCGGAAATAATTTCTCAGGTTTCACAGCAGGAAATTATGGATTATTACAGAACTTTTTATTCTCCCAAAAATGTAACAACTATAATTGTAGGAGATTTTGATTCCGAAAAAATTCTTCAAAAAGTTACAGGCGAATTTAATTGGGGGGAAAGACCTGAACCTCCTGTTCGTAATATTGAACCGGATAAGCCTGTAGATAAAACGGTTTATATTGAAAACAAAACCAATATTAATTCTGCTTTCATGATGTTTGGATTTTTAGGCGCACCGGCAAAAGATTTGAGAAACGTTATTGCGCTTGAAATGCTTGCAATAATTTTAGGAGAAGGTACAAGTTCAAGATTGTACACAAACCTTATTGAAAATCAAAAAGAGCAGATATTTAATATCGTAGATGCAGAAAATTATACGTTCCGTGACGGATGCAATTTCTTTATTCAGGCTAATTTCAATCCAAAATATAAGGACAAAGCCGTTTCGCTTGTCAAAGAAGAAATTGAAAAATTAAAAACAGGTATTACGGAAAGAGAACTGAATAAAGCTAAAAAGAAAGTAAAATCCGGCTTTGCCTGTGAAGTTGAAACAGTTTCGGAAATTGGTGAAACAATCGGATACTATATGACAGTGTGTGATGATTTGGCTCTGACAGAAGATTATATACCGATTTGTGAAGCAATGACGGCAGAAGATTTAATGTCGGCGGCAAAAGAATATTTAAATCTTGAGCATGCCGTGATTTCTACATTGCTTCCGCAAGAATAAGACTTGTATGTGATAGTTTGGTGTATGAAAATTGTGTCTCCATTCTTGTATAAATTATATGGTTTGGCGGCAAAATTGTTACAAAAATTTACAATTATAAACATGTATTTTTTTGCCGGTTTAATCCCGGTTGTTTTTAATATTCTTTGATTAAAATAATTATTTTTTATTTTTAGTATTAAAGTTTCTTAATACGGAAAAAATATTCAAAAAATCGTCTTTACAATTCCTTAACATTTAAGAAAAATTAGGCAATTTTTATTTTGCCGCGCTTTTAAATATATATATAAGCTGTTATAATCAGCTTGTAGAAGATATGTGTATGATTAATAAAGTCGAAAACATCAGCAAAATAAATAGCGTACAGACCCGTCATCATCAAAAAGAAGGGAAGCAGCCATCCTTCAGAGGAATTGGCGATTTAGCTTTGGCCGGAATACAGGTGTGCGAAAGAATGCCTATGGTGAATGTGGCAGTTATTGATATGTTATCCGCAATTTTGCCGAGAACGGTTGTAGAGAGCATGACAAATTGGTTTGCCGGATTTGAAGCCTTTAGAAGAGAATCTTCAGGACTTGTTGTAAACTGCATGATTCCCGGATTTATCACAATGGGTCTTGCATACTGCATAAACCCGTTAATCATGCCAAAGGGTGCAAATCTTTCTTCATGCTGGGCTGACAGGTCAATGATTGACAAGGCGGCTGAATATTATAAAAATGCTCAATCTGATGATAAAGTATATGAAACGCTGAAAACTATAATCAGCGAAACGGAAGGCGTTGATAGAAACCGGACAAAAAAATTCAAAGAAATTTTAACTAACGAAGAAATTGAAAATTTTGCAAAAGAGCTTGCAGAAATTTCCCGTAAAGACAAAAACGGTAAAGAAGTATCTAAAATAGCAGACAAAATTGTTGAAAAAACACATATATCCGAACACTTAACAGTCGGAAGTAATGTAAAAGCATCTTCTGTTAAATCATTGCTTTCCGATTCTGTAAAATTTTTCCGTGCTTATCAAAAAGCACCTGCAAATACTGCTATTGAAAAGTTTGCAAAAAAAGGCAAAAAACTTGTTTTATCAAAGAGTTTGGCAGGTTTGGCAGTTGTTCTTCCGCTTGCAATTTCAATGCAGTATATTAACCGCTGGATTACAGGAAAGGTATCCGGTGTAAAAGGTGCGCCTATTTATGAAGACTTTGGAAAATCAAAAGATAATATTGAAGAAAATCCTAAAGCAAAAGAAGGTTTACTTAAACAAAAATTGATTTCAATTTCATCAATGGTCGGTGTAGCGTTGTTATCAATGATGAAAAAACCGACATTGGGAATGCTTGAGTTTAAAGGAAAATTCCCGACAATGGATCAGGCAAGAATTATATCAACATCTACTTTTGCTTCCCGTATGGCAGCGGCTGATGACAAAAACGAGCTTGCTGAATCAACAATCAGAGATATTGCAACCTTCTGCGGTTTGTATTTCTTTGGTGATTATGCGGCAAAAGCAATGGCAACAATTATGGAAAAGAAAACGGGTGTTGATTTGTTGAATGATACAAAACCGATTGAAAAAGATGCAAATGTATTCAAAAAATTCGTACACTGGGTAAAAGACGTAAATATTAAATCATCAGAAGAAGTTATAAGCAAGACAAAAGAAATGCTAAAGGGAGCAAAACCTACAGAAGCGCAGCTTAAACAAATCAAAAAAGAATTAAATTATGCACAAAAACTTCGTGCAGGTTGCCAATACACTAATATTGGTGTATCCTTGATACTGCTAGGGATAATTATTCCAATCTTTACTCGTCATAATACAAAGAAAAAGCACGAAAAAGCTCTCAAATTAGCCGAAGAACAAAATAAATTACAACCAAAACCGGAAACGAAGGTTACACCGCTGAATGTGGATTATAATACATTAACGGCAGGGTTCAGATCAAATAAAAAGACAGCATAAATAGCAAAAATGAAAGTACATCAATTACAACAAAACAAAATAGAAAATAACCAAAAACCGCAATTTAAAGGTGCGCTTGATACAGGCTTGCGCTATTTGGCTACAAATCAGGCTATTGGTGCAAACGGAGTTGATTTATGCTCTATGGTTGCTCCGAGAACTGCAAGTGATACAATTAAGCGCGGTCCGGCAGCAGGTCTTGAAACATTCCGCCGTGAAATAATGGGTACGGTAAATGATAGCTGCATAGGTTTATTCGGTGCTTTTGCAGGTTCTCTGATTGCGTATGGTATTAATAAAAAGTTCGGATTAAATGCTAATAAAATATTTACAGCACAGGAAACACTTGATATTCTAGCGCAGAATAGAGCTGAACAGCTTAAAAATAATAAATCTCAGGCTGATTATATCAAAGAAACATTATCTTATGTAAAGGCATATAATCCTACGGCAGAAAAAGCTGACGCGGAAGGGTTTGTAGAACTTTCTGATGAAATAATTACGAAAGTTTCAAAACTTATAGACAATGAACTTAGTGCCGGTGAAGCTGCGAAAAAAGAATGGACTAAGGATTCGCCGAAGACGTTGCGAAGTGCAATCATGAATATAATTATTGGTGACACCGGTGCTCAGTCAAAATATATTCTGGAGTCAAAAGATAAAAGGATTGTAAGTAATACTAACCTGAAATCATTATTGAATGATATATTTATTGTGACAGATGCCTTCAATAAAGAAAAAGTTAATACAGCATTTTCTGAACAAATCCAAAACAATAAAGGTATCAAAGACAACGCTTTCATTAAGGCATTGGGTAAATTTATGAAAACCCGTGCAGGAATAGGTTTTGCGATTGTTTCTGCAATAGGATTATCAGTTCAGCCGATAAATATGTATCTTACAAAACTCAAAACCGGAACAGACGGATTCGTAGGTGTGGAAGGACGTTCGAAAGATACTTCCGCAGGGTTCTTCGGACTGAAGGCATTAAGCGGTTTGGGCTTTTTCAGTATGATTTTGAGCACACTTAATATGGCTCCGTGGAAATTTACTCCTAAGAAATTTATGGATAAAATGGCATTTACGGGTAAAATGCCTACAATCAATCAATTGAAAGGTTTGTACGGTATTACAATAATTTCCCGTGTAATGTCTGCCCGAGATAAAGACGAACTAAGAGAAGTTCTTACAAAAGATACTCTCGGGTACTTAAGCTGGCTTGTTCTGGGTGATATTATTAACAGAATGACTGCTGCGCACTTTGATGAAGAAGTTATGAACTACAAAAAAGGCACAGAAAAAGCCGGATATTTCAAAAAAATGTTTAACTCTGCTTTGAAGACAAGAGACGAAATTCTTGTAAAAACATTGACGAAACATGGTATTTCAACAACAAAAACGGAAGAAGGCAAACTTGTAGCAAAATCATTTAAGGAAATGCTGAAAGAACTTAAGAATAATCCGAAAATATCAGCAGAAGTAAGGAAAGCTACAAGAAAACATTTGAATACCCTAAACGGCGCGCAGGTTGCAGGTTACTTGTTCTCAGGACTTGTCTTAGGACTTGGAATTCCGAATTTGAATATTTATATTACTAATAAATTGGACAAAAAGCGCAAAGCAGAAGCTGCCGCAAAAGCTGCTGAACCGGAAAAATTAAGCGCTTAGGCATATGTAATTGTACAAATGCCTTAATTAATTACAATAATTTCCGGCAGGGTTAAAAAACGGACTGTTAGAATGCTTGTACCCAGACCTTTAGTAACAATCATTCTGTTGCCTGTTTCATTAAAATCTCCGCAGGCAAATTTTGTGCCGTATTTTGACGGAACGATGATTGCTTTGGGAAGTCTTACCTGCCCTCCGTGAACGTGTCCGGCAAGGATTAAATCAACCGGTTGTTTTATATCGTAATAAACATCGGGATTGTGGGTTAATAAAATTACAGAATCTTCCGTCAATGCAGTCTGAACATTCGGAAGACCGGTCTGCAAATCGTCAATTCCGGCAATTGTTATATCTTTAAATTTTTCAAAAGAATTTAAAAGGACTTTTATTCCGTATTTTTCAAGCGTATTTTTTACTGTGAATTTATCGAATTTTCCGTCATGGTTTCCTAAAACTGTATAAATTGGGGCTTTGATTTTTGAAATCTCTTTTGCAATCGTATCAATATCAAGCGAAGATTTTCCGCTGTATCCCTTGATAAAGTCTCCTCCTGAAAGTACCAAATCAGGATTTTGGCGGTTTATAAGATTTACTATTTTTCTCAATCTCTTTAGGTCGTGTTTTCCGATATGAAAATCAGAGGCAAAAACTATTTTTTTACCTTTAAATTTTTCTGATTTGTATCTTTTTACAACAAGCAGATTCGGCTCAATAAAAAAAGCCCAAACGTATAGTATAAAAAACAACAAAATGAAATATTTGTACATAATAAAATATTATCATAAATTTGTGGTATTATTATCAAAGAGAATTAAGGAGGTTAGTATGATTGATAAAAAATTGGAAGAAGCTTTTAATGACCAAATAAATAAGGAATTATATTCTGCTTATTTGTATTTAGCAATGAAAGTACATTTTCAGGAATTGAACCTTCAGGGTTTTGTAAACTGGTTTGATGTTCAGGTTCAGGAAGAAAAAGCGCACGCAATTGGCATGTTCAATTATCTTGACGAAAGAGGCGGAAAAATTGACCTTAGAGCAATTGATAAACCGGAAGTAAAGGGTTCAACTATTTTGGAAATCTTTGAACAGGTTCTTGAACATGAAGAATATGTTACTTCAAGAATCAACCATCTTGCTGATGTTGCGGAAGAAGTTAAGGATAGAGCCGCTCTTCACCTTCTTGACTGGTACATTAAAGAACAGGTTGAGGAAGAAGCTAATGTCGGCGGGCTTTTATCAACTCTTAGATTTATCGGAGATGATAAGAAGGCATTGCTGGTTTTGGACAAAGACCTTGCCGCAAGAGTGTTCAACCCTCCTGTAATCGGTTAGGATTCAGTCATAGATTTTGAGCGCAAATCTCGGTGGAACGTGATTGCAAAGCGGTGAGCTTCATCACGGATTCTCTGGATAAGATAGAGCGCATTAGATTCACGCGGAAGAAGTATAGATTTCGATTTGTTCGGAAGGAATACTTCTTCTTCTCTTTTGGCTAAGGATACAAAATCAATCCCGCCTTTGCCGACTTTAATTCCCATATCTTTTACAATCTGCATAACGGAAGAAAGTTGTCCTTTTCCGCCGTCAATAATAATCAGGTCAGGTTTTTCCCACTTTGGTTCGCCCAAACGTTTGAGCCTTCTTGATAAAACTTCTTTCATAGAAAGAAAATCGTCCGGTTTTCCTTCTGTCATGCGGATTTTAAACTTTCTGTATGCGGTTTTTTTAGGCAGTCCGTTTTGGAACACAACCATTGAAGCGACTGTGTTTGTACCTTGAATGTGCGAAATATCGTAACATTCAATTCTGTTTGGAAAGTTTGTTAGCTGTAATTTGTCTGCAAGATATGAACCGACCTCATTAAAGTCATCTCTTATCTGTGCCATTTTTTTGAGCTTTGCGTTCTCTAAAAGATTTGATGCATTTTTTAGCGCAAGTTCATAAAGTTCTCCGTATTTTCCGCGCCCGTTTCCGTAGTTTATCGTAACTTTTTTACCGGAAAGAATTTTGAGCCATTGTTGATAAAGTTCTTTATCCCCGATTTCTTCAAGGTCTTTGGATATAATTTTGTCCGGAAATTCAAGTTTAAGATTTGTGTAATAATCGCGGAAAAACGTTTCAAAATATTCTGTTTTATCTATGTTATCGACAAAATAAGTAAAATCTTTTTTGTCAATAAGCCTACCTTCTCTTATCATCATAATAACGATAGCTAAAATTCCGTCTTCATAAAGAACTGCAATAATATCTTCATTAAGTTTTGTATTTTCATACACAACCTTTTGGCGTTCCAGCGTTTTTAATAAATCATTATAACTGTCACGCATTTTTGCAGCTTTTTCAAACTGCTCTGATTCAGCGTATTTTTGCATTTGCGCTTGAATTTGTTTTAAAAGCTCTGTTTGTTTACCGCTCAAAAAAAGTTCAACCTGATGAATAAGTTTTTGGTATTCTTCAGGTGTAACTTTTCCCTGACAAGGTGCAAGACATTTCCCTATGTGATAATAAAGACAAGGGCGGTTTGAAAACTTTGGTTGTTTGCACTGCTTTAAGGGGAAAAGACGTTTTAGGAAATCCAGTGTTGCATACATTGCACCTACATCGGTGTATGGACCGTAGAATCTGCCTTTATCGGGGTTGAGATTCTTTTTGCGCACAACTTGTATTCGCGGAAAATCTTCGTCTGTTATTAAGAAATACGGATATTTTTTGTCGTCTTTTAAAAGTATGTTGTATTTAGGCTTGTGTTTCTTGATTAAATGGGATTCCAGAATCAACGCTTCTACTTCCGAATCGGTGATAATATATTCCATTCTCTCAATCTGAGAAACAAGAACTCTGACTTTTACGCTGTCGTGTTGTTTATGAAAATAGCTGTAAACACGGCGTTTCAGATTCTTTGCCTTGCCGACATAAATAATCTCGCCTTCTTTGTTGTAATAAATATAACACCCAGGCTGAGTCGGAACAAGTTTGATTGTTTCAAGCAAAGTTTGATTCATGACTATATTATACACCATTTTGTAAATATACTAAAAAGCGGGCAGTAGCAGGTTAGGTGAAACGCAACAATAATTACCCTTCCCTGTGAAGAGGGATTGTTCACACCTTCTCCAAATGGGAAAGTTGTTTGAGCAGGTAGGTTGGGTGAAACCCAACAATAACAGTCCGTAGGTTGTGGCAAATTACAAGATTTACCGCAACCTACTTGCTGACGGAAAAATTACCAGAACATTTTTCGGCATGCCTTGTCAGGTAAAGAATTGACCGGATTGTTAATCCGATGATAAAAAAAAAATAAAAAATAAAAAAAAGTAAAAAAAAATAATAAAAATAAATAAAAAAACAAAAAAAAATAAAATAAAAAAAATATAAAAATAAAAAATTAAAATTGCATAATGGAAAATGCTATAAATATTTGGTTTTAGTCCGTAGGGTGGGAAATGCGATAATCATTAAAT
>CADAKY010000003.1 GCA_902788575.1 uncultured bacterium | reverse complement strand
AATGATAATGTACCTGATTCGGAAACAATGCGAAAGCTGCGTAGGAAGAATCTCCCAAGGGTACAGGGATAACTACGCCCTTTTTGTGTTGATTACCCACCCTACGCCCTACAGTTATATTTTATTGGCAGAGAGTTATTGTTGGGTTTCACCCAACCTACCTGCTATAAATATTTGGTGGGAATGAATATTCAATCATCGTATAATTTAATGATTGTCGCATTTCCCACCCTACGACTACGACTAAAATTACTAAAATCAAATATTTATAGCATTTTCCATTATGCAATTTTAATTTTTTATTTTTATATTTTTTTATTTTATTTTTTTTGTTTTTTTATTTATTTTTTTTATTTTTTTACATTTTTTTATTTTTTTATCATCGGATTAACAATCCGAACTGTTACTTATTCATTTTTTGTACTTGATTGGTTGAATGAAAATTTGTTCAACCCGTCTTGTGCTGCACACAATGAGCCGTAGGGCGGGCAAAATGCAATGTGTCCACCCTGCAACTTATATGTTTTTTTAGTTTATTAAAAATTGAAATTTTGTAATCTCCTATATCTGTATGATGTCTTTAGACGGAAAATTCTTTATGATACAGGTGGACTTGTTGTATGGCAGGAATATTCGATTTTTTGTCAGACAAAAAAGGGATGAGGTAGGATGAATTCTATATTTTTCGATGAATTATACAAGCAATTTTCATGGTTTGATTCAATATTCACGCCTGTCGTAAAGGAATGCAGCAGTGAATTCTTTTTTGACGGATTTGAATATAAACTTGCCTCAATAAGCACAAATATGAATGTACTTGCTCAAAATGATACTTTTTTTGTTACAAAAGTCAAAATCAATTCTAAAAATGATGTATATATAAGAATTTCACAGGATGCAATAAATGTTATTCTGGATAAAGTTTTGGGGAAAAATAACAGAAAATTTGAATTAACTGAAGTTTCTGAGCTGGAAGCAAGAATTATAACAGCATTTAATGATTTTTTGTATGAATCTCTTGCTCCTAATTTTACAATAGATCCGCACAGAAGATATTCGGAAATTCTTCATCTCACGTATTTTGTCAAAAGTGAAATCTCGGATTCGGCAGCAAAATTTATTATTTCTGTACCAAAAGATATTCTTTCTCCGAAAGATATTGAACAGGCAGAACCCAGATTCGATGACAAGGATTTTGCAAGCAGTCTCGTAGATGTGAATCTTATTTTAGGCAAGACAACATTTCCTGTTGCAGACGTTAAAAAGCTGGATGTTGGAGATATTGTTGTGTTTGAAGAAAGCAATTCTTCTGAGATGACTCTTGTTTGTGAAAATATTGTGCAAAAATTTCAGGTAAAACCAAATATAAAAATAATAGAGCCGTATGAAAGCGGTGTGGGAGGGGACATGGAAAATATGTCGAATACAAATTTGTGGGACAGCATTCAGGTTGATATGCTTGCAGAATTTGACAAGGTTAAGGTGACTCTTGGTGAACTCAAAAATATAGAGGAAGGCTTAATTGTAGATTTATGTTCTGTTTATGACAATAAAGTTTCACTCAAAGTCGGCGGTAAAACGATTGCGCTCGGGGAACTTGTTATTATAAATGACAGATTTGGCGTAAGAATAGAAAAAATCAACGATGCACAGGAAGCGGGTGTGCCTCAGGAAGAACTTCAGGAAGAAGAACCGGTGCACGAAGGTGAAGATTTTGACTACAGTGATTTTGAAGTAGAAAACGAAGAAGGTTGATATTTTCTAAAATATCATTAAACAAATAAAAAACAGAGGAATAGTTTATGGGATATTTAGGTAATTTTATTGTGTATGTTTCCGCAATGATAGGTGTTATTGTTGTTGCACTTTTGGTGTTCAAGCAGGCAACATCCGGCGGAAGTTTGGGACACAAGTCAAAGTATTTAAAACTTATTGATACAATGCCGCTGGGGCAAAGAAAAAATTTGTGTATTGTATCTACCGGAAAGGAACAGTTTTTGATTGCAAGCGATGTTGATAAAACGACATTAATCTCAAAGCTTGAGAATGTGGAAGAACCTTTGCAGGAAAAAACACAAAATACAAGTTTTAAAGAAACATTGGAAACTATACCAAAACCGAGTTTTATGGATAGGTCAAATATCGGTATACGTTCGAGCATGCTTTCAAAGAAGCCTGTAATGGTTAGTATGCTTGAAAAAATGAATGAGCATGTGATTGAGTGATTACAAAAGAATAAAAACTCACTTAATCACCTGCCCGCTTAATCACTTTAATAAAAAGGAATAATAATGGATAACGCACTTCAAACAATGAATCCGGTTTTACAACTGCTTACGGTAATGAGTCTGTTTTCACTTTTGCCGTTTGTATTTTGTTGTATGACTTGCTTTTTGAGATTTACAATAGTTTTTTCACTTTTGAAAACGGCAATGGGTGTACAAGTACCGCCTGCGATTGTAACAATCGGACTTTGTATGATTCTTACATTTTATACAATGGGCGGAGTCTTTCAGCAAATGTACGAAAGAGGTTCAATACCTTATCAGAAAAACCAAAATCTGATTGCTGCTGTGGATGAAGGTTCTAAACCGCTGAAAGAATTTATGCTGAAACAGACGAGAGAAAGTGATTTGGCATTCTTTGTCGAATTGAAACACAAAACACCGCCGAAATCACCGGAAGATATAACAATTTGGGAAGTCGCTCCGGCTTATATATTGAGCGAACTCAAAACAGCATTTGAAATCGGATTTATCGTATTCGTACCGTTTATTGTGCTTGACCTTGTTGTTGCAAACATTCTTCTGGCTCTTGGTATGTTTATGTTATCTCCGACAATTATTTCACTTCCGTTTAAATTGCTAATCTTTATTGCTGTAGACGGCTGGGCGCTGATTGTTCAGGGACTGGTACAGAGTTATAACTAAAGTGAGCTGGTGATTAAGTGATTAAGTGAGGTGTTAAATTTAATAAAAAGGAATAATTGTGAAGTTACTAATAACAATAGAAAACAGAATATTTACAATAAGGGGTCAGAAAGTCATGATTGATAGAGACCTTGCTGAACTTTATGGCGTTGAAACAAAGAAATTAAATCAAGCTGTAAAACGTAACCAAGAGCGTTTTCCAAATGACTTTATGTTTAAACTTAATGAAGGTGAGTTAAACGAACTGGTCACAAATTGTGACCGGTTTAAAATGCTTAAACATTCTACAACTCCGCCATCCGCTTTCACGGAACAAGGTGTTGCAATGCTATCAAGCGTGTTACATAGCGATATTGCAATTGCAGTCAATGTTGAGATAATCAGAACTTTTGTACGTCTTAGGCAATATGCTCTTTCACAATGTTCTAAAACTCAAGAAATTGAGGAACTTAGGAAAATGTTAATGTTACATATAGAAAATACGGAAAATAAGTTTTCAAAACAAGATGAAACAATACAGAGAATAATTAATGTTTTGAATAATTTGATTGAACAGCCAAGAGAAAGAGAACAGGTAGGATTTAGAACAAAATAGGAAATATAACAATGGAACTACTAACAGAATATTTAGCAAAAGGTTTTATGGTAATGTTATCAATTTCAATGCCGTGCGTACTTACAGCCGCAGCAATCGGTCTTGTGGTCGGTATTATTCAAGCTGTTACGCAGGTTCAGGAGCAAACAATTGCGGCAGCGCCTAAAATTTTTGCCGTATTTTTGGTTATTATAATCGGAGGTTTGGGTTTTATAAAACTTCTTACAAACCTGTTTCAGGAAGGTACAGCCCTTGCTTTTAATACCGTTGCAAAAAATGACACTTATGTGCTGCCGGCAGATTACTATAAATATACAACTCCTTTTGAAAACGAGATGAAAGCAGACAAGTTTAAAAATGTTCCTACAGCAAATGAAACAATGAAAAATGCGGGCAAAGTTCCTTATATTGACAAAGGACAAAAAATTAAATATCAGCCTGCACCAAAAGCACCAATGCCAAAAGGCAATTTTGTGGAAATTAATAAGATGTTGGGTAGATAATTATGAAATTTAAAAATAGAAAATTGTTTTTAAAAAGCTTTGTTTTAGCCTTTATGTTAGGTTCTTTTATGCCGTCTTATGCTTTTGAAGATGTGATTATCACTAACAATTCCAAACTTACTGATATTAAGATTGAAAACCACGAAATAATAGATGTTTTTCCGCTTATAACAATAATGAATGACAAAAATACAATAATTGTACACCCTTTAAAGGAAGGTGAGTCAAAGTTTTCTGTTATGAAAGATAAAAAAAACGTAAAATTTTCAGTTAAGGTCGATAATGAAAAGACGATTGTGTCACAGGAAGACGGGTTTGATATTCTTGCTATTGACTGCCCGCCGGCTCCGGAAATATATGAATACGAACTCGATGAACCGCCAGTTTTTGATTAAGGAGATTGATGGATCAATTAGTACAACAAATATCAATATTATTTCCCGAATTTTCACGCTGGTTCTCGGCGGGGTTTATTGTATTTGCGCGTCTTTTGGGGTTCATAAGATTTGCACCGATTTTTAACAGAAAAGAAATTGCAGGAATTGTAAAGCTTGCATTCGCTTTTATTCTTACCATAATTATCACTCCGCTTTTAAAACCTGCAGCACCTCCAAGCAATATTTCTCCGATGTTGTTATTGCTGTTAAATTTTGCTGTCGGTGCAATAATCGGGTATATTGCACAGCTCTTGATTTTGGCAATCGAAGCCGGCGGAGATATGATTAATACACAAATGGGTTTATCTTCCGCAATGGTCATGGACCCTTCAAGTAACAGCCAGACATCTATTCTGAGCCGTATGATTACTTTATTGGGATTGATTATCTTTATTGAACTCGGAGGCTTTTACTGGATGATAAATGCTCTTATCAGAAGTTTTACACTGTTTCCGGTTTACGCCGTATCAATTCCTTTGGAAAAAATTATTAATATGGATTATCTTGTAACTACAACCTCAAACGTATTATACATGGGGTTGCAAATAGCGTCACCTGTGCTTTTGGCGACATTAGGGCAGGATATTATTCTTGGTGTAATTTCAAAAACCGCACCTCAGGTAAACGTTTTCCAATTGAGTTTCTTGTTTAAGCCTGTTTTTGGTGCGGCAATTATGATATGGATTTTGCCTATGCTAATCAATGTAATTTCAGACTTTTTTACCTCTTTTTCGAATATTTATTAAAAATAAATTCATTCTTAAGAATAGTTTACAACTTTCCTCAAGTAGGTTAAAATGCAAGTATCGAGAATTAAAGAAGAAAGTGTGTGTGATTATGATTCAACCTGTCAATGCCTTGACCCCTAAGGTATTATTCAAGGGGGGATTAAAAGGTTCTGATGCATCCGGAAAATTTCGCAGCGAAGCGGAAGAAAAAATTGCGCTTATGAATGCCGGCGGAATATCGCTTGCTGTCGGAGCTGCTATGACTGCTATTTCCAGAAGTTATACTTCAAATTGGAAGAATGCGGGACTGATAGGCGCCGGTGCTGCTGTTATTGCTATGACATTTCTGGTTCCTACATTTTTGTACAAAGCTGCTTCTTATCCGAAACAGAGTGATACGGATGTGTTTTTAAAAGAAAAAAAGCTTGTTGATGGGAAAAAAACTAATTTATCCTCAAAAATAGGAACTTATTCAAAAAATATTATTAAAAAAGCGGTGTAAAAAATTAAAAGAATATATTTACCGTATAGGTTTTTTATGATAAAATTTGCCTGAAGATAGGCGGGTTATATGAGTATAAAAAATCTTATCGTGGGAGCCGGTATTTCGGGTGCTGTAGTTGCAAGAAAAATTGCGGAAGAACTTGGCGAAACTGTATTAGTCATTGACAGAAAAGACCATATTGCAGGAAATATTTATGATTACAGAGATGCTAAAACAGGAATAACTATTCACAAATACGGTCCGCATATTTTTCACACAAAAATAAAAGAAGTTTGGGATTTTCTCTCACGCTTTACAGAGTGGCATTATTTTTATCTTAAGCCAAATGCTGTGATAGAAGGAAACTCTGTAACTCTTCCGTTTAATCTGACAACATTATATGAAGTTTTTTCGCCAAAAATGGCTGAAAGAATTGAGGAAAAGCTTATTTCAAAATACGGATACGGAGTAAAAGTTCCTATTTTAGATTTGAAAAATAATGATGATGAAGATTTAAAATTTCTTGCCGATTATGTGTATGAACATGTTTTTAAAAATTACACAATGAAACAATGGGGTTTGAAACCTGAGGAAATTGACCCGTCTGTTACGGCAAGAGTACCGGTATTTGTAAGCCATGATAACAGATATTTTCAGGATAAATATCAGGGAATTCCGCTTAACGGATACACAAAAATGGTTGAAAAAATTTTTGACCATCCGAATATAAAAATGAAATTAAACACAGACTATAAAGACATAAACGGCGATTTTGAGAGAATTATTTATACAGGTGCAATTGATGAATTCTTCGGATACAAATACGGTGAACTTCCGTACAGAAGTTTGGTATTTGACGTGAGAACAATAAACAAAGAATATTTTCAAAAAGCAGTTGTAACAAACTATCCGAATGAATACGATTTTACAAGAATAACCGAGCATAAATATTTCTTGGACGAAAAGTCTGAAAAGACCGTAATATCAATTGAATATCCGCAAGTGTTTGAAAACGGAAAAAATGAAAGATATTACCCGATTTCAAATCCTGACAATCAGGCTTTGTATGAAAAATACAAGGCGGAGCAACCGAAGAATGTATATTTTATCGGCAGGCTCGGGGATTATAAATATTACAATATGGATTTGGCAGTAGAGAGAGCATTAAACTTTTTTAAGGAGGAAATAAAATGATACTTATAACCGGAGGCGCAGGATACATAGGAAGTCACGCAGTAATTAATTTTATAAACGCAGGATATGATATTGTTGTATTTGATAATCTTGAAAACGGTCACATAGAGACAATTGAAACTCTTCAAAAAATCGGAAACGTTAAATTTGAACGCGGGGATTTGAGAAATATTGAAGACATTGAAAAAGTATTCAACAAATATGATATTGATGCGGTTATTCATTTTGCGGCATTTGCGCTTGTCGGAGAGTCCGTAACAAATCCGGGTAAATATTACAGAAATAATGCCTTCGGAACGCTTAACCTTTTGGATACAATGGTTAAACATAATGTTAAAAAGATTGTATTTTCATCAACATGTGCGACTTATGGAGAGCCGAATTATACACCGATTGACGAAAAACATCCGCAAAGTCCGATTAATCCATACGGAACATCGAAACTTATGGTTGAAATGATGATGAAGGAATATGATATTGCTTACGGGCTTAAATCAATAAAACTCAGATATTTCAACGTTGCAGGATGTGACAGTCAGGCAAGAGTCGGCGAGTGGCATGAACCGGAAACTCACCTTATTCCGAATATTTTAAAATCAACATTCAGCGGAGGAAAAACCTTTAAGATATTTGGTGATGACTATGAAACTCCTGACGGAACTTGCATAAGAGATTATGTAAATGTTGAGGACCTTGCGGAGGCGCATAGGCTTGCTCTTGAATATTTGAACAAAGAAAATAAGTCTGATGTTTTTAACCTCGGAACGGAAAACGGTGACAGTGTAAAGAATGTTTTTGACGCATGTGAAAAAGTTTTGGAGCAAAAAATTCCGGTAGAAGTCGTAGAAAGAAGAGCCGGTGACCCTGCAAAGCTGTATGCAAATGCAAACAAGGCAAAAACAATTTTGGGCTGGAAACCTGCTAAAACTATCGAAAACAGTATTGCATCAGCTTATGAATGGGAAAAAGAACTGCAAAGCAGGTTTGTTACAAAATAGGCATGTTTTTTGAATTGAGTTATGCAAGTTTGTTAAAGAAGCTTGCAATTCCTTTGAATGCAAGGTTTCCGAGTGCATTTCCCATTGCAAATCCGAAAATGTTTGCAGGACTGCACATTCCCCAGCCTCCATACATGGGAGGGAAACCGCCAATCGGATAAAAAGGCATAAAACATCCGTTGCCGTTAATGTTAATATTTACTTGTCTGGAAAAACCACAGCACATATTTTATCCTCTGTTTTTGTTATCTATATATAATAAGTATTTGTTTTTACAAAATTTGACATGTACATGCCAACATCGTTACAAAACTTAACTTTTATAAAAATCATGAAAACATGTAACCGGCATGCATCAGACATGTTTTAAAATGCTCAAATCATGTAATCATGCGGGAAAAGCATGTCCGAAAAGCCCTTAAACCAGTCTGTTCAAGGCTGTGCAAGTTTGTTATAAAACTTAACAATTGAGGGTTCTTGGGTTGTATTATACAACTCAGTCAATATAATAGAAATATAGGTTGGGGACAGGAAGAGAGACTGTTTCTAATTTTGGGGAATAATATAGTAAATTACTTTTCGGAGGATATAAGTGTTTAAAAGTCGTGATATGGGGAAGGCTATTGCTGTAAAAAGATGGACTCCTACAGCATTAGAATGTTATAAACGCGGTTGTGTGTGTGACGGATGTTTTTACAGTGATTTTTTCAGTACTACCGCACAAAAGTGTCAGATGAAGGCTGCTGTTCTTGAACTGGTAAGAACTATCGGCGCTCCGAATGTTGAAATGCCGCAGGTTATTGATTAATTTAGCATTATAAAAAGTTGTAAAAATATTTTTTAATTAGGTTACAAACCTCTTTAAAAATACTCTTTTGTGCGCTATAATAGAAAAGTAGTATATTAGGAGGTGTAAATGCACATACACGTAAACGGTAAAAACATTGAAATTACCGACGCTATCAAGGCTTATGTCAAGGAAAAAGTCGGCAAAGTTGCAAACCATTATGACCAGATTACAGGAATTGACGTAATCCTTTCTGTCATCAAGAACCCTGCTGCTACAGGTAAACATGTTGCGGAAGTTTCTTGCAAAATGAACACAGGTGTTGTTCATTGCGAGGAGTCTGCGGAATCTATGTATGCAAGTATTGACCTTTTGGCAGACAAGCTTGACAGACAAGTCAAAAAGTTTAAAGACAAAGCATTATCTTCAGACAAATCTACAATCAGAAACTCTGAAGCTAAAGAAGAGGCTTTAGAAAGTTAGTATTTAATGCTGAATAACAAAAAAATTGTAGTTATAATGCCTGCATATAATGCAGAAAAGACTTTAGAGAAAACATATAATGAGATTTATCAAAATTTCGTCGATGAGGTTATCCTTGTCGACGATTTCTCTAATGACGGTACAAAAGAAATTGCTAAAAGGCTTAATATTACCACAATTGTTCATGATAAAAATAAAGGCTACGGTGCAAATCAGAAATCTTGTTATCGTGCGGCATTAAAAGCCGGTGCGGATATAGTAATTATGCTTCATCCGGATTATCAGTATACCCCGAAGCTTATTCCGGCAATAGCATCTATGATGGCTTTTGAAGAATATGATGCTGTTATTGCATCAAGAATGCTGGGTAATTCTGCGCTAAGAGGCGGTATGCCTTTGTACAAATTTGTTTCAAACCGGTTTTTAACAGAATTTCAGAATATTTTAACAGGAGAAAAACTTTCTGAGTATCATACGGGTTTTAGGGGGTTCACGCGAAAGATTTTGGAAAATTTACCGCTTGAAACCTGTAGTGATGATTTTATTTTTGATAATCAAATGCTTGCGCTTATTTTGTTTAACGGGTTTAAAATCGGCGAAATTTCTTGTCCGACAAAATATTTTCCTGAGGCTTCTTCAATAAACTTTGTGCGTTCTTGTAAATACGGGCTGGAAGTTTTATATACAAGCTTATGTTACAGACTTGCAAAAATGGGTATAAAAGCAGGTGTATACGGAAGTAAAGGGAAGATTTTAGATTTAGATAAAGAGCTTAATTATTATAATAAGAGGGTTGATACATAATGAAAATAGTTTTAGCATCGTCAAATATTCATAAAGTTCAGGAGATAAATGAAATTGTAAGAGATTTTGCGCCGGATTTGTCTCTGGAATTTATATTGCCTCCGGAGGGATTTAATCCGATTGAAGATGGTGAAACTTTTGAAGAAAATTCTTACATAAAAGCTCATTCTGCGTGGGAGCTTGGAAAAACGTGGACTCTTGCTGATGATTCAGGACTTTGTATTGATGCTCTCGGCGGAAAACCGGGGATTTATTCCGCAAGATATGCTGAGACTCCTAAGTTAAGAATAGAACGAGTATTAAATGAATTAGATGGTATTAAAAACAGAAAGGCTCATTTTTCTTGTGCAATGACGCTTTTGAATCCGAAGGGGGAAACAGAGTTTAAATTTCAGGGGATTTGCAGCGGTGAGATTATAAAAGAAGCCCGCGGAGTGAACGGATTCGGATACGACCCTATTTTCTTACCGGAAGGGTATGATAAAACTATTGCTGAACTTTCGGAAGAAGAAAAAAATAAAATTTCACACAGAGGAAATGCCTTGAGAGCTGTATTAGATTATTTAAGGAAAAAGGTTTAATATTAAATCTGATAATATTTAAACCGGCATTTTCAGGAAATCATATATAAAGATGACCAATGTTTAAAGGGTTTTGTGTTATTGTATAGTTATGCTTATTTCAGTGATAAATAAACTTAATGCATTTAATGAAGGGCTGTTTGAACCGTTGGATTCTTTGATTGAAAAACTGCCGTTTGCGGATTGGGTCATTGACGCGATTTGTGACAGCGTTCATCTTTTGCCGTTTTTGTTTGTTGTATTTCTGATTATTGAGCTTTTGGAGTTTTTCTGGGCAGAAAGAATAAATTCTTTAATCAAAAAAACCGGAAAAAGCGGAATCTTGGTGGGAAGTCTTGCTTCAATAATACCGCAGTGCGGATTTTCTGTTATTGCAAGCAGCCTGTATTCCCGAAGAATAATTACGCGCGGGGCATTGATTGCGGTATATCTGGCAACTTCCGATGAAACAATTCCTATTTTGCTTGCTACTCCGTCAAAAATGTATTTGGTGGTTCCTATAGTAGGGTTAAAGTTAATAATAGGTATAATTTTTGGTTATTTAATAGAATTCATTATGCCTACAAAAATTGTTGATAATGAAGACTTCACACCCGAGATTGTAGAAGAAGAGGGGTGCTGCAAACACGATATTGAACACGGACACAAGCGTGAAATTCTTATTCACCCGATAGTTCATACGGCAAACGTATTTGGTTTTATTCTTGTTATCACGCTTATTTTGAATTATTGTCTTGAGAGTGCAACGATAACGGATTTGATTGCGGGCAGTAAATTTATACAGCCGGTTATAGCATCTTTTATAGGGTTAATTCCTAACTGTGCCATCTCAATCGGTATCACGATGATGCTTATGAAAGGTACAATTACATTTGGGGCTGCTATGAGCGGACTTCTTGCAAATGCGGGTTTGGGTTTATTAGTTCTGTTAAAAAATAATGATTTTAAAGATACTTTAAAAATTATAGTTTTGCTTTTGTTAATAAGTATTATTTCGGGAACGGTTATTACTTTTATTGCGTAAAAAATATGTATTTAATTTTTCCGCAAACTCAGAGGAACGGTTTCGAGTCAATCCCTATGCTATCCCGCATAGGGATTGACTCTCACACACCAAAGTCGGACGCGGGAAAATCTCAAAATTCTGTCAAATTTTGGATTTTTCTGCGTCCTCGTTTTGTAACAATTGCTTAATATTTTGTCAATTTTTCGCGGTCATAAAACTTTAAAATAATATAGGTCGTATTTAAAAAAGGTTAATTTGTCTGTGGAAATCAAAAATAATATAGTTTCTGTAAATAAACCTGAACAGCAGGGGAAAGAAAAACATTCTCCTGCGTTTCGCAGTGCTGCTCCTGCAATGAATGCAGTGGGTGGAATTATGCAGGGCATTGAAAACGGTGGTTTTGTTGTGTCGTTTTTGATTCAGGATTTTTTAGGTATGACCGTACCGAGAACGGGTGCAGGATTCTTAAGAGATAAAGAAGTAACCGGCAAATATAATACGCAGGAAGGTCTGGAAGTCTTGGGAAGAGAAGGCATGACCGGCCCATGTATGATGGCGGTAGCGCCTCTCGGACTTTTTATTGCCGCAAAGTGCGGAAAATCTACAGGGGTAAATTCACAACTTATCAAACGTTTCGGAAACAGTCTCAAAGAAATTGTTGCGGGTAATAATTTTGACAGGGCTATACTCAGAGATAAAAATAAATTTAAGCAGGAATTTTATGAAAAGAATGTAAGACAAATCTTGGAGCAAACTCTGGGTAAAGAGCATACAACAGATAAATCTGTTCGGTATATTTTAGACCAGATTAACAAATACGAAAATATACCTAAAAGAGTAAAACTGCCGATAATTCGCGGTAAATCAATCTATAGAGACCGTTGTATGAAGAATATTTCAAAGCATATTGACCAAATCAGATACTCGACATCTTCCGATTTGGATATGCTGGAAAAAGTAAAATTCGGTTCGGAAGCTTTAAACGACAAAAAAGCATTCAATACAAAACGTGCATTCGAAGCAATGATTAAGTATGCAGATGATGCAATTACGGCAAACAAGCATATTGATGCATTAGATGAGGCTGCTGCGGAAAGTATTAAAAATAAATCATTAGGCAAACGAATTCTGACAACGGCAGCGCTTATAACGTCTACGCTCGGCGTGCTTTCTGTACTGCCTAAGATATATGCAAGAAGTAATGTCGCTCCGGGGGCGAGAAAACAACAACCGGAAGAAAGCAATAATAATCAAAATCAAGTAAGTTTCAAGGGTAACAGCAGAAAAGGTCTTGTGGAATGGCTGGGAAAACTTTTGGATAAGAATAAAAGTGATTTTGTTTCATCAGAATTGGAATACAACGGACACAACTTTACAAATACTCTGATGGCAGGGTTGTCTTTGTTTGGGTTGCTTGCACCGAGAGGTCTGAGGGCATACAACAGAGCTCAGAAGGATGAAAACGGTAAAAAAGATTTAACTGAGCTTTGGGAAATTCTTGTAAGAGATGTAACCTCATCTCTTGCGGTTGTTTTTGCAGTGCCAATGCTCACAAGAGCGTTTGTAACATCTTATGAAAACAAATCCGGATACGTTTTGATGCAGAAAGACAGAAATATGAACGGCTGGAAAACGTTCCTTGATATTATTAATCCGTACAGTAAAACTCATGTATTGAGTAACTCTGAAATTTCAAGTTTGTATGACGGAGTTAATAACAAGGAAAAAATGCTTAATTTCTGTAAATATATAGACAAAAACGGCGGAGATTTGGCAAAAATTCTTTCCAAATCCGAATTTGCCAAAGAAGTATTTACAGAACAAACGCTTGACCTGTCAAAACTTAAAGACAAAACAAAAGCTGAGAAGAATCAACAGATAATTGAATTCTTTGAAAATATAGAAACCCACGCAAAGAAAATTACCAAGGATACAAAGGTTGATAAAGACAGTGTAAATACCGTTGTAAGAAAATTAATAAAAGGTGTAAAACCAAAACACAATAATATAACCAAATTCGCAAAAGGCTTGAACTCTGTTCCCGCGTTTGTTGCAACCTTCTTTATTTCGCCTTATTTGTTAGGCTGGGTAATTCCGAGATTAACTTATAAAAATACAAGAAGAATTCATGCAAAAGAAGACAGAGAACGAGAACAAAAACTTAAAACTACGGCATAAATTAAGTAATCGGGTTACATAAAAAGAAGTGTTAAGTCACTCCTCCTTGAAATCTTGTCATGTGTTTGTTAAACTCAACATATAAGAAAAGGAGTAACATTATATGGTCTGTTTAACAACTAAGAAGAATGATACAAAGCTTATTGCAGAAGCTTTGAAGGTTTTGGGTAAAGAAAATTTTGCGCTGATTATGCATGGTAGTAGTTTCCCGTCAATAGACGGTGAAGACACAGGTTTTGGAACATTTAATTCTAAAGCCGGACACTCGGTTATAGATTATGTTTCCGGAATATTTAATGCCCTTCAGTTAGGGCCGGCAGGAAAAACTAAATCATCCGATTCGTCACCATACACAGGGACTATTTTTTCGGGAAATCCTTTGTTTATTGACTTGAAACAACTAACGGAAAAACACTGGGATGAAATTTTATCCGAAGATACTTTCAAAAAAGTTGTTGAAAATAATCCTAAGCAAAATTCCGGAAGAACAGCTTATTCATATATTGTAAACGCTCAGACAGAAGCTTTGAAGGAAGCATGGGAAAACTTTAAGAAAAAAGAACATGGCGGTTTGTTTGCATCTCATCTTCTAAAAGAGTTTGAACATTTTAAAAAAGAAAATTCTTTTTGGCTTGAAAATGATTCATTATATGAAGCTCTTTCAATAGAAAACGGTAATGATTACTGGTATATCTGGAAAAATGAAACAGATAAAAAACTTATGAACCCCAAAAATAATGAAGAGAAAAAAGCATACGCAAAAAGAATTGAAGAAATAAAAGAAAAGTATGCTGATGAAATTGATTTTTACAAATTCTGTCAGTTTGTACTAGAAAAACAAAATGAAGAAACAAAAAAATACGCTCTTTCTAAAGGCATAAAAATGATTGCTGACAGACAGGTTGCATTCTCCGATAGAGATGCTTGGGCTTATCAGTCATTATTCTTGGACGGCTGGCTTTTGGGATGTCCTCCGGATTATTTTTCAAAAGACGGTCAGGCATGGGGATTCCCTGTTATGGACCCTGAAAAAATGTATAACCCCGATGGTTCGCTTGGAGAAGGCGGAATTTTGATGAAAAATCTTTTCAAAAAGATGTTCAAAGAAAACCCCGGTGGTGTCAGAATCGACCATATTGTAGGTTTGATTGACCCTTGGGTATATAAAGCAGGCAAAAAGCCTCTGTGTGAAGAAGGTGCCGGAAGACTTTATTCTTCACCGGAACACGCAGAACTTTCAAAGTATGCTATTGCAACTCTTCAGGATTTGGATTATACACTTGAGGCAGACAAAGAAAAGAGAGTAAAAACTCTTTCCGATGAACAAATTAAGCTTTACGGCAGATTGGTTGAAAAGATTGTAATTGCTGCGGCGAAAGAGTGCGGATTGGATAAAAACGCTATTGTATGTGAGGATTTGGGAACTCTTACTAATCCTGTTGATGCGGTTATGAAAAAATACAAACTTCAGGGTATGAGACTTACACAGTTTGTTGTGCCTGAAAAGGAAGATCATCCGTACAGATGCAAAAATATTACCGAAAATGTTTGGAACATGGTAGGGACACACGATAATAATCCGATTTTAACTTGGGCTGACGGCATGATTAACACCCATGAAGGCTACCTTCATGCCAAAAATCTTGTTGAAGATTTGTATGCTGATGCCGAAAACAAAGATGATATCATTGTCAGATTAACTCAGGACAGAGATTTTCTGGCATTTGTCAAACTTGTGGAAATATTTGCTTCAAAAGCAAAAAATGTTCAAATCTTCTTTACGGATTTCTTCCAAATTAATGAAACTTATAATACACCGGGAACATCCGGTGACCAAAACTGGTCGCTTCGACTTCCTAATAATTATAAAGAGCTGAATGCAATTGACCTGCAGGCAATATTAAGACAGGCAATTCTTTCGAGGGGCAGGGATTTTGCATCAAAGCATAAAAACTTGATAAAAAAACTAGAAGGTTAAGTATAAGAAAAAAGCGTCGTGTTCAACAAATATTGTTGAACACGACGCTTTTTTGTGTTTTTTAGAAACATTGATTTTTTATTTACCCTTTATATTTATCCCCTCTTCTTATTTACCCTTTTCTATTTACCCCTTTCTATTTACCCTTTTCTATTTGCCCCTTTCTGTTTACCCCTTTCTTGACTTGGGTATGTGTTTTGGGTATTCTGTAAATCATAGATTGGGTAAATCTAATTATATAAAAAATAAACACAGGGAAGAGAATTATGGATTTTACAACACTAACTATCGACGTTTTAAAAGCTCTGTCTATTGTAGGCGGATACGGAATAGGTATAATACTTTTGACAATTATTGTTCGCGCGCTTATGTGGCCTCTTGGGGTTTCACAGCAAAGAAGTATGCGCACAATGCAGATGCTGCAGCCTAAGATGAAGGCTATTCAGGAAAGATACAAGAGTAATCCTCAGGTAATGCAGCAAAAGATGATGGAATTTTATAAGGAGCATAAGTTTAATCCTATGGCAGGATGTTTTCCGCTTCTTATCCAAATGCCTATATTTATTCTTTTGTATTCAACATTGATGAGCCCTCAGTTTATATCTATGGCAGGTGATTCGCAGTTTTTGTTTATAAAAAGGCTTGATGCAACGATGAAGACTTCCGCAGGAATTTCAAATGACGGAGTTTTTGGGGTTTCAAGATATGATTCATTTATGGCAGGCAAAACTGCTAAGGTATTCTTAAAAGGGATTGATGAACCTTTAGAAAACGTTAAAATCGAGAAACCGAATAAAGCGGTAGAAGTTCAGGGCGAACTTAATCCGGGGGAACCTGTTGATTTCAAAGTAAGTCTTGACAGTCTGAATCTTAAATTCAGTCAGCTTGACCAGATAGAAAAAGCTGAAATTGCAGTAACAGATGTTAATACAAAAGAAGTTGAGAATATGACTTTTGACCGCAAGGAAGGCTTGTTGGTAAGTACAATTCCTACAAAGGAAGTCAAAACTTCATTCCATTGGGATGTATTTGCTCTTTTGATACTGTTTATGGTAACAATGGTGCTTTCACAAAAAGCAATGATGGCAATGAACAAGAATGCTAATCAGGATCCGGCTCAGGCTGCAATGCAAAAATCAATGAATACATTTATGCCGCTTATGCTCGGGTTCACATTCTTTATTATCCCGATTCCTGCAGGTGTTCTGTTGTATTTGGTTGCAAGCAACTGTTTCCAAGTGCTTCAAACTGTTATCATTAATAAACAGCTTGAGGCTGAAGATGCTGCAAAGGAAAATAAGATTAGCGATATTGATGTTGCTAATGCGAAGCAGATTAAAGATAAAAATATAGAGTAAAAAATGCTATTATCAGAATTTGATTATACACTGCCGGAAGAATTGATTGCACAGACTCCCTCCGAAAAGCGGGAAAATTCACGCATGATGCATTTAGGGGTAAATAATAAATCAATTGAGCATTTGCACTTTTTTGACATTGTAAATTTGCTTGATGAAAATCATATTTTGATTTTGAATAATACAAAAGTTATTCCTGCGCGTTTGTATGGATTTAAGGATACAGGTGCAAAGATTGAAGTATTTCTTTTGAAAGAGAAGGGTAATAAAGAATGGGAGGTTTTAATAAAGCCTTCAAAAAGAGTAAAAGAAGGTACTATTGTAAGGATTTCCGACGAACTCTCTGTTGAAGTCATTTCTTCATTGCCTGATGACGGCAAGTGGCTCGTAAAGATGATTTATGAGGGTGACATTTTAGATATTTTGCACAGAGTCGGTAATATTCCGCTTCCGCCTTATATTGAGCGTAAAATGTCTTCGGATGAGCTTAAAAAACTTGATTTTGAGAGATATCAGACGGTCTACGCCAAAGACGAAGGCTCTGTTGCCGCGCCGACTGCGGGTTTGCATTTTACTCAAGATATCTTAAAAAAACTTGCCGATAAAGGTGTGGAAATCGGATACGTTACCTTGAACGTCGGAATCGGAACATTCCGCCCCGTTAAATGTGAAAATGTTTTAGACCATAAAATGGATTCCGAAACTTTTGAAATCACTCAGGAAACGGCAGATTTAATTAACAGAGCAAAACAACAAGGTAAAAAGCTTGTAGCAGTTGGGACAACAACGGTTAGAACGCTAGAAACCGCATACAAACAGTTTGGCGAAATTAAAGCCTGCAAATCCGCTTCCGAATTGTTTATTTACCCTCCGTATGAATTTAAGGTTGTGGACAAATTGATAACCAATTTCCACTTGCCGAAATCAACGCTTTTGATGCTTGTAAGCGCCTTAGCCGGCAAGGATTTTATCTTTAAAGCGTACGAAGAAGCTATCAAAAATAAATACCGTTTTTACAGCTATGGTGACTGCATGTTTATTGATTAGTAAATAAAAGTTTTTATATTTGTGCGACAGAATTGTAATTTTATCGCACAAATGTTATAATAAAAGAAAAGGGTTTAGTATGACTACCGATAGAATAAACGCAAGATTACCAATTTTATTAGGCGAGCATGTTGATAAAATGCTCAAATGTTTTTATGAAACTCCCAGTGAATATATAAGAGATTTGATTCGTCGCGATATGGAAAAATATGAGATGTATGAGGCAAAAGAACAAATACTAAAGGGTTATAAAGATTTTGTTCAAAATAAATATTTTGAATCAAGCGGAAATTTTATTGAAGATTTAAATCGGGCAAAGGAATTTGGACTTGAATAAATTTTTTCTTTCAAAAACAGCATTGGAGGATATCAAGAATATTTATGTATATTCGCTTCAACAATGGGGAAAGGTTCAAGCAGAAAAATATGTAGAAGCAATCTATGCAGATTTTAAACTTCTGGCTGATAATAAAAATTTGGGTAAGAATAAATATGATTTACCCTTTCTTTTGTACCCTTCCGGCAGACATTGTATTGTATATGTAATACATAATGCGGAAATAGTAATTATAACTGTGATAAATCAATTGCGAGATATTGAAGGATTCTTGAATGAATTTGGTAAGGAATTTGAAAAAGAAATTAATTTGTTAATTAAATAAAATAATTATTCTTCAATTAAATCTCTTAATATCTTATAAACTTTTTCTAATTGTTTTTCGTCATTTTTAATTTGGTTGATATAGTTCTGTATTCCTGCAACCAGCTCTTCTTTAGGTTTTATATAATCACCGTAAAAAAGTTCGGAGGAGGATACGTATTTCTATTATTTTTTCAGAGTTTCGGGGCTTGGAAAACTTGTTTCCCGTATAATATTGTTGACATATCTTGACGAAATATCCGATTCTACAGCTACGGAGATTGCATGTTTATTGATTAGTAAATAAATGCTTATGTTTAAACATATTGACAACTTTATAAATATATTGAATAATTGATTATAGTATTAAAGGAGATTTTATATGAAGAGAAAAGCGTTCACACTTGCAGAAATCTTAATTACATTAGGAATAATCGGTGTTGTAGCCGCACTGACGGCACCGGCACTTGTTTCAGAAAGTACAGATCAGATTGTATCATCCAGATTGGCAAGTACAGTTTCAGATTTGGAAAATGCTTTTGGTAATGCTATGGTGTCAGAATCTGTAGAGGAACTTAATGAAACCGCAATGTTCAAGGCAGCTACAAAAAAAGCTTTTGCAGGCGATATAGCAAAATATTATAATATCGGCAGTTATGTTGATAAAGCATCGAATCAATTTTATGCAAAAGGTCCGTATACAATTAAAGGAACTGCGTTTGCTAATTTCGGCGGTGACAGTACAGGAAATTATTTCCCGATAAGGTTAAAAAATGGCGCAGTTGCTCACTTTTTATACAGACAGGGTGATAACGGTAATCAATATAATGTTGATCATAGCGCAAACGAGACAACTATTCGTAATGCCGGTGGCTCTTTAGTTCGTGTTGTTGCGGAAATTATAATAGACGTAAATGGTGAAACAAAACCAAACAGAGCCGGAAGAGATATGTTCAAATATGTAGTTGGTGTTAATGGCGCGTTCTACCCTGTAGGCGGACGTGATTACGCATTATTTTTAAGCAACGGAGCAAATGATAATAATATGTGGAGCAACAAAAACGCAAATGATTTAACAAAATGTATCAGCGGTAATTTTGGTTCAGGATTTGGTTGTACTGCAAGGGTAGCAGAAGACGGTTATAAGATTAATTATTAATTTAAGATTTGTATAAAAAGAGGCGCGGCGTTTTAAAAACGCCGCGACTCTTTTGTTTTTTAAATTTTGTATTCTGTCAAAGTATTGTAGACTTGGGTTTCTACCCCAGCAACATTCTATATTTTATCGAAACCTGTATATTTTCTTAACACTTCCGGAATAATAATTGTTCCGTCTTCCTGCTGGAAGTTTTCGACAATTGCGGCGAATGTTCTTCCGACAGCAAGCCCTGAGCCGTTAAGGGTGTGAACAAATCTAACTTTGCCGTCTTTGTCGCGGTAACGGATGTTTGCACGTCTTGCCTGATAATCGCCAAAGTTTGAACAGCTTGAAATTTCTTTATATGTGTTATAAGAAGGAAGCCATACTTCTAAGTCGAAACATTTGTTAGCGGAGAATCCGATATCTGCCGTACAAAGTGCTACACGTCTGTACGGAAGTCCCAAAAGCTCCAGACATTCTTCTGCGTTTTGGGTTAATTTTTCGTGTTCATCTTTGCTTGTTTCAGGAGTTGTAAGTTTAACCATTTCGACTTTGTTGAACTGGTGAACTCTTATAAGCCCTCTTGTATCTTTGCCGGCAGAACCTGCTTCACGTCTGAAACATGGGGTGTAAGCAGTCATATATTTCGGCAAATCATCTTCTGATAAAATTTCACCTGCATAGATGTTTGTAACAGGAACTTCTGCTGTCGGAATCAGGTACAGGTCTTCATCAACGCATTTGTACATATCTTCTTTGAATTTAGGGAGTTGTCCTGTTCCTGTCATAGTGGCAGCATTTGCCATAAACGGAGGTAAAATTTCTTCATAGCCGTGTTCTTCCGTATGCAAATCAAGGAAAAACTGTATAATAGCACGTTCAAGTCTTGCGCCTTTGCCTCTGTACAAAGTAAATCTTGATTGAGAAAGTTTAACACCGCGTTCAAAATCAACGATATTCTTTTCCTCGCACAAGTCCCAGTGAGCCTTTGGGGCAAAATTGAATTTTGTAGGTTCACCCCAGGTTTTTACTGTCGGGTTATCGTCTTCTGACTGACCGATTGGTGTTGTTTCGTCAGGAATGTTAGGGATGTGAAGAAGTAAGTCTCTCTGAGTGTTATCCAGTTCGATTTGCTTTTCTTCTAATTTTTTTACTTCATCACCGAGCGCGCGGATTTCTTCCTGAAGAGCATCTGTGTTTTCGCCGTTCTTTTTCATCATGCCGATTTTTTGTGATTCGGTTTTTCTTTTTGCCCTTAATTCATCCGCTTCGGTTTGAATTTTTCTTCTTTCGGCGTCAATTTCAAGAACTTTATCTATAGAAAGTTCAGGGTTTCTGCGTTTAAGAAGTTCGTTTATTTTTTCCGGATTTTCTCTGATTAATTTAATATCTAACATTTCCTCTACCTCTCTTTCTTATATTATAGAACAAACAATAATTTAGTGATTAAGTTGATAAGTTGTTTTGAAGTTATTGGAGAAATCTCAATCCGTGACCCTTATATTTCTATACCTTGTAAAAAAGAAACCCCTCTTTATTAACATACGTAAGCTAATAAAGAAGGGGAGAAGAGCGATGAGGATTCTATATAATAATAACTTTTGTCAGGTAAACATACATTGAACTTTGTGTTAGTATAAGGTTAAATAAAATGTTTAATCAAAATGAGGGATTTATGAATTATTCAGGCTTGTTCGATTGGGCAAGAGATTTTTATACATCGCTTTCGTATAACAACAAATGGGGAAAAGCAAAAATACCTTTGAGATATTTTTTGGAGCTTACATACAGGTGTAACCTGCAATGTCCGTATTGCTATGTAGGAAGTGACAGAAATAAATACGAACTCACTTTGGAAGAATGGAAAAACGTCATAAACCAGCTGCCTTGGTATTCAATTGCAACACTTGTCGGCGGTGAACCTTTGATAAGAACTGATTTTGTTGATATTTTTGCTTACGCTTCAAAAAAACTCTTTGGTAAAGTTCATGTTGTATCAAACGGAATACTTATAAATGATGAGATTGTTGAAGCGTTTAGAAAATACCGGCTGCTGTTGCTTTCGGTTTCATTGGACGGTTACGGGGAAACTCATGACAAAAACAGGGGCAAAGACGGAATTTTTGACAAAATTGTTTCCAATTTGGAAAATCTGAAGTCAAAAAATAAAAATCAGATGATTGATATAAAAACTATTGTTCTTGAAAACAATCTTGATGATATTCTTGAATTATATAAACTTTGTGAAAAGATGAAGTTTAATTTTCTTTCAATTTCGTTTTTAAGAAATAATAACTGGAAACAAAGTTCAATTTTGCAGGAAAGCTTTATACCGGAATTTAAAGAAAGTTATCCGATTGAGCCGTATTTTGATGTTGAACATTTTAAAGAGGTCTATAAAGAAATTGAAAGTTTAAAAGGCAGAACAAAGTTGCGTTTTTCGCCAAAGTTTGAATATTCTGAGAATCCGGCAGAAACGATAGAAAAATTTTTTAGACTGCCTGCCGAAAAACCGGTAAATGAAATATACGAACCGTGTACTTTTCCGTTTAATAACACCTTTATAAATCCTGAGGGATTTGTATATCCCTGTTTGTCTCAAAAAATCGGAAACGTGAAAGACAAATCAATAAAAGAACTTTTCAACGCGCCTCATTATTGCTGTTTCAGGAAAAACCTAAAAGCTGGAATCTTCGGCGCATGTCAGATGTGCTGTGAATTGAAGGTTAAAGATAACATATAAATAGTTAATGATGAGATTGTTAAATATGAATTTAGTGTTGTTTTTCTATATTTTTAAGAGTCAAATTAAGTGAACTATTTGTGAGTTTATGATAATAATAATGCGAGCGATTTCACCGCTCGCATTATTTGTTATTTTTACATTCTGGTCTCACTTTGAGACTTACTTGTTATTAAAGTTTTTCGCTTCCTTTTTTCAAAAAGGAAGATTCCTTTCTTTTATTCACCTACAGAAATGTAGCAATCTTTTCTCTTATCAACATAAGTTGTGTGGAGAAGTTCGTGTGCTTTATGAGAGTTTGGCTTTTCAAGGTGTTTTGCATACAAATCTTTGATTTCAGGGTTTTCGTGAGATTTTCTCCATTCACCTGTTTCATCATCTGTATAAAGACCTTGTGCACGTTTTTCTTTAATGCATGAATCGTTGTAACTCAAAGGTTGTCCGCCGCCGTTGATACATCCTCCCGGACATGCCATAACTTCAAGAAGCTGATAATCTGCTTTGCCTTCTTTGATTTCTCTGATGCATTTTTCAGCTTCGCGGAGAGTGTTCACGATTTTAACCTTGATTTTTGTTCCCTTAAGGTCAAGTTCAACTGTTTTAACTCTTTTTGTTCCGCGCATATCATTGATTACAACGTCTTTAAGAGTTTCACCCGTCACAACTTCATAAGCTGTTCTTGCGGCAGCTTCGGCTACACCGCCTGAAACACCGAAGATTGTACCGGCGCCTGTATATTTACCGAACGGTGAATCCGGTTCTTCACCTTCAAGAGTTTTGAAGTCGATACCTGCGCCTTTAATCATTCTTCCGAGTTCCTGAGTTGTTAAAACATAGTCAATTTCTTGACGTCCGTCTGCCATCTTAAACTGTTCACGCTGTCCTTCGTATTTTTTAGCCGTACAAGGCATAATTGAAACGCTTACAAGATTTTCCGGTGTGATATCTTTATAATATTGAGGAACGTATTCTCTTATGATTGCGCCCATCATACCTTGCGGAGATTTGCAGGAAGACAAATGCCCGAGCATATCAGGATGCTGTGTTTCCAAAAATCTTACCCAGCCAGGGCAGCAAGATGTGAATAGCGGTAATTTACCACCGTTTTGAAGTCTGTCGATAAATTCGTGTGCTTCTTCCATTATTGTTAAATCAGCAGAGAAGTTTGTATCGAATACCAAATCAAATCCGATTCTTCTCAGTGCTGCATTAATTTTCTTTGTTGAATTTACACCGGGTTCAAGTCCGAACATTTCGCCGATTGCAACACGTACAGAAGGCGCAAATTGAACAACAACTTTCTTTTCAGGGTTTGTAATAGCGTTCCATACACCATCAAGTTGTGATGAATTAATTGTAATTGCGCCTGTCGGACAAACGGCTGCACATTGACCGCAGTTGATACATTCACTGTTTCCGAGCGGTCTGCCTGCCATAGGTTCAACGACTGTTTTGCTTCCGCGGTTTGCGAATCCTAAAACCTGAAGTCCTTGATGCTCGTCACAAGCTCTTACACAAGCGCCGCAAAGAATACATTTGTTGTTGTCACGAACCAAAGCACAAGAGCTTTCGTCTTTTTTAACCATGCAATCACGTTGAGCGTATTGTTTAACGTGTTTGATTCCGTATTCTTCCGCGTATTTTTGCAAATCACAAGAACCTGATTTATCGCAGGTTGTACATTCTCTGTCGTGGTTTGCGAGAAGAAGTTCAAGCACCATTTTTCTGATGTTTCTGACTTTTGCAGTGTTCAAATGTACTTTGATACCTGCTTCCGGAGGCATTGTACAGGATGAGTTAATCATTTTTCTGCCGTTCGGGTATTCAACTTCCACAACGCAGAGTCTGCAAGCGCCGAAAGAAGTTAAGTCAGGTCTGTAGCAAAGTGTAGGAACGTTCATCCCCGCTTTTCTGATTACTTCAAGCAAATTAGCTTCGTTTGTGAACTCAACTTCTTTGCCTTCTATGTATAATGTTTTTTTATCTTCACTCATTTTTCTTTTCCTTTTGTTTGGTGCAAATAATTGCACCCTACTCTACTTTATAATTATTAGCGAAGCGAATTTAATGAACTTATTCACTTATTCACTCATTTACTTTTAATTACTCTTTTGAAATTGCCTTAAACGGACAAGCGTTCAGACAAGCCTCGCACTTGATACATTTAGACTGATCAATCTTGTGAGGATTCTTGACTGTACCTTCAATTGCACCGACAGGGCAAGTTCTTGCACACTTTGTACAACCCTTACATTTTTCAGGATCGATAGAAATTTTCTTCATTGCGGTACAAACTCCTGCCGGACATTTGTGGTCGCGAATGTGTGCAATATATTCATCTTTAAAGTATTTCAAAGTTGAAAGTACAGGGTTTGGCGCTGTTTTACCGAGACCGCAGAGAGAACCGTCTTTAACCGTTAAAGCCAGCTGCTCAAGTCTGTCCAAGTCTTCCATTTCACCTTTACCTGCTACAATCTTTTCTAAGATTTTGAGCAGGTTTTTAGTACCTTCTCTACATGGAACGCATTTTCCGCAGGATTCGTTCTTTGTAAAGTTCATGAAGAATCTTGCAACTTCAACCATACAAGTATCTTCCGCCATTACAACAAGACCGCCTGAACCAACCATTGCGCCTGCTTTGATAAGGCTGTCATAATCCATAGAAATATCAAGGTGCTCTTCCGTTAAGCATCCGCCTGAAGGGCCTCCGATTTGAACGGCTTTAAATTTCTTGCCGCCACGGATTCCGCCTCCTATATCAAATATAATTTGTCTTAATGTTGTACCCATCGGAACTTCGATAAGACCGGTATTATTAACTTCACCTGTCAAAGCAAATGTTTTTGTACCTTTTGACGTTTCACATCCCATTGATGCAAACCATTCTGCACCGTTTAATATAATCAACGGTACGTTTGCAAGTGTTTCAACGTTATTAATCAAAGTAGGTCTTCCGAACAAACCTTTGTTTGCTGGGAACGGCGGTTTCGGACGAGGCATACCTCTTTCACCTTCAATTGATGCGATAAGAGCGGTTTCTTCACCGCAAACAAAAGCGCCTGCACCTTCTTTGATGTGGATAGTGAATGAAAAATCACTTCCCATAATGTTTTTGCCGAGGAAGTTTCTTTCTTCCGCATCAGCAATAGCTTTTCTTAAACGTTTGATAGCAAGCGGGTATTCCGCACGAACGTAGATATAAGCTTCATCCGCACCGATTGCAAAACCTGCAATTGCCATACCTTCGAGAAGTTTGTGCGGGTCGCCTTCCATAACGGAACGATCCATGAATGCTCCTGGGTCGCCTTCGTCACCGTTACAAACAACGTAGGATTTGCCGCCTCTGTTTGCAGCTGTGAATTTCCATTTCATACCTGTCGGGAAGCCTCCGCCTCCTCTTCCTCTTAAACCTGATTTTGTGATTGTATCAATAACTCCGTCAGGATTATTTTCTTCTATACATTTTGCTAAAGCTTCGTATCCTCTTACAGAAATTGCTTCATCAATCGATTCGGCATTAATTTTACCGCAATTTTTAAGAGCTGTACGGGTTTGCTTAGCGTAGAAATTGATATCGTCATTTCTGTGAACAGCTTCACCTGTTTTAGGGTCTTTGTAAAGAAGTCTTTCAACAGGCTGACCGTTTTTGATATGACTTTCAAAGATTTCTTCTACATCTGATTCTTTAACTTTTATATAAGTAACGTGCTTTTCAGGAATGATAACCAAAACGCCCTGTTCACAGAAGCCGTGGCATCCTGTAGGAACAATTGTCATTTTGTCATAATCCGTAAGTGTTGAAACATTTGCGCCGAGTTCTCTGAATTTTTCAATAACTTTTAGCGAGCCGTTTGCAACGCATCCTGTTCCTGCACAGACAAGAACTCTTAGTCCTTGTTCTTTAATATGTTCCTGAGCTTTAGCCTGCTCATCTTTAATATTTATATTTAATGTCATTATGCAACCCCCTCTTCTTTAAGAAGTGTATCCAAAATTACGCTAATAGCGTCAGAGGTCATTTGCGGGTATACTTTATCGTTGATAACGCAAACAGGAGCAAGTCCGCAAGCGCCTAAGCAGCTAACAATTTCCAGTGAGAACAAACCGTTTTCACAAGTTGTTTGGCCTTCTTTCAGGTTTAATTTATTTCTGATTGCATTAAGTACAGGCATTGAACCACGTACGTGACATGCAGTACCGTCGCAAACTTTGATTTCATATTTGCCCTTTGGTTCTAATGAAAATTGGGCATAAAAAGTAGCAACACCGTATACTGTAGCGGGGGAAAGTCCGTCAACTTTTTCTCCGATATAGGTCATTGCTTCTTCCGGAAGATATCTGTATACCTCCTGTACCTTTTGCAGCATGGCAATAAGATACGATTTTTTGTACTCATACTGTTCGAGTATACCGTCTAATACCCGAAAATCCAGCTTCGTGCTTGTTTCGCTCATCTGTTTTCTCCTAAATTAGTATAATATACGCACAATAATAATATATCATAGAGAATTTTTCCAAACAAGTGAATTTTGTCACGATTAAAACTGGTTTCGTGAAAAATTTTTAATTTTTACAACAGAAAATATATTTTTTGTTTGTAGTATAATCATGTAAAGGCTCGGATTAATAGCTGTAACAAACAAAATAACAGGCAATAAAATGCCTATTGACAAGGATATCTGAAAAGAAAGGGAGATATAAATTATGTCAAAAAACACAATTACTGTTGACGGAAACTACGCTGCAGCGCATGTTGCGTATGCACTTTCTGAAGTTTCCGCTATCTACCCAATCACACCTTCTTCAACAATGGGAGAATGGGTTGATGAATGGGCTTCACAACACAAGAAAAACATTTGGGGCAAAGAAGTAAAAGTTGCCGAAATGCAATCTGAAGCAGGTGCAGCAGGTGCTGTTCACGGTTCACTTGCAGCAGGTGCTTTAACTTCTACTTACACTGCTTCACAAGGTTTATTACTTATGATTCCTGTAATGCACAAAGTAGCAGGCGAAATGTTACCGCACGTAATTCACGTTTCTGCCCGTGCACTTGCAGCACAATCACTCGCAATATTCGGTGACCACACAGACGTTATGGGATGCCGTAACACAGGTTATGCAATGTTAGCAGCAAATTCAGTTCAGGAAGAAATGGATATGGCTCTTGTTGCACACCTTTCAACTTACAAATCAAAAGTTCCGTTCCTTCAATTCTTTGACGGATTCAGAACTTCTCACGAAATTCACAAAATTGAAGAAATTTCTTACGAAGAAATCGCTTCATTAGTTGAACCTCAATATATTGAAGAATTCAGAAACAGAGCATTAAGACCGGAAGCTCCTATTTGTAAAGTCGGCGCACAAAACACTGACGTTTACTTCCAAGGTCGTGAAACAGTTAACAAATACTATGATGCTGTTCCTGATATTGTTCAAGAATACATGGATAAAGTTGCTAAAGTTACAGGCAGACAATATCATCCGTTTGATTATGTCGGCGCTCCTGATGCAACTGACGTAATCGTAGCAATCGGTTCAAGCTGCGAAACTATCGAAGAAACAATCGAGTACTTGAACTCTACAAGAGGCACTAAGTATGGTTTAGTTAAGGTAAGATTATACAGACCGTTTGATGTTAAGAGATTTAACGAAGCTCTTCCTTCAAGCGTTAAGAGAATTGCTGTTCTTGACAGAACAAAAGAAGCTGGTTCAATCGGTGAACCATTGTACTTGGATGTTGTTGCAGCTCTTCAAGGTAAGGATATCAGAATTATTGGCGGCAGATACGGTTTATCTTCAAAAGAATTTACTCCGTCAATGGTACTTGCTGTTTATAAGCACCTTGCAAACAACGGTTTCCATGGTTTCACAGTAGGTATTGAAGATGATGTTACTCATAAATCTTTAGATTACTCAGAACACATCGTTACAGAACCGGAAGGAACTACAAACTGCATGTTCTGGGGCTTGGGTTCAGACGGTACTGTCGGTGCTAACAAAAACTCAATTAAGATTATCGGTCAATATACAAATAAAGATGCTCAGGCATACTTTGCTTATGACTCTAAAAAATCATTTGGTGTAACGGTTTCTCACTTACGTTTCGGTGATAAACCAATCAAATCAACTTATTTGATTACTGCACCGGATTTCGTTTCCTGCTCTGCTCACGCTTATATCGGCAGATACGATATTCTTAAAGGTATTAAAGAAGGCGGTACATTCCTTCTAAATTCACCTTGGTCAAAAGAAGAAGCATTCTCTCACTTGACAAGAGATATGCAGGAAACAATCATCAACAAGAAAGTTAAATTCTATAATGTTGATGCTGAAAAATTAATCAAGGAACAACCGGGACTTCGTGGTAAAGGTGCAAACACAGTTATGATGGTTGCATACTTCAAAGTTTCCGGAATTATTCCGTTTGAACAAGCTCTTGAAGGTATGAGAGCAATGACAACAAAGACATTCAAGAAAAAAGGTGACGACGTTGTTAATATGAACCTCGCGCTTATTGATGCAGCAGTGAACGCAACCGAAGAAGTTGTTATTCCTTCATCATTGGAAGGTGTTGCTCATGCGGAAGAAATTAAGCTTATCCCTGATAACGCTGATGAATTTGCTAAGAAAATCATTGAACCTTCAATGAGACAAAAAGGTGATGACATCCCTGTTTCAGCAATGAGCAATGACGGTGTTATTCCTACAGGTACTGCTAAACTTGAAAAACGCGGTATTGCACCGAGAGTTCCGAAATGGAATAGCGCAACTTGTGCGCAATGCGGAATCTGCGCATCAGCTTGCCCTCACGCAGCTATCAGAACTAAATTGATTGAAGAAAAGGACTTGGCTAACGCTCCTGAATCATTCAACACAGTTCCTGCAAAACCAAACGACCACGGTGAACACTTCAAAGTTCAGGTTTACTGCAACGATTGTACAGGATGCGGTGTTTGTATCGACCAGTGTCCGATGTCAAAAATTCCGGGCAAGGAAGTTCTTACATGGTCTACAATCGAAGAAGAAACCGCTAAGGGCGAAATGGTAAACGAAGAATTCTTTGATGAATTGCCGGATAACGTAATGGGCAAAAACACAACCAAGACAATCAAGGGCGCTATGCTTAGAACTCCGTTATTCGAATTCTCAGGAGCATGCGCAGGGTGCGGTGAAACACCTTACGTTAAACTTGTTTCTCAATTGTTCGGTGAAAACGCTATCGTAGCAAACGCAACAGGTTGTTCTTCAATCTACTCCGGTACTTTCCCGACTATTCCTTACACAACTAATAAGGAAGGCAGAGGTCCGGCATGGGCTAACTCATTGTTTGAAGATAACGCAGAATTCGGTTTCGGTATGAGATTAGCAGTTGATTCTAACAGAGAACTTTTAAAAGAAAACGTAGAAAAAGTTCTTGCAAAAGAAGATGCTCCTGCTGACTTGAAAGAAGCGTTCAACGCTTGCTTGGCTCTTTGGGATAACTCAAAAACAGAAGAAGCTGTTGAAGCTCAAAACAAAGCAAAAGTTCTTATTGATAAGTACGCTAAAGAATGCGGATGCGAAACAATTAAGAAAATTAAAGAACTTGAAGACTATTTTACAGATAAATCAATCTGGATTATAGGTGGTGACGGATGGGCAAACGATATCGGATACGGCGGTATTGACCACGTTCTTGCTCAAAACAAGAATGTTAATATCCTTGTTCTTGATACAGAAGTTTACTCAAATACAGGCGGTCAAGCTTCTAAATCAACACCTACAGGTGCTGTTGCCAAGTTTGCTACAGGCGGTAAACCAACTTATAAGAAAAATATGGGCTTGATGTCTATGTCTTACGGTTACGTTTATGTAGCATCAGTAGCACTCGGTGCAGACAGAAATCAAACACTGAAAGCATTCCAAGAAGCAGAAGCTTATAATGGACCTTCTATCATATTCGCTTACGCTCCTTGTATCGCACACGGTATTGATATGTCTAAGACTCAAACTGAACAAAAACGTGCAGTTGAAGCAGGATACTTCCCGTTATACAGATACAATCCTGCTGCAGAAGTACCGTTCAGCTGGGATGCTAAAGATCCTAAAGGTGCATACCAAGACTTTATCAGAAGTGAAGGAAGATACAAATCACTTCTTAAGACTAACCCAGATGCTGCAGAAGCTCTTTACAGCAAAGCTGAAAAAGATGCTGCTCAGAGAATGGAAGTCTATAAAGCAGTTGGTGCGTTACTTAAATAAAAGAAACGAAAAACTTTTCGTAAAAACAAAAGGCGAAGTAATTCGCCTTTTGTTTTGCTATAAATTAACAAACAATTCACTCAAATCAACATTCAATACTTTTGCTATTTGTGCTAAATGTTTATACAGCCTGACTCTATGTGCATTTCCTTATTACTATTTTTTAGCCTTCGCTTGTCGGTTGCTTTCCAGTTTGGGAGGGATTCCGAGGGGGAAGGTAGAAGCCGTTTGAGCGTTAGCGAATTACGGATTCGGATGGGGGCTGGACAAAATTTGGTGAAAATGAATATTCAAGTATCGCAAAATTCAATGTTTATCGCATTTCCCACCCTACGATTCGCTATGACATGAAAAGTTATTGTTGAGGCAGAAATCCTAACCTGTTGTTTATTTGTTAGAATGGCGGCATAATGAAAGTATCAGATGTGTTACCTGTTTTTTGTCCGCATCTCTCCCCGGTATACTTAGCATAAGTGTTTTTCTTCCAAAATCCTGATCTCCAAGATTGTTCTGTAATTATTCTGCCTTTTGAATCTGTGCTGATTTCAAAGTTGCCGTCTTTTCCGAAAAAATTTATTCTGATATCATTTGGTGCTGATTCGTTTTCAAAAATAGAATCCCAAAAACCATGTTTCCCCAAGTGGTTTATGTATAATTTTCCATCATTGTTTTGTTTGATAAGAGCCAGACCCTCTTTTTTTGATTTAAAAACAATATCTCTCAATTCAGGAGTTACATCTGCTATAGGTTTGCATAATTCTTTTATCAGATGTGTTCCTTTATACATAAACCATTTTGACAGCAATTTTTCTTCAGCTGTTTTTATAATATTGTTTTCTTTGATTAATGATTTGTATAAATCGCTTATAGCCTGTTCTGCATATGCGCTATGTCTTAAATCTCTGCTTAATACATCCGTCATTACTTCATTATAATTCGCTTTAAATGACGGAGAGCCGGTAGAAAGTCTGCTTTTTTGACTGTGTCTGATGTTTTTGATTTGTGTCTGAATTGGTTGAATACGCATTTTTATACTCCTTGCATTGGGATACACATTTATATATAAACTCAAACATAATTTTTTGTCATCATTTTTGTTACAAAAATTTTAAAAAACGGAAAAATGTGATAATTTTTTAAACAGGCTGGACAGAAGAAAGAAAATATTATAAAATTTATTGTATATAAGAGGGGACAATTCATGGCAAAAAATACAGATACGATACCTATAGAGGTAATAATTTTAACTTCGGAGCACGATATCAAGGGTACTGTTCACGTTTCCAAATACACAGACACAAACCGTGAACTTACTGATTTGTTGAATGACAGAGAACGCAGATTTTTAGCGGTTACAAATGTTGAAATTTATACCAGAAATTCAAATCAGCCGCCAAAAAGATATGATTTTCTGGAGATTCACATGGACTATGTTCTTATGGTACATCCTACATCTCAGGCTTTATTTAGAGAATCTCCAAAGCCTCAGGAGGATATAGCAAGATTTCGTGAATTACGTGCAAAATTAAGTCAGACAAAACCGTTTTAAACATTATAAAGGAGATATGAAATGGCAAAATTGATAAGACCTACATGGGCAATAAGATGTACACAGTCAGGCTGCAAAACACTTTTTGAAGTGGCAAAGCTTGAAGACGGAAAACAGCAGGAAGTTGTTTGCCCGAATTGCGGTGAACACTATGTTTATCCGATTCAGGAAGATAAAGAAGGATAAATAAAAAAGAAAATAAAAAACAACCGCCTGTTTATACAAGCGGTTGTTTTTTATTGTAAATTTTTATGCTCTAAAATTTTTGTAATCGTCAAGCTCTTTTATTGCCATCATATCGGCAACTCTTGATGCTTTTTTCTGTTCTTTTGTTATGGCAGCGTTCATTATGATAGAAGGAAGAACGCTTAAAAGAATTACTCCGTACATCTTTGCATAACTGTTTGCGTACTCTATTTTTGTCTGCGGAAGTTTCTTTCCGAATGCAATAAGCGGTGCCGCAATACCGCCGATTGTTGCGAATATTAATGAAATCGGTGTCATTAAAGCTTTTCCCAGAGCTTCTACGCTTTCTGAATATTTTTGAGAATTTTCATCAATTTTATTGAAAGTTCTGAATGTATTCTTTTGCAATGTTACAGCATCTTTAATTTGTTTTTCCGATAGTTCAAGTTGTTCAGTTGCTTTGTAGAATTGCTTTTCAGCCTTGCCCTGTTTCTTTTTGTAATCCTGATATTCTTTGTTGTCCTTATATAAACCTGCTAAGAATTTAAAGAACGATTTTTTCTTTTGCTGTTTGGGTTCAACATTTTCCAGCTTGGAGGCTTTTTCATCGTCAACATAAATAAGTTCTTCAGGGTTTCTCATTAATTCCTGCTTAACTTTATATCTTCCGACTCTTGAAGCATGTTTTTGAATCTGAGCCGCAAAGATACTTCCCGCAATGACTGCCGCGCCGGTTACAATGTTTGTAATTGCAGAAACTTTACCGGCTGATTTTATATTTAAAAAGTTTAAAAGTTTGTTCAAACCAAGTGACAGCAAACTGCCGAATGCACCCAGCGATAAAACGGCGGTTTGAGTTCCGAGTTCGGCGTTCTCTGCATAATCCTGCGAAGCTATATCAATTTTTTCAACAATCTTTGTTAAAAGTTGTTTATCGCGTTTTGCCGCTTCAATTTCCTCCGGAGTCATGTTGTCGTTTATTCTGTTGTCGCGTTCTTCCAGCTCCTGCAAGAATTCTATTCTTTGTTTGAGATATTCATCAGAATCCGTAACCATATCTCTTACGGTCTTCCAACTATCCTGAAATCCTTTTGTAATTTTGTTTCCTGTTTTCTCCTCAACATTAATCCCTTTTGCTATTTCCTGTGCCTCTTTTATTTGTTCGTTCGTTAAAACAGCAAACCCGTTAGGGTTGTCAAGCTCCTTATCCATAGCTTCAAATCTGCCTTTTCTTGAAGCGGAAACTTCAGTCTTTGCAGCCCATGCCATTAAAGGAATCGCCGCAAACATACTGAGCAATACACCGAAACCGAGTCCTGCCACCTGTACGGCAATAGCCTTAGAACCTTCTGTTTTTGTAAAGTCTTTCTTTAAGGCATTCCCTATCGGTTTCAAAATCTTTAAAATTAAGTCTTCTACCGGTTTTATTTTACACAAAAATAAACCTGCGCCCATACCTATAAATGCAGCCGCATCCATTGCATAACCAACAACCGTTTCTGTTGCGACCTCCATATCCTCGGCACGTTTTTGGGAATATTCATCCATAATGTCTATTGCGCGCAAAAGTGACTGAGCCCTTTGAATATCCTGTTTGTTATTTAATTCAGGATGTTTTTTTAAATATTCAAGACGTTTTGCGTTTTGGGTGTCCCGTTGAAGCTTCCATCCTGAATATTCGGGTTCGTATTGTTTATAAAGTTTGTAATCACTAAATGTAGACATACTTTTTATTTATAAATCTATAAAATTTTTTTTTGCTATTTTTGTGCTTCATCTATAGGTGTGTTTTTTCCGATTCCGAAACCTTCATTAAGAATCGCATAAAGTGCACATCCGCCAAGCCCTGCAGCACCGGCTTTAGACAAGAATCCTTTTGTAAGAAGTGCAAGTGATGCGCATGCAACTGGGATTATATTGTTGCCAAGAGATTCCAGTGAACCTTCAAAGAATCCTTTAACTCTGCCCCAGAAAGGTATCAGTGGGTTGCTCATTCTTAAATCCGCAATTTTGTTTTGCATTGCGCTTGCAACATGGCTTTCATCTGTCAGAGTTCTTTGAGCGGAAACAATTTTTTCAAATCTGTCAGCGGTATATTTCTGGGAAGTTCTGTAAGATTGCTCGCTGCCAACCGTATAAGCATCATACAATACCGCGCCCATACCCGCGATTCCTGCAGTTTTGCATATTATATTTGATACGATTCCCATTTTCATTTACCTATACAGATTTTCTTGGTTTCATTTTGTACTGTTCACGCTTAACTTCAGAAGACGGAACGTTTCTGACTTCCACACCGGATGACATCTTCAGGAGTATATCTGCCGCTTGCAGGGCATCTTCTTTGTCTGCGTTCGGGTTTGTCTGAATATTTTGCAATAGCTGTACTGTGTATTCGTTACCGCTTGCAAGTTGTGAAGCAAATGCTGATAATGCTGCCAGTCTGATTAACTTGGATGGGTCTTGAAGCATTTTGTTCAAAAGTGCATTTAAAGCAGCATCATCATATCTGTTTTTGTCTTCATCCAGTCTTGTTAAAATTTCTTTTGCCGCCATTAAACGAAGTTCATCGTTTGGGTTATTCAGATAATTTTCCAGCGACATAATGTATTCATCTGTCAATGCAACAATTTTTTGTTCTTTTGTATTTTTCTTTGCTTCTTTTATTTCTGCATTTCTTTTATCCAGACTGCCGATAATATTTTTGGAAGCAGTCATGTCCTCCGGCTCTTTGACTTTCGGGGTGTCAGCATAATCTTTATACTGCGAAATTCCGGCATTAGGGTCTACTCTGTGTGACGGTACATTTTCTTCCTGAGGCGGAATTTCTAAATTTTCTCCTGCAATAAAACCGCCTTTTGCAAAATCTTCACCATTTACCCTATTTGCTCCATTTCCCTCTCTTATTTCATTTACAGGTTGATAACCTAGAGTCTGAGGATTTTCTGTTTGAGGAGGGTTGTTTATCTGAACGGAATTTTGCGGATTTTGAACTGAATTTGCAGGATTTCCGTAGTTATTCAAATAGTATTCTGAAGGATATGCGTAAGGGTATCCTGAATCAGTTGTCTGTGCGTTTTGACCGTACTCTGTGCCATTTTGCGAATTTTTCTGTCCTCCTTCAAGCTGAGGAATTCCGCCGGCTTGAACACTTTGTGACCTGTTCGGAATCATTTGTCCCACGTTCGGAATTGTTTGTCCCTGATTTGTTTGGTATATAGGGTTTGTCGGATAACAACAGCTCTGAGGACACGCTGCTCTGTTTGGGAATCCGTTTGGGGTTACATTAACGGCAGGATTCGCTATTTGGATTGTTACGCCTGAATAATTCGGCTGAGGATTAAACATTTGATTTGTCATAATTAAACAACCTTTATTTTGACACACTATATTTATATAAAGTATCAGAAAATTCAAAAATTGCCATGCTTTTGGAGTTTTGTAAAGTTTTGTAAATTTGATAGAGTTTGCGGAAAAACTCACGTTTTTCGCGTAAACTCAGAGGAACGGTTTCGAGTCAATCCCTATGCTATCCCGCATAGGGTTTGACTCTCACCCACCAAAGTCGGACGCGGGAAAATCTCAAAATTCTGTCAAATTTTGGATTTTTCCGCGTCCTCGATATATTGTTTTATTTTGTAAAAAAAGACCGGATTTTTAATCCGGTCTTTTTTTAAATATTTAAATTCTTTTTAGTAATATGTAATTTGTGTACCTTCTTCAACAACTCTGCCGGTCAGGTTATAAGATTCTTCTCCTTTACAAGCCTCCGGAAGCGGTTTACCATTGCAGGTAGTTTTCCATTTAGAATTTGTTCCTCCATTATATATAGATTCGTCTTTGCCGCCAGCCGGATACAATTTTCCGTTAGGTCCAAGTGCAAAACGATAAATATCTTTACCTACTATATTCGGTTTTTTATTTCCGTTTACATCAAGAAAGATATGTGCCGCAATACCGCACATGCTGCCGCCTTTATCTTTTATGGCTTCGCACTCAGCTTTTGTTTTATCAGTATGAGGAGACATATAATTTATGTTAATAGTCATATTGTTTGGTAAAGTATATCTTATAGTTTCTTCAAATGCATTGTTCATAGTATTACCTGCTATATCATGGATAACCACACCTTCAGGAACTCCATCTATCGGATCCGAAAGTGAAAAATAGTTTTTCATTGCTTTATATATGCATTTGTGATCATCTGTGTTTGAAAAAAGTACCATGTCATTGCCAAAACAATTCCAAGGAGAAGCGTCTCTTAAAGAATCTACCATCTCGGTTGCCATCATTTCCGCAAAACCGTTTGTAAAATTACTTTGAAAAGTTTTTATTGCACTTGTATAATGGGTTTTATCCATGCTGTGCATAAGGGCAGGAATCGTTATTGCCGCTACAACACCGATAATTGCAAGGGTTATAAGTACTTCCGCCAATGTAAAGCCTAATTTTTTCATATTTTCCCTCTCTTAAAAATTTATATACTTATTGTACCAAATTTTTTAAATAACATCAACACGATACTGTAAAGCCTGTGTAAGATGTTCTATTCGGATATCTTTTTCACCCGATAAGTCTGCAACTGTTCTTGCAAGCTTCAGAATCCTGTCAAATTTTCTGCCCGAAAGCCCGTATTTTGCAGCAGCCGTTTTCATAAATTCAGAAGTTTTTTCATCAAGACGGCAGTATTTCTTGATTTCTTTACTTCCCATCTCGGCATTTGTAAAAATTCCTTCGTTTTTAAATCTTTCTGCCTGAATTTTTCTCGCCTTAATAACTCGCTCTCTGATTTTAATTGAAGGCTCTGATTCGGTTTTAGTATTGATAAGTTCTTCTGTTGTAAGCCGCGGAACATTTACCAAAAGGTCAATTCTGTCCAGCAGTGGTCCTGAAAGTTTTGAACGATATCTTTGTATCTGAAAATCAGAACATGTGCAATCCTTTTCTTTATCGCCCAAATATCCGCACGGACAGGGATTCATTGCGCCCACAAGCATAAATTGCGCGGGATATCTTATTGAATTTTTTGCGCGTGAAATCACCACAACACCGTCTTCAATCGGCTGGCGCAAAACTTCAAGCACCGGTCTCGGGAACTCTGCCATCTCATCGAGAAAAAGCACTCCTCTGTGTGCAAGAGTGATTTCTCCAGGTTTTGGGTTAGTTCCTCCTCCAATAATCCCATTTGGAGACGCTGTATGGTGAACCGCTCTGTAAGGTCGTTCTGTCATAAGCGGATTTTCGGATTTTAGTAACCCTGAAACGCTGTAAATTTTTGTTAATTCAAGTGCTTCTTTAAGCTCCAGCGGCGGAAGAATAGATGCAAGACATTTTGCCATAAGTGTTTTTCCCGACCCCGGAGAGCCGGACATCAAAATGTTATGACCGCCGGCGGCTGCTATTTCTAAAGCTTTTTTTGCCTTTTGTTGTCCTTTTACATCCTTAAAATCAAAGGAATAATCGGTATTTGCGTTTTCTTCCAGATATTTGTTTACATCAACAGTGGTTTTTTCAATCGGGGTTCCGGAATAATGATTAACAATATCACGCAGATGTTCAGCGCCAAAAACAGATATTCCCTGAACAAGAGCAGCCTCTTTAGCATTATTTTTGGGGACAAAAACTGTATTTATGCCCTCATCTTTTAGGCCGGATACAAGCGGGAGTATTCCGTTTACTTTTCTTAAAGAGCCGTCCAGCGATAATTCTCCCAAAAAAGCTGTATTAGGTTCATCCGGAATTTCCACACCCTGCTCTTTCAAAATTCCTATTGCGATAGGTAAATCAAAGTTCGTGCCTTCTTTTCTTATATCCGCAGGTGCAAGGTTCACGATAACTCTTCCTGTCGGGAAAGAAAATCCCGAGTTCTTGATAGCGGAATGAACACGCTCTCTTGCTTCACTCACGGCACTATCGGGAAGCCCGACTATACTTACGTTAGGCAACGCATTCACAACATCTACTTCGACCTCTATTTTGCAGGAGTCAATTCCGATTGTTGCAGCAGTTATAGCTTTTGTTACCATAAAATATTCCTCTTAGCAGGATAATTTTTGTTTTTCACTTTTTTCCAGTTCAAAAGACTCATCAGGAGAAGGGAAAACACCTTCTTTTACTTCCCTGATATACGTTTCCGCGCTGTTAAGAATAGTATTGGAAAGGTTAGCATACTTTTTCACAAATTTTGGTGAAAAGTCCGTAAACTTGCCCAAAATATCGTCAGTTACAACAATTTGTCCTGAACACCCTGCTCCTGCACCGATTCCTATTGTCGGAATTTTTAGATTTTCGGTAATATGTTTTGCACTTTCAGCCGGCATAAGTTCAAGTACAATTCCGAAACATCCTGCATTTTCAAGCTTTTTTGCGGATTCAAGAATCATTTCTATATTTTCGGCGGTTTTGCCCTGAATCTTGTGTCCGCCGATAGTATTCATCAGCTGAGGAGTGAAACCTAAATGCCCCAAAACGGGAATCCCTGATTCTGTACATCTCTTAACCAGTGTCAAAATGTGTTCGTTACATCCTTCAAGTTTTACTGCATTTGCACCGGCTTTTATCATTTCAGACGCATTTTTCAAACCTTGTTCAACCGACAGATTATAGCTCATAAAAGGCATGTCACCAATTATAAAAGAGTTTTTTGCACCGCGGGCTACAGCTTTTATGAATATCAGCATTTCATCAATTGTAATGTTATAGGTATCTTTGTACCCGAGAGCTACCATAGCAAGTGAATCTCCGACCAAAATCCCGTCAATCTCGGCTTTGTCTAAGACTTGCGCCGTGGAATAATCGTAAGCGGTCAGCATTGCGATTTTTTCGTTGTTATCTTTTAATCTCTGAAATGTTGAAATTGTCTTCATATAATCGCTCTTATTTTTTCAAACTCTTTCTGTACCAATAGTATACGGCTCTTGCAACTCTATTGGAACTGTGTCTTACAAGTCCTTCTTTGTTTTCTTGTATAAGCTTTTGTGAAACAACCTCTATCCCTATTGGTGCAATGTTTTCCATATCCAATCTTACAGGAATTGAACCGGATTTTGCATATCCTTCGGAAATATTATCCGGCAGACTGTTGTTTACAAGCACAGCATCGACAATATGTTTGTTTCCTGCGTGTTTAATCAGCGCATTAACGTGACTTGCTACAGAATAATCCGTCGTTTCGCCCGGTTGAGTCATAATGTTGCATACATAAATCTTCTTTGCTTTTGCCTGTGCTATAGCGTCTGCAATTCCGTTTACAAGAAGGTTTGGAATAACGCTTGTATACAGACTCCCTGGACCGAGTATGATTAAATCTGCTTCCTTAATTGCAGTTAGCGCTTCCGGAAGAGCTTTGCAGTTTTCAGGTTCTGTGAACAGTCTTTTTATCTGACCGTGAGCCTCCGGAATGTTTGATTCTCCGTGAACAACTCTGCCGTCTTCAAATTCTGCGGCAAGCTTCATATCATCTAATGTTGCCGGAAGAACTACCCCTCTTATGTTTAAAACGGTTGAAGATTCTTTAACCGCTCTGACCATATCTCCTGTGATTGAACATAATGCCGTAAGGAAAAGGTTCCCAAAACTGTGCCCTTCCAAGCCTTCGCCGGTTTTGAATCTGTATTGGAACAGTTCCGTAATTAAGTCTTCGTCATCGCCAAGAGCGGCAATACAGTTTCTGATGTCTCCCGGAGGAAGTATTCCCATTTCTTCCCTTAATCTGCCTGAGCTTCCGCCGTCATCACCGACTGTAACAATTGCGGTAATATTATTTGTATACTTTTTGATTCCTCTTAAAAGCATTGAAAGTCCTGTGCCGCCTCCGACAGCAACGACTTTTGCACCTTTATTAAGTTTTCTTCTTCTGTAAAGTTTTTCTAAAATAGAGCTGTTGCCTTTTGTGCTGTCCATATCCATAATTGAAAGGGTGGTTTTTTGCCATCCTTTAAAGAATATAACAGCACCAACCAAAATAAATACCGCAGCCAAAAAGTTTGACGGCAATATTAATGCAGCTTTTCTTATAAGCTCCAGTGTCATATATATAGGACGGACGTTTGCCAGCACCATAAACCCGAGAACAATCATTATTGAACCGAGGAATATCAGCGCAAACCATCTTTTTACTTCCAGTCCCGGAAGCAGCCAGCCGACTTCTTTTGTTACTTTTACGTTTTCTTTAAATTTATCAAATGTCATATCTTAATCCACCCAGCCTGAAGTTTTTGCATTAATGTAATTTACCGGAGCAGGAGTTATCAATTTTCTTGCCTCTTTAATTAAATCCATTGAATTTCTGTATTTGTTTGCAAAATGAATTGTATCAACTTCGCAAAAGCTCATTCCGCCCAAATTGTTGCGGATTTGAGATGTGTGAAGAAGATGTTGAAATCTTTTTATTAAATCATAATTATTTGTATTATCCGGAATTGCGTAATCAATCGTCAAATCAGCGTTGTATGTTTTTTCCAAAGATAATTCCTGTGCAACTTGAATATTTACGTAATCTCCGACTTTGGAAGTTATATCCCCCATCGGTGCGTAATAAACAAGCCAGTCAGAGCATTTTTTAATTGCTTTTGCAATCGCAGCAGAGAATGTAAAATCTTCGCCTGCCATTTTGTACATTGCACCATGCGGTCTTACGTGTTCAATGCTTAAACCGTAAGCCTTTGCAAAAGACATTATTGCACCGACCTGATATACAACCAGCGATTCTAACTCATCTTCTTTGAGTTCTACAGGACGGTATCCAAATCCCTGAATATCGTTGAACCCTATGTGTGCGCCGATTGCAACATTTTTTTCTTTTGCTTTTAGTAGTGCATCCTTTATTGTAACAGGGTCTCCTGCGTGAAAACCGCATGAAACATTCACAGAGCTTACATAATCAAGAAGTTCAAATTCCTGACTGTTTTTATAAACTCCGTAAGCCTGCGCTAAATCACAGTTGAAATCTATATTCTTGATTGATTTTTTTTCCAAAATTTCTTGCATTACATTCTCCCTTTTTAAAGAAATTATACAACCAACAAAGAGAATAGCAAAACAATTTTGCAAGAGATTTTAATATTTTTTGTTTTATTTTTACAGATAATTTGCAAGAATTGAGCGTACATAATTTTGAGTTTCTTTGTAAGGAGGAACTCCGTCATAGCGGTCTACGGCATTTGGACCTGCGTTATAAGCGGCGAGTGCAAGGATAACATTCCCGTTATATTTGTTAAGCATAGATTTCAGATATTTAACACCGCCTTCAACATTCTGCTCCGGATCCATCGGATTTGTAACGCCAAGCCCTTTTGCTGTCGCAGGCATTAACTGCATAAGCCCCATTGCTCCGACTTTTGATTTTGCATTTGGATTAAAGCCGGATTCCTGCTTTACAAGTGCGTTTACAAGTTTTTCATCGACACCGTGTTTTTTTGACATTCTTGAGATAATTTCACTGATTTTTTGTCTGGGAGAAAGATGTGCTGAATTTGCCTGTGCGGTATATAATGCCGCAGAAACTTTTGTTTCAGGCTTTGTTAAAAGATCTCCGAATTTTACTTTTGACGAATTTTTAAGGACTGTATCAAAAGATTGGATAGGTTTTTCCGAAGTCACATCTGTCTTTTTTTCAACAGGCTGCCATTGAGCGTTGTATTTTTGGACGTAGCTGTTCATTTGAACCGCTCTTTGCATAGCGTTTGCCTGACCGGATGTATTTAATAAATTTTGCAGCATTGATGAAAACATTTTTATAAGCCCTTTCTACTTTTATTTTCGGTATTATTTTTTTTGACTTTAATTATTTGACTGAAATATCCACTATATGCATTAATAATTATTTTTAAAATGTCAAAAAACAAAAATTTATAGATTTTTTTTTGCAGATATGGTATTATTAGACTTAACATGGGAGAGTGTTAGGTGATTACAAATTTTTTAATTGAAGAGAGAGAAGTGGAAACGGCGCAGGAATTGTGCGCAAATATAAAAGATAATGAGATTCGCAGCAGAGCTGTTGCAAATTGTGTTGCAGCTATGGTTGCAAAAAAGTATTTCGCAGAAACGGCACAGGAAGTTGATATTGAAACCGGTCTTTATAATCTGGAAAATATTTTAAAAGATTTTGAGATTTCAGATATTTATGTGAACGGAAATTATATTGATTTAAGACTTTATTTTGACGAAAAAGAAATCTGTGTTCCGAAATCACATTTTGATAATGAAACAGTGCCTTTGGCGTATATGTTTATCAAGCTTTCGGAGGATATAAAAGATGCTGTCGTAACAGGGTTTATTCTTCCTGACACAATTACTAGAATTCAGGATAATAAAGGGTATTATGTTGTTAATGAGAATGCTCTTTCTCCGTATGAAGAAATAGAGTATCTGCTCAGAAATCATGACGATTTGTTTAATGTTGAAGATGAAGAAATTTTTGATTTTCTAGATAACAAATCTGAAAATAAAGCAGGTTTTGTCAAAAAACTGGTACTTTCAACGGACGGCAGATTGAGATTTCAAAAGGCAAACAAAGCTAATAATATATTGAAAGGTGTAACTTTATCCGAAGAAATTTTGCCGGAAGATACAGAAGCAGGTTTTAGTGATTTTGATTTTGCGAATATTATGCTTGAGTCTGCGGATTCTGCTGAAAATAAAACGGAAGATACTGCGGAATTAAATTCGGAAGAACCTTTGTTTACCGAACAGAATGAAGATTATCCGTTCTCAACCGTTGCATCACCGAAATTTGAGGAAACCGAACCTGAAATGGCAGATTTGGAGAATCTTGAAGCAGAAATAGAAGCTTTTGAAGAACAGCCTGTTGAAGAAGTTCTGTCTTCTGAAGCAGAGCAAACCCAAGAAAACGATAGCTCTCAAGAAGCGGAAGAAATTGATACGCTTTTTGATGAAAAAGAAGAAGCTTCTGAAGATGTTGTTACAGACTTCAGACCCAAAAAGAAAAAAATATCTCCGGTTTTAGCTTTACTGCTTACTGCGGTGATTATCGGCGGTGCCGGATATTTCGGATATACAAAATTTTCTCAGCCCAAGCCCGAAGAAACATTACCTGCTCCGGAACCGGCTCAGGAACAAACATCAGATGCAATGCCTGTTGAAACGGTTGAAAAAACTCCTGTTTCCGCATCTTCAAATGAAGGAAATTCTGTTTCTATTCCGGCAATCGAAAAGAATCTGGATGCGTCTATTCTTGTTACAAATTTGCGCGTAGAGCTTGACGTTCCGGCAGGATATGCGTCAAATACACAGGCAAGAAGGTATTTAACAAAACTCGGCAAAATTATACAACTTAATTTGAAATCGGAGCTTTTGCTTTTAAGCAGACCTCCTATTTCAAATAAAATTGCGGTGGAAATTAAATATAATCCGAATACCAAAAATTTTGAGGCTGTTGATTTCGTAACATCAAGCGGAGAGCAAACGGTTGATGATGTAATTATGCAGACAATCAAGGGTGCGCTTAATAAAAATCTTAATATTAATACGGATTCTTTCGGTAAGTTAAGCGGAAACCCTGTGATATTAATAAAGCTGTAAAGTAGAAAAAGAGAGACCTATGGATAAAAATAATAAATATTATAAAATAATAGAAAATTTAATTAAGAATCACAAAAAATTTCAAGGGTGTGAGGCTATTCTTGATGACATAATAAACGATGTGTTTGCTCATTCAGAGGTCATTATAAACTCGGTATCAAACGACAGCGTTGTTAATTCTTATCTGGAAAAAGTTGTTTCAACTTCTGTTATAACAGTTCCTAAAAAACTTGGATTTAACAGATTTGCTCGTCATGCGGTAATTAATACCGAAGTGAAAAACGAACCCGAGGTTGAAATTAAAGAAGAACCGGCGGTTGAAGTCAAGCCGGTGGCTGTTGAAGAGATTGCTCAAAAAGAAGAAATAAAAGTCAATACAGAGTATGTAGACAAGATGATTAATTCTGTTTCGTTTGAAGAATCAAAGCCTGAACCGGAAATAATTGAAACGGATGAAGATATCTATAATTCATTACAGAATGAAAGCTTTACGGAAGAAGCATCCGATATAATCACGGAAGAAAAAAACGAAGAAATTAAAGAGGCTGAATTGCCGGCGGAAACTGTTGAAGAGAGCTTTGATATTCAGGAACCGGAAGGCTCTGCCCTTATTGATTTTGCTCAGGATAATTTTGAAGAAGAAAAGTCTGAATCATTAGAAGAGGTGTCAGACTTGATATCTGAAGAATCTGATACAATTATTGAAGAACCGATAATCGAAGAAACAGATTTAATTGAGGAAGAAATTAAACCTGTTGAGGAGACTCCGATAGTTTCTTCGGAACTGTTTGAACCTGAATCCTTAGAGGTTGCGGAAGAAACGATTGAAGAAACAGCGGAAAATGATATTATTCCGCAAACAGAGGCTGAACCGTTGGAGACAGTCGGTTTTGCGGAGGAAATTCCTGAAATATCATTAGATATTGATGCTCCGCAGGCAGATGTGCTTGAAGAAACAGAGGTAGACGAAGCGGATGAAATTGTTTCTGTTTCAGCAGAACCTTTAAATATTGAAACACTTGAAGAAGCGGAAGAGGTTGATAATAATACAGAACTTAAGTCTGCGGAAGATGAGCAATTTGCTCTTACGGAAGATGAACAAATTTCTCTTGCGGATGATGTTGATTTTCTTCAGGAGCAGACACCTGTTTCATTAGAAGAATTCGGCACAGAAGAAAATTTTGACGGTTTTGGCGAAGACGCTCTTTTACAGGAAACAACAGATGTATTCTTGGAGGAAAATATAGAGCAGGAGGAAGAAGAATTGCCGGAAATTTCAAAAACCGATTTTTCTGTTTTTGATTATTCTCCTGAACCGCAAAGCGATGATGCTGATGAAATCGCAAAAGAAATTATGGCAGAAAATAACAAATATCCTTCAATGAAGATTGCAGAAGTTTTTAATCTGAAATATAAAGAAAATCTGACAGCAGATGAAATTTCAGAAAAACTGGGAATGCAAAAGAGTGAAGTTTTCGCGGCTTTGAATAAAATAATTGATTTGGTATAAAAAATGGAATGTCCGAAATGTAAAAATAAAATAGATGAAAACACTCTTAAATGCCCGAATTGCGGTTCAAGAGTTGCCTCTGTTTGTAAAGATTGCGGACATATTAACCCTATAACGGCAGTAGAATGTGCAAATTGTCACAAATTGCTTCTAAAAATTTGTACAAACTGTAAATCTGCAAATCTTCCTGATGCAAAAAACTGCAGAAAATGCGGGGAAGAATTTGCAGTTACAAACAAATTTAATCCGATTCCGGAATTCTCCGCACAGATGAATTCTCAGCAAAAGGTTAAAGCTAATCTTATTGAGGCATTAAAAGACGGGGATAAAAGAGTTATTTCACTCACGGGTGAAAGCGGTGTTGGGAAGAATCTTGTATTGAGATATACAATTAATGATCTTAAAGGAGCGAAGCTTATTTGGCTCTGGGGTAATTGTACACAGGTTACACAGCTCTCACCATTCGGGTATTTTCAGGATGTTTTGCTGACATTTTTCAATGTTAATAATTTTTGTCCCGATACACTTCAACTTAAGAAAAATTCTATAAAATTTTTTAAGCAGGATTTTCCGATGCTTTCAAACAATGAAATTTTGTGTTTGTTAAACTTTTTGTATCCGGAAAATCTTGATAAATATGAAAACATATACAAAAATAAAGCAAAAATGTTTTCAATAATGAAAAAAGTTGTTCAGACAATTGTGAATAAAGTAAAAGCAGTGTTCATAATTGACAACTTTGAAAACATTGACGGAATGTCTTTTGACTTTATTCAAGAGTTGTTAAAAGATGATGAAATTCTTGAAAGATGTAAATTTATAATTGTTTCAAAGGTAATCAAACCGGCAATGGGATGTATAACATCACCGAAATTAAACGAAGAGAATTATGCGGATTTCACAATTGCGCCTTTTTCTCAAACTCAGACGGAAATTCTTTTGAGTCAGTATCCTAAGCTGGATTTTGATAAAGAATTTGCATTGAATGCATTTAAAATTTCTTCGGGGAAACCGGCCGTTGTAGAGCAGTATGTAATGTTGAAAAATGATTGCACGGTCTCAGGTTTAAAAATGCCAGCTGTAAGTTCTCTGGAAGAAATTGTCTCAAAAAGGCTTGATATTCTGAAACAAACCGACATTGAGGCATACAGAATGCTTACTGCAATGTCCGTTTTGGGTCAAAAATTTTATCCGGCAATGCTGGAACACTTTGATAATAATTCCGAATCTGATTTTGAAAGAATGATTGAAACTCTTACTCAAAAAGGATACATAAATCAAATTAATAATCTTTCTTTTGAGTTTAAAAGCTTTGATATCTGGAAAATTGTTGTTTCGATTGTAAAAAATGACGATGATTTTGAAGAAATTCTGAATATACTTTATGAGACGCTTAGTATTTATAAGCAGTCCTCCATTGCACTTTTGGGCTATATTGTACAAAAACTTAACAATAGCGACAAGGCTTTTGATGTTTGGACAATGCTTATGAAACAGGCTTCTTATATAGGTGATATCGGGCTGTACATAATTTCACAAAAGCAGGCTCTCAAGTTAATTGAACACAAAACCAGCCCTTATTATCTGAAAATTAAAAAGAATATTTATACAAGGGTCGGGAAATTACTGGAGCCAATAAATCATGAAGCAGCGTTTGAATATTTACAAAACGCAGTTATGATGCTTGATGATAATGAAGAATACGAACATATAGAATTGCTCGGGTATCTTGCTTCTGCTTCAATGAAGAGCGGAAACTACTGGGGAGCTTTTGAATGTGCGGAAAACGTATTGAGCAAAATTCCCGATGAAATGGAGCTTGAAAAAGCGCTTGTGAAATCAAGGGAAGTCAAACCTTTGGTAAAATTAGGCAATTACGGTCAAGCTGTTAATCTTGTTGATACAGAAATTATGCCGGTTTTTGAAAAATATTTGGGGCGCGGGAAAAATTGTACGGTTATTGATATGAAAGACCTGTACAATTTATGGATAGAGGTTTATTTTGATTTTGCGGAAGCTCTCACTTTTCAGGGTGACAGCAGAATGTTTGATATTATCAAGCTTATTTTTGACATATTTGAAAAAAATAAAACAACAGAACCTCAACTATTATGCAGAGCGAATATAGCACTTGCTCTTGCAAATACAATTAAGGGTGATATCAAAACTTCGGAACGCATTCTTGATGATATATTAAAAGAATTTTCACTTGATAATATGGATTCTTTCATCGTATCAAGATGGAATTTTATAGATATTGTAAACAAATTTCTTAAAAAAGATTATAACAGTCTGTATACGGAATTGTTTAATGTTGCATCATACGCAAACAATATAAACGATAATTTTACGAAAAATATTCTTAAGACTTTGCTTGCAGAAATGCTGAAAGATAAAAATGACGCCAAAAAAGGTTTGGAAGTTTTGGATGAACAGGTAAGTTATTTTGCTAAGGAAAAAGTTGCGACAGGGGTTTTGCTTTCGTGGTACCTGATTGCAAAAATAAAACTTATTACAAGCGGAAGCCAGTTTGCAATTGATATAGCAACAAAAGCATTGGATATTGCGCAAAGTCCAAGTATTAATAATTATTATTTCATTGGACTTTTTAACCGTCTTATCGGAGAAATTTATGTTGCAAAACAAGATTTTGAATCCGCAAACGTGTACCTTGAGAAAGCTTTATTTATCTCAAAACAATTTGATTTGCAGGATTTGCTTGTAAAAACTTATATACAATGTGCAAAAATGTATCAGGAGCTTGCACTTCCAAAAACTTCAAAGAGAGCGGATTATATAAAACAGGCGCTTAAAATGTTTCAGGAAGCGAAAAATGTCGAAATAACATCAGAACATCCGCACCTGCAGAAAAAAATAAAGGATGAACTTTCTGTATTAACATCTTTTTGTAAGCTAAACGGAATTACGTTAAAGAAAAATTCAAAATAGGAAAATATTTATCCTTTATAATCTTCAATAATCCCGCTTTCCATCGGCTCATTTCCTTCCACAGGAACAGCTTCATATTGAGAACTTCTGTATGCAAGTACGCGTTTGGAAATTTCATCAATAGCCATCGGACCTGTGAGAACTTCCAGCACTTCACCGTTTGTGTCATAAATTTTTAATCTCGGGATTTCTACTCCGGAAGGAGTTTTGAATCCCATTAATGAAACTTTTCCGTATTCACCAAAACCGTCTTTTATTTGATAATATCCTTCTTTAAGATTTTCATTGTCAAGGCACGTAAGAGCAACGTTGTTTGAGGTTTCTCTCTGAACCCAGTCCTGTACAGTCTGAGTTTCTTCAATCAATTCCAGCAATTGTTCTTTTGTTGCATTAATTTTTCTGAATAAAGGGTCGCCTCCTCTGCCTACTGCAGTCGGGCCTTTTTCTCTCGGAGCATGAATTCTGTAGTTGGCTTCATCAATGACTTTGCCTGTATTCTTTTGCGGCTCGGGGCTGTTATTTGGCTCTACTTTAAAATCTTCTGACATTATTGATACTCCTTATATCTTTTATAACGGCACTTTTTTTAAAAACTTTAGGAAATTTTTCATATTTTTTACAAATTGTTACAATAAGAGTAAATTTTCACGTGAGAGGTACTTTTTTTGTATAATATTTGTATATTTAACTTAGGAGCTTGAATGGAAAGATTCGTCGGAGTAATTGGTATTGTTGTTATATTTTTGATAGCTTATTTGATGTCAAATAACAAAAAAGCTATTAATTACAGAACGGTTGCGGTCGGATTTGTATTACAAATTCTGCTTGCTGTTTTCGTTTTTATATTTCCAATCGGAGCAAAAATATTTGACTTTATAGGTCATTTTATTCAGAAGATTTTGGAATTTGCGTATGAAGGAGGAATTTTTGTATTCGGACCTTTGTTAAATAACGTAAGATTGGCAGAATTGTTTGAAAATAACAGTTCTATATTTACTCTGCAGTTAATTTGTTCAAGTATATTTATGATGGTGCTTGTAAATATACTTTACTACTACGGCATAATGCAGAGAGTTGTAGCCGTTTTGGGTAAAGCAATGAACAAAATTATGAAGGTATCCGGCGCTGAGGCTCTTTCGAATGTGGCAAGTGCTTTTGTCGGGCAAATCGTTGCACAAATTATGATAAAACCATATTTGGAGAAACTTACGCGTTCAGAACTTCTTGCATCTATGGCAGGAAGCATGGCATGTATATCCGGAGCAATAATGCCTATTTATATAGGAATGGGAATAGAAGCAAAATATCTTCTTGCATCTTCTGTAATGGCAGCCCCCGGAGCATTAATACTTGCAAAAATTATTTATCCTGAAACCGGTGAACCGGAAACGAGGGATAATATAAGTGTGTCAAAAAGACGTACTTATACAAATGTTTTTGATGCAATTTCAAACGGCGCAAGCGACGGTATGAGAGTCGCTATTAATGTAACAGCAATGATTTTGGCGCTTGTTGCGCTTGTTGCATTTATTGATTGGATTTTGGGACTGGGCGGATGCTTTATCTACAAGTTCTGTCCGATGTGTTCGCATTTTGAATTCTTAAATCATTTGTCACTTAAACTAATTTTGGGAAAAATATTTATGGGATTTGCCGTAATACTCGGGGTTCCGCTTAAAGACGCATCTGTAGTAGGTGCTTTAATGGGAACAAAAATTGTGCTTAACGAAATGGTTGCATATATTGATTTGACGCACGTTATGAACATGCTTTCTCCAAAGAGTATTATGATTGCAAGTTTTGCTCTTTGCAGTTTCGGTAACTTCGGTTCTATAGCAATTCAAATTGGCGGTATCGGAGAACTCGCACCAAACCAGAGAAAAAATCTTGCAAGATTAGGGGTACGGGCACTTATATGCGGAACCTTGAGCTGCTGGTTATCTGCTGCAATCGTTGGAATCCTGATATAAGGAAAGCTCTTTTTCCATAGCCAGATTTAGTGATATTACGTTTGAAATTTTGTCTGCCGCAACGGTCAGCATATTTATGTAGTCATTTCTTTCGTTGCTTATTTTTTGTACACCGTCATTTACAAGACCGTAATAAATTGATTTGTTTTCTTTTTCAAAACAGGAATTTCTAACCATGTTTACGGCAGAGTTTAAAACATAAATTTCTCCGAACAACTCCTCGTTAATTTTTGCTATTGTGTTAAAGTTCTCTTTCATAATAAATCATTCCTCCTAAGCCATTTGTACTAGATTGAACATGATTTATTATAAAACGAGTATAAAAAAAGACATTAATATATTTTCCAAAAAATAAAATTGATACAATTATTTACATGCAATAAATGCATTTAGATATTCAATTAATTCGTTAAAGTCAATGTTTTTTCCGCTGTTTTGGCGGTTTTTGAGGTATTCATCTATTGTTTGCAGAATTTCGACAAATATAGATTCGCTTAAATTCCCTTCGGCATAATCTTCATAAACGCTTAAAATATACGCATAAGTGTCTTCGCCGGAATGTTTTTTGATTTGAATAAACGCATTTCTCACAGCTTCGCTTTCAAAATCCACATTAAGCATGCTGTAGTACAACATTGCTGAACGTTCGATATTTTCCATTATATTGGATTTGTTTACAAACTGAGCCATGGTCTCAAAATAATTGACAAAACTTTCGTACAGCCTGTCTTGATTAAAAGTTTTGTAATTGAATTTTGTCAGGAAAAAATCTCTGAAAAACAGATATATGTCTTCTTTCTCAACAAAATATTTAGATTTTATTTCCTGCCATAGTTCAACAATTTTCTTTTCTTTGAGGTAATCGTCAATAAGTGCAATCTGGTTAAGTTTTCTTTGAGAATTCAGTTTGTAATACAAATTTCGTTTTGAAACGTCTTCCGTATCAACAATCGTTACCTGAATTTTATTCAGCATTGTAAAAATTTTTGCAGCCTGTAATTTTTCTTCTTTTATTTGTGACCAAAAATTGTGCAAAAGCTGAAACATTGGCATAGACTTTTCATGTCCTGATAAGCGTTCGCCGTTAATTATTTTTTCATATAAAATCGCATCTTTTTCGCAGAGCTGCAATTTTAATGAACTGCCTTTTAAAAGGTATTTGCTTCGTATTGTTTTTATTGCTTTTTCGTTTTGGGATGTCGTTTTTTTGTAACATTCGCAAATAGCATGTAATAAAAGCGACAAGGAAACAATCCGGCTTAAACCGTCTACAATAATATACTTGTTTTCTGCTTTTTCGGAAAGATAGATTATACCCAAATCTATAGTGCGCGTGAACTGTTCATCCTCGACCATCAAATCAAGAAAATTTACAAGCTCTCTGTCACACCTTGCATAATCCAAGGCATACAAATTCTTTGCACTATTCAAAAAATCAAGTAAATTAACTACTTCCATTATTATTCCGTTAGAACAAATCCGCCGGAAGGTACATTTTTCAGTTTGTCACCTTCAATTTTTGCTCTCAAGTTTTTAATATATTTGTACACATAATCTCGCGGCAATTCAAGAAGTACTGCTAAATCTTTTGCAAAAACAGTCTTGCCTACGTTATTTAGAAAGTATTCAAAAACCATTTGTTCTCTGTCGGTTAAAGCTTTTTTCAGAACTATTTGTACTTCTTTTTTTGTATCTTTACTTTCTTTCGGTTCGGTTTTCTTTGGCAAAGCTTTTTCTATCTTTTTATCCAGTTCTGTCTTCTTTTCATTTGATACAGTCACTTCTCTTTTTGATATTGAAAAAGGTGTGTGTGAAATTTGACGTTCTCTTTCAAAAGCACGTTCAGCTATTCTTGAAAAACCTTCGTTCATATTAGAACCTGTATTTGATGAAGTACCTTTTGTCATTACTATATCTACGACATCATTTGTCGGTTTGCTTTCTTCTACTTGTTTCCCCAATCTGGCTGCAAATGCTTCCAGCGTAATTTTTTCTAAAGAGCTTCTCCATTGCTTTATCTCTTCTTTAGTCAAATAGTTCGGCATTAATAATCTCCTATATACTAACCTGTGATAGTCTTAATTCCCCATAACGGATTTTATATATATATACTCTAGCATAAAACAACAAAAAAAAATCAAAATGTTTCGCGATGTAAAGATTTATGTAAAAAGCTTAATATTTTGCGGATGCAGAAAAATTGTAATTTTGGATTTTTTTATATTTTCGCTGCAGAGCAGTTGAAGAAATATTTCATCCATACGTATGATTACGATTTTTGAATCAGACAATATAATGATAGTGTGTATTGGAGAAGAGGATGAATAACAGACGCTGGTACGATTCAAATGAAAATACCGAAAAGGCATTAAACCTTTTAAAAAATCTTGATGAAAACAAAAGACGTGCTTTATCAAGAGATTTGACGACTGTTGTAAAGCAGATTAAAGAAATGCATGAAGAAGATGAGGAACAGGATATAAGTATAGGTATAGACAGAGTTCTGGGACTTTACAAGATTTCTAATTCAAGAAGATGGTATGACAAAGTGAGCATTCTTTCTTATGCTCTTAAAACAATGTCTACACTTCCGAGGGAAGATTTTTACAATATTATGGAAGGAGTTTATTCCACACTTTCCGCTTAGTTAGCAATTAATTTAAATAAAGTATAGTACCTTATGCTAAATTGTGGTAAAATTTCGTTATGAAGCAGTTTAAAAAAAGGGCATTGGCATTGGTTCTGGCTTCTGTTGTCACGGTTGTCGGAGCCTTCGGAGCAGAGAATTATACAAACACTCTTATGTCGCTTAAATTTGACAGCGATAATAATAATGGTGTCAATGTGACTTTGTTTACAAAAAGAAGTTACACAAAACCAATTACGACATATAAAAAAGATGCCAATACTTATGTAATTATGCTTGCCGAAACTGATGGCAGAAGCACCCCGCCTCCTGAAATTTCAGGCAATGTTTCAAATGTAAATATAAGTACAATGCCGTATACAACAAACGGACAGGGGTATACAAAAATTACAATAAATACAATTGCCGGTACTGTTTTGACGACAAAAAGTGCTTTATATATAGAAAAAAAAGATGATACAGACAGACCTCCGACAAAACCTGAAACCAGTACAACGGAGAAAAAGAATATTTCAAATACTTTTAAACCGGAAAAGATATCGGAAGTAAAACATGAAGATGTAACGGTTCAGGATTCGGTAAAACAATTCATGCCGCCCGCGCAGCCTGCAAATAATTCGCAGGCAAATGTTTCTGAACAGCAAAATAATAATATTGAGCAAACAGAACAACCTGCACAAAATCTGCAAACACAAAATCAGGAAAATTTGGAAGAAGATTTTGACCCTAAACTGCTTTTATACGGTATTTTGATTATTATTTTTGTTTGTGCACTGATTATAGTTCAAAGCAAAAACAAAATGAAGGAGCTTGTGGGTGACCATAATGAATACGTTTTTGATGAACAGCCGGAAGAGAAGAAGTCGAAGAAAACAAAACTTAAACATACAATAAACAAACTTGACAAAATGTACGAAAAACCGGTAACAATGCCGATAAATTTTGCCCCGACTGCAGATATGCCTGATGTCGCTTCTGACGAGCTCAATAATGAGCAGGAAAATGTTGTTGTTGATTTGGATGAGCTTTTTGAGGAAAACAATGCTGATTACAATTCCGCGCTGGATGACTTTTTGAGTGATTTCAGTATTGCGGAAGAAAATATTATTTCAGAGCAGGAACGGGAACTCGATGAACATATTAACGAGATGTTTGACAAATATATTAAAAACGGTGTTGTAACATTCTCGGAGGATGATGTTAAAAGAATAGAAAAACTCCTCAATTCCGAAATTAATGACGATACACTAAAAAACATTGAGAAATACGCTGTTCACAATCCGATAGAACCCGTAAATATAAATCCGAAAGAAAAACTGGAAAATCTTATTACCGAATATACCGTAAATCAGAATCTGTCTTTTACAAAAGATGATGTTGATGCTTTGGATAAATTGGTTCAGGTTGAAATAGATAAAACTTTCACGGAAGATTTGACAACAAACCCTGATAGAACGAAGCAGATGCAGAAGGAAATTGAATCAAGGCAGGTTTCTCATAAAAAGAGTGAGGTTTTGACTTTAAATGTTAAAGATATGCTTCCGGATTTGTCGGAAGCGTTGAGAAAGCAGGGTAACAAACGTATAGAATCAGAAGTTAAACCGCAGGTTGTATATTATAACGAAGGATATGATGTGGAAACTCTTTCCGTAAAAGATGAATTGCCTGACATCGTTCTTGATTTTGACAATCCGGAATATAATAAATACAGACCTTCTGATGAAGTGGCTCTGGCAGATACCGGATATGAAGTGCAGACTCTGGCGATAAAAGATGAACTTCCGGATTTGAAGGATGCTGCGGAACATCCGGACAAGTATTCAGAGCATAAAGAAAAAGTAAAAGTTGATGAAGAGGCTTTATTAAAAAATATTACAAATGTAACATTCAAGCCGTTTTATGACGGAAACGAATCGCTGGAAATTTCGGAAAAGTTTGAATCTGAACCAAATGATAACAGCGAATTTGACGTTTTGGAAAATATTTTTGAAGAGAATCCGGAATTTCGGAACGATGAAGTCATGGCAACGGCTGAAACAGAAGAATTGCCGGTTTTGGAAAAAACTAAGCCAAAAAGAAATTTTGAACCTGATAAGAATACAAAAGATTTGCTTAATGTTATAGAACAGCAGAGAAAAGCCAGACGAGAACAAAAGCTGGCGGCAGAAAATGTTAAAGAGCCTGCAAAACCACAGGTTGAAGAAAGTATGCACCCTCAGAGTATTACTTATGAAGGTGAAAATTATGAAATTCTATGTGATTCCAAGATATCTGAAAATACAGGATGTTATCTTGCCGAAGGCAAACACGGATTTTATATTTTCGGATATACGGATGAAAAAATTACCAAATTAAAATATTACGATAAAATTCAGTCAAAGAGAGTTCAGATAAGATTGAACGAAAAATTGGAGGACGGAGCGAGCCAATATATAGTAAGATGCGGACTCAGAAAATTTATTCTGAATGTTAAAGATGGTGACATGGAGTATGTAATGGAATTATGCTAAAACGCATTCTTTCTTTATTATTGATTGCATTTATTTTATCCGCCTGCACCCGTGATACAAGAGAAACGGTAACTTTTTCTACTTGGGGTTCTGTGACGGAAGTTAAAATCCTAAAAAAGGTTATTTCCGATTTTGAAAAAGAAAATCCGGATATAAAAATAAATTTTCTTCATATCCCGCAAAACTATTTTCAGAAAATTCATCTTTTGTTTGCGTCAAATACTTCTCCTGATGTTTTGTTTGTAAACAATCTTTATTTGCCGATATATGCTGATAAGCTGGAAGATTTGAGCGGAATAGTTAATAAAGATGAATTTTACAAGGAAGGAATACAGGCTCTTTCTGTTGGGGGTAAACTACTTGCTATTCCGAGAGATATTTCGGAATTTGTTATTTATTATAATAAAGATTTTGTAACGCGAGAACCAAAAACATTCAGCGAATTGGATTCTTTTATAAAAAAATTCGGAACAAAAAAAAGATTTGGAATAAGCTATGAACGTGATTTGTTTTACGCAGAACCGTATATTTTGACTATGGGAAAAGAAGAGGGCATAAAGTATTACAAAAGTCTTGAAGGCAGATACGCACCTTCTCCTGCAGATGCTGGGAGTTTAACTCAGGCTCAAATGTTTTTGGATAAAAAACTTGTTTTTTATATATCAGGCAGGTGGATGTATCCCAAACTTTGTGAGTCTGCGGATTTTTCCTTCGGTATAATTCCGTTCAGAGGAAAAGTTTATTCTGATGCTTCGGGGTGGGCAATATCAAAAAATACAAAACATAAGACATCTGCAGAGAAATTTGTAAAATATATATCTTCAGAAAACAGCATAAAATATTTTGCTTCAACCGGTCTGATTGTACCATCAAGAAAAAATGTTGATTTTAGTGATTCAAAAGCGTTTCTTGAAGGATTGCAAAATTCTGTAATCCGTATTCCCGACAAAAATTACGGCAAAAACAGAGACCTGTTTAATAAAAAAATGTTTAATTAATTGTGTAAAACAGAGATAACAGCGAATTAAGGATTCGGATGGGGCTGAATTTTATCGGGTTTTAATTTGAGCTATAGGCTAAGTATATAGTTATCAAAATTAATCTTCAAAAACTTTTATTTTAGTTCTATAATATAACTATATAAGGAGAAGGTTATGAAGCAAGAGTTTATATTTTTAGGGCCTCCGGCGTGCGGAAAGGGTACTCAAACCAATATGTTATCTGAATTTTTGGGTTTTCCGCATATAGATACAGGTTCACTTTTGAGAGCGGAAATTGCAAAAGAATCTGAAGAAGGTAAAATTGCAAAAGGTTTTATAGATAAAGGACAACTCGTTCCGCCGGAACTTGTAGGAAAAATTATCGGCAAAAAACTTGCTCAGGATGCTTGCAAAAACGGGTATGTTCTTGACGGGTACCCGAGAAGTCTTGAGCAGGCTGAACTTTTGGAAAAAATTAATGCAGAAATTGACGGCAGTAATCCTGCATCATTCAAAGCTATTTATTTTGATATTGATGAAGAGATTCTTATTGAAAGAATAGTTCATCGTCAATCTTGTCCGAAATGCGGTGAAATATACAACAAAAAGTTTAAGCCTTCAAAAGTTGAAAACATTTGCGATAAGTGTCAGGTAGAGCTTAAGACCCGTGCAGACGACAATGAAGAAGTTGCGCATGCCCGTTTTGACACATATTACAGGGAAACAGCTCCGCTTGTAGAATTTTATGAAAAAAAAGGTGTTCTGCATAAAATTGACGCAAACGGTACGATAGAGGAAGTTTGGAAACGCTTGATTGATATTGTGGAAGGCAGAAAATGATTTTTTCTCAAGAATGTAAAACCATAGAAGACACAAAAACGCTCGCTTACAAATTCGCAAATCTTGTAAGTGAAAACGGATGTTTTGTGAACCTTTTTGGTGAAATCGGCGCCGGAAAAACAGCGTTCGTTAAGTTTGTTGCGGAAGCTCTGGGTATAAAAGAAAAAGTTACAAGCCCGAGCTTTGTGATACTTAACGAATATCACAGCGCTTCAATTCCTGTTTATCATTTTGATTTATACAGGCTTGAGCACACAGGTATAAGCACGATAACCGAAGAATTAAGAGAATATTCCGAAGGCAGAAAAATAACATTTGTTGAGTGGGCGGAATTTTCTCAGGGTGAGCTTCCGTTTGAGAGAATTGAAATTAATGTGACTTATTCAGATGATGATGCAAGGATTTACGAATTTAAATCAGTTGGTGAAAAGAATATTAAAATTATAGAAGGGTTAAAAGGATGAATATACTAGCGTTTGATACTTGTCTTGATAAGACTTATATAACCCTTTGTAATGAAAAAAAAGTTAGCCGTATTATTGAATCAACGGGAGAAAATTATCACTCTGCATACCTGATTTCGACAATCAAAACAGTGTTAAAAGAAGCAGGAATAACACCAAAAGATTTGGATATGGTTGTTACAGATATAGGACCGGGGAGTTTTACCGGAATCAGAGCTTGTACAACTGTTGCAAGAGTGATGGCGCAGCAGCTTAATATTAAAGCTGTCGGAATATCATCGTTGGAGATTTTGTCAAAGATTTTAGGCGGAGATGATTTGGTCGCGCTGGATGCAAGAAAAAACAAAGCGTATGTGTATGATGGCGAAATCCTCGGTGCAGTAGAACTGGAAAAAGTTGATGAGATTGTAAAAGGAAGACGGGTTATAACGGATAACAGTCTGAAAGAAAGATTTTCCGGTATTGCAAAAGAAGTTGTTTCTTATCAGGAAACAGAATATCCGCTTGGGGATATTCTTGCAGAATTGTCGTTAAACAAGCCCGAAGGCGACTGGAGAAGGTTAAAACCGCTGTATATTCAGCCTCCGCCGGTGTTCGGAAAATAGAATTTATATAATTTGTTCCTGATATTCAAGCAGTTTCGACAAGTCTCCGGATTTTAGAACAGCTTCTATTTTTTCTTTAAAACTTTCAGCAGAATTTGTTTTTACACATTCAGGCAGTTTTATGTCTGCGCTGTTTTCTGTTTTGGTAAATCCTTCATTGATAACCAGAAATTCTTTGTATGCATCTAAAAGCCGGTTGATATAATCCGGAAACTCAAATGTTTCACCAAGAAAATATTTCATATCTTTTGGAAAAAGCGTTACAAAATTAATCATAAAATCCGTTTCAGAAGTGTTTTCTTCTTCGTTGATTTTACCTCCGAGACAATGATTGTTGAGGATAGGTAAATTTTTTTGACCTTTTATATAAGCCGCCCACATAAGACATCCGGCATAAAACCCAAGATTATTGTTAAAAACTTCCAATATTTTTTTGTAATATTGTCTGAATTTCATTTTCTTTTGAGAAAAATTTTTAAAACGGTTAATATCTGTGTATAAATATTCCACTGTTCCTTGAAATGCCATTATATATGGTCCGAATCCGGGATCAAATTCATAACCTTCTGTCATAGTCCCCCCCTCAAAAATATTGTACCACGAAAATCCTCCAAATAAATGATGTTATCTTTTATCATAAGTATTATGCTGTAGTTGAGGGAAAGTGTGACCTCTAAAGTTAAGGGATTAAGGAAAATGTTAAACACAGCGATAAATGTCAATTCTGCTGAGATTTCAAACTCTATTACTAAAAATTGGACTGAGCAGGCGATTGAATGTTACAAGCTTAACGGGAATTGTGCCGAATGCTCAATTAAAAAAGCTCATTATACATTCGACTGTCAGATGCCGAGAGTTATTGAGATTCTTAAGTTGATGGGCGAACCGGATTTGGATTAGTTTGTTATCCTTCGGCGAGTATAATTGTAAAATCACTTCCTACGGAATAATTTTCTGTCGGGTCGTATATAAACTGCATTTTATTTATTTCCGGAATCTTCTTTTGAAGATGATTAAAAAATTCAACTGATACATCATTTTTGTTGGCAACAAAACGAGTATGTGACAAATGTGTAGTTTTCATCATATTAACTTCATACCCAAGTGCGTTAAGCTCTTCTTTTAATTTTTGCGCCTTAGCCTCTTTAAGAGGTGAATACATAATGCCGGCTTTAAATCTTGAAGAATCAGCAGGCTGGACATCTCTGTATATCATACGGTCAATTACCTGTTGGGTTTTTTGAGGATCCAGAATCCAATAACTTATGTATCCTCTCTGGTTTGGCGCTCCGGGGAGAGTTGCAATTTCTATTTTATTTTCGTCTACACCACGCGCAAATGCAGCGTATTGAGATAGTTCATAAAAACTCATGTCTGTTTTTATATATGTTTTACAAATGTTCAGAACCTCCGGAATCTTAGCAATTGCTTGCGGTGAATGAAGTTTTTCAAATAAACTTTTCATAAACCATTGCTGGCGCTGAGTTCTGCCAATATCACCAAGACCGTCTTTTCTGTATCTCAAATATCCGACCGCCTGTCTTCCGCTTAGTACAGTCTCACCTTTATTCAAATCAATATGAAGATGTCCGGCCCAGTCGTGATATTTCATAGGCTTTTCAACGTATACCGTCACACCGCCCAATGCATCTATAATCTTTTCTACTGCTTCATCATGGACAATAATATAATGGTCAATCTTTATTCCGAATGTTTCTTTTAAAGTTTTCTTAACTAAATTTACACCGCCCAAGGCATGCGCTGAATTTATTTTTTGAACACCCTTGTTGTCCGGAAGGTAGACCTTGCTGTCTCTCGGAATTGAAATTGCTTTAATTGTATGACTCTTGGGGTCTATATTTACAACCATGATTGTGTCAGAACGCGTTCCCTCCCACAGGTCGGTACCCTGACCGTTAGAATCTATACCCAGAAGTAAAATGTTCTGTCTTCTCGGTGAAAACGGAACCTGAAAATCTCTTCTTTTTCGTGAAAATTTGAAAAATCCGCCGGAAGAATCCGCCTGCTCGGCAGAATATTTATCCAAAATATAACTGTTTTCAAAAACTGTTACACAGACTATAACAGCGCAAAGAACAGCCAAAACTACAGTGAATAAAAGCTTTGCAATGTTGGATGTACCCTGACGCTCCTGACGAATTTTCTTCAGGAATTCTCTGTATTCTTCTTCTTGATTGTTTTGCGCTATTTTCATATATTTCTCTCTTAATAAATTATATTTTAAGCAAAATGTAAAATCAATTATTGAAAAAGAGCTGTTTTTCCTGTAAAAGTTAGTTATGGATAAAAAGAATATTTTGTTTATAAATTTTGGCGGTTTGGGAGATGAAATTCTTTTTCTTCCCTCAATAATTTCTGTTAAAAAAACTTTTCCGAATGCAAAAATTACTCTGGCACTTGAACCCAGAAGCAAAGGAATTGCTTCACTTACGGATAATATAGATGATTTTCTTTTTGCCGATATAAAAGGAAAAAACAAGTATTTTGAACTTTTAAAACTCCTGATAAAAATTTGGACAAAAAATTTCGATTTAGTTGTTTCTTCCGGCTCAAATAAATTTATATCAATATTTCTGTTTCTGACTTTTATCAAAACAAAAATCGGATACAATTCGGGTAAGTTGAGCGAATTGTTATTAACAAGTGCGGTTCAGCTTAATAAAAATCAGTATGCCGTAAATATGTACCATGACCTTGTTGAAAACATTACGGATATAAAAACAAATCTGCCTCAATTTAATATTGAAAAAAAATTGGCTGAAAAAAATACCGTTCTTATTCATCCCGGAGTCAGCAAACTCAGTGTATCAAAAGGTATGGTAAAAACTGTTCCCGCTAAAATTTGGGCTGAAGTAATTATACTGCTTGACCAAAAAGGGAAACGTGTATTTCTTGCAGGTGGACCCGATGACGTTGAGGTTATTGAAACGATTAAAAAAACTGTACCGGAAGATAAGTATACCTTTGTAAAAACAAAAAATTTGCAGGAGCTGGCACAATTAATCTCTTCTTCTGAAGTTTTTATATGCTCAGATTCAGCACCGCTTCATATTGCTGTCGGGATGGGAACTAAAACCTATGCAATTTTCGGTTCGACTGATGATAAAAAACTTATACCCCAAAACGGACTTGTTATTCCAATAAAAGCAAAAAATTGCACCTGCCCTCTTCAGCCTTGTCTGTGGGAAAAAAGACAAACAACTTGTCAAACTCTTGATTGTCTGAAAATATCCGCTGCGGAAATTGCAAATTGTATACAGTAATAGGAACCCTTCTTCTTTTTTGAAAAAAAGAAGCAAAAACTTTTGAATAGATAAATACTTTGATATAAAATTATTCTATGAATAACTATTTAATCGACACTCACGCACATATAGATATGCTCGAAGAAGACGTAAATACAGTCATTACTACTATGTCTGAATATGGTGTAAAAAAAGCTATAGTCCCTTCGGTAGAAATTGCAACTCTGGATAAAGTTGTCAAAATTGCGTCCGATAATGAAAATATTTTTGGAATGGTAGGCATTTTCCCTTCGGAAGTCAATACTTATACCGATGAAATTGAACAAAAAATGGAAAAGATTGCATCAAATAACAATAAAATAGTTGCTGTAGGTGAAATCGGGCTTGATTATTATTGGGATAAATCTTTTGTGGAACTTCAGAAAGAAATTTTTATTCGCCAGATAAAAATGGCTAATAGACTGAATTTGCCGATTGTTGTCCACGATAGAGAAGCTCATAAAGATTGCTTTGATATTATAAAAAGAGAAAACAACGGCTCAAAAGTTTTATTCCATTGTTTTTCCGGAAGTGTCGAATTTATGCGTGAGTGCGTAAAAGAAGGATGGTATATTGCTTTAGGCGGAGTAGTAACTTTTAAAAATGCCGTCAAAATGAAAGATGTGGCAGTTGATGTTCCGCTTGAAAGATTGGTTTTGGAAACCGATTCGCCATACCTGACACCGGTTCCGTACAGAGGAAAACCGAACAAGCCTGCTTACGTAAAATATGTGGCGGAAGAAATTGCAAAATTAAGAGAGATTCCGGTTGAAGAATTAATAAAAATTACAACAGAAAATGCAGAAAGGTTTTTCGGAATTTGAAAAAAGAACGTTTGGATAAAATCTTGGTAGATTTAGGTTTTTTTGAAAACAAAAGCAAAGCTTCGGCATCAATTCTTGCCGGCAATGTAATGATAGGAACGGAAGTTATAACAAAAGCCGGATTTCAGATTGATCCTTCAAAAGAGTATGATTTTAAAGTTAAATCAATGCCTTACGTGTCCAGAGGCGGTTTTAAGCTTGAAAAAGCGTTGAAAACTTTTGATGTACCGGTAAAAGACAGAATCTGTTTTGATGCCGGAGCTTCAACCGGCGGATTTACGGACTGCCTTTTGCAAAACGGCGCAAAATATGTTTACGCAGTCGATGTTGGCTATGGTCAATTGGATTGGAAAATTCGCTCATCAGAAAAAGTTAAAACAATTGAAAAAACAAATTTAAAAATTTGTAATTATGAAGATATTTATTCAGAAGGCGAAACTCCTGCCGACTTGTTAGTTTCGGACTTATCGTTTATATCATTGGAAAAAGTTCTACCGAACCTGAAAACTCTTCTTAACTCTTCTATGCATGAAATGGTTTGTCTTATAAAACCTCAGTTTGAAGCCGGAAAAGAACTTGTTGAAAAAGGCGGAGTTGTGCGAAATAAAGACACCCACAAGCTTGTTATTACAAATGTTTTGAACTGTATTAAAAAATTAAATTATGTAATAAAAGGACTTACTTATTCTTCAATCAAAGGACCTGCCGGAAATATTGAATATTTAGTGTGGTTTGGAACAGACGGAATAAACGGCGAATACAATATTTCAGAAGTTGTTGAATCCGCACATACAAATTTAGATTAGCGTGCAAAAGCAAATAACGGCACCGGCAAATAGCGCAGGAACAAAAGGAAAATAATTTACATCTCCGCGTCCGATATTTTTGATTACTCTTATCGCAAGATAAACCCCTGATAAAGCTAAAAGAGCAAGGCTTATTATACTTGGGAAATAATAATAAATTCCCGTAAAAACACCGAATATAATTGCTGAAAAACAAATCATACGGTCACCATTCTTAAATTTTTTATAGAAAAATATTGGAATTATAATTACCAGTGAACAAATCAGACTGTATAAAAGAACCGGAATAACTCCGTATAAACCGAATATTGCACCCAAAGCTCCCGCAACATAAGTATCAGCTTCTCCCATTGCCCTTGTTTTTGCAACCGGATATCCTGAGCGGGCAAAAAGTTCTAACGCAATTACACACCCCAGCAACCCAAGAAGAGAAAGCCCTAAACCTCTCCATCCGTAGGCAATAACATTGTATAATATACCTAAAACTCCCATAATTATTGCAATATTGCAATCCACAACTTTTTCTTTTAAATCCGTTACCGTCATTATAATAAGTCCCGATACCCAAATCAAAACAAACAGAGTTTTTAAGCTTATACCAAATTTCAAAAAAGTAAGCCCAAACATGACCATTGTTAAAAGTTCTACAATAGGATACTGGATACTGATTTTTTCTTTGCAAAAATAACATTTTCCTCTCAACAGAATATATGAAAGAACCGGAATATTATGCCATGCATACAGCTTATGACCGCATTTAGGACATTTTGAAGGCGGAAAAACAATGCTTTCATTGCTCAGTGAACGTAATATTACAACATTATAGAAACTGCCCAAGCATAATCCTGCAATGCAGACCCAGAATAAAATATAATAATGCCAATCCATAAAATTTTAGTCCTCTGCTTCAACTTCTGATGTTTTGTTTGCAATCATTTTATGCAGAATTCCAAAGGCTTTTTTCAGCCTTCTTGATACTCCCATTCTTGTAAGATTTAATTCATCAGCAATTTCTTTTTGATTCATGTCTCTGTAATAATATAGTTCAACAACTGTTTTATAATCTTCCGGTAATTTTTCGATAACAGTTTTGAAGATTAATTTTGCGTCTTCTATTTCGGAAGTTTCTTTGTAGTCATCCTTAGATATAACTTCTTCGTATCCCATATTGTCATTTTGATTTGCACCGTATAATTCTTCCAGAGAAATTATGGAAGTTCTTCTGTCTGCTTCCAGAGCATAATCAACTGCATTTTGCGGAACATTCAAAGCTAAAGACACTTCATAGCTTGTTAAATCATACAATTCTTCGGCAGTTAATGAAGACGTAAAGGTATTTATACGATACAAAAGTTCTTGAATATGTCTGGGAACTCTTATTGCGTTCAGTTTATCTCTCAAAAAGTGTTTCATCTCACCAATGATTACACGCCCTGCGTAAATCCGGAAGTCTACTCCGCTATTTATAACATAAGTATCTATAGCTTTTAGCAAACCAATAGCACCTGCCTGAACCATGTCTTCAACAGGGTCATAAGAACGTCTCGCAATCGTTTTTGCAATTCTCTTTATTATTGGCAGCATAGTCGTAGCAATAAGTGTTTTATATTTAGATTTCCTATACTTATTGCGTGACTTTTTATATTCATTAAGCCACTTATCTATCTGATTATAATTTATTTGCTCTGTGTCAACTTCCAATATTTTCACTCCGACTCAGGGATATAATAACATAATAGAATGAGCTTTTCAATTTTCTATTTTAAAGATTTTTCGATGTGTCTTCCAAAATTGCGTCAAGATGCACCTGATAGCGTTCGTGTGCTCTGAGGTAATCGTTATATGCAATTTCAAGTTCTGTTTTTATTTTATCAGTTAAAGTCGGACGTTTTTCAATATCAAGAGAATCCGCATATTTATTAATAAGTTGTGATGCAACGTATCCTTTATTGTATCGTTCAGGGTATTCCATTTCCGAAACTATTTTTTTGTCTTCTAATACGTAAGCTTTTTTTGCTGCTTCATTAATTTCAAAACGCACTGTTTCAGCATTTTTATTTAACTGTATCAGTTCAATATTTTCCAAAAAAGTTTTAGCGTAGTTCATACTTTTTATTTCAGAACGTTCTATGCTTTTTTTTGCAAGTTCTAAACCTTCTTTAAGGAATTCATTAGATATAATTTTTGATTTAAAGTTTGTGTTGTTTGGATTAATAGTATTGTTTGTGTTGTTAATTGAGTTTATTCTCATTACTGTACTCCTTTTATAAATAAAATATAAGATTTATTAAAAAATCTGCAACCAGCATATATACCGTTGAAAGCACGGCCGCCTTTGTAGTGGATTCTCCGACATCTTTTGCTCCGCCTTTTGTTTCATATCCTTGAGTTGCACAAACAAGAGAAATTAATATGCCAAAAATAAAGGCTTTTAAAAGACTTATATAAATATCTTTTGCGTTTAACCAAAGCCATACGGAATGTATATATCTGTGCGGGTGCAGAGCAATTGTTGCATTTGAAACAAACATCCCTCCGAAAATTCCGATAACTTCCGCAAGCATTACTACCATCGGTACGGTGATAGCAGCAGCAAGAATTCTTGGTGTAAAGTAATAGCCGACAGGATCAACTTTTAATGTTTTTATTGCATCCACTTGAGATGTAACCTGCATATTAGCAATCTCCGCAGAAATTGCCGTCCCTGCCCTTGCACCGATTGCAAGCGCAACGAATCCCGGCGCAATTTCTCTTATCATGACAATTGCAATTGAACCGCCGACATAAGCTTCGGCACCGGACATTAAAAATTGTTTGGATACTTGAATAGCAATAACTGCCGCTGAGACAAATGCGATGACAAGTGAAATTACCAGTGAATCATAACTGATAGCTGCAGCCTGAGATAAAACGGAAGAAAAACGAGTTTCTCCGGCTAATAAATAGCGGATACTTTTCAATAAGTTTTCTACACATTTCCCAAAAAATTTAATCATAAACCGGCATGCACCATCCTTTGAATTTTTCAACTTTGCCGCGTACTACATCATAGTACAAGTCTTGTATTTGTTTTGTTATTTTACCGGTTTTTCCGTCACCTATAATTCTGTGGTCTACGCTTTCAACAGGAACTATCTGTGCGCCTGTTCCGCAGCAGAAAATTTCATCGGCATTATATAATTCTGTTCTGTCTATTGAGCGTTCTTTTACAGGGATTCCCAGTTCGTGCGCAAGTTCTATAACAGTATTTCTCGTAACTCCGACTAAAATATCATTTGTCGTATTTGTTGTTGTCAAAACTCCGTTGATTACAAGGAATATGTTCATTGCGGAACCTTCCGTAACCTCACCTGATTCTGACAAAACAACCGCGTCATCAAAACCGGATTCATGCGCGTCCGTTTTTATAAGTGCAGAATTTGCATAAGCTCCGCTAACTTTTGCCCTTGGAGGAATCGCATTATCAGAAGTTCTTCTCCAAGAAGAAACACAGAGCTTTAATCCTTTTTCCGTTCCGAAATAATTCCCGAACGGAGTTGTAAAAATTAAAAAAGAATCTTCATTATCAGTAAGTGTAGGACCTACTTTTATTGAAGATTTGTACAATGTAGGACGAATATATGCATCTGTCTTGTATCCGTTTTTCTTTAAAAGTTCTCTTGTAATTTTTGCGTATTCTTCCAATGTATAAGGGCTTTTCATCCACATAACTTTTGCGCTTGCCAATAATCTTTGATAATGTTCTTTTACACGAAAAGCGTACATTTGCTCTTCTTCGCTGTTATAATAAGCTCTGATTCCTTCAAAAACGGATGTCCCATACAAAAAAGCATGTGTCCTGATTGGTAACACAGCTTTATCTGCTTCTATATATTCACCGTTTAAATACACATATTCTGTCATCAACTTTTCTCCTAACTTATTATTATACTACAATTAATTCTTAAAAAGGCAAATATATTATTTGTGTAAAGTTTTGTAAAAATATTCTTATTCTTAAGCAATTCATAAGTTTGACTTGTTTTATAGAGTATACAAAAGAAGGTTTAGTATGAGAATTCAGCCGGCAAATATCGTTCAAAACTATGTTTACCAAAAAATGTCTAATAATGATAAAAGACAATTCAAACCATGCTTCAAAGGCGGGCAAACAGATGTTTATGCAAAAATCTTATCTAATCCGGATTTGTCACAAAAGTTTATGGAGCTTGTTGGAAAGGGCGTAGCAGCAGCGGCTGCGGCATTATTAGGTGCTGCCGTCTTAAACGATGTCTCTTCTCAGAAAAAAGTTGATGAAGTTTTGGACGCAAATCCTGATATTTATAAGAAAAAACTCGAAGAAGCCGAAAAGGAAATTGATGAATACAAAACTAAAAATGCCAAATTAGAACAGGAAATAGAAGCTCTGAAAGCTTCCCAAAATACTCCGAAAATATCTGCTGATAAAGAAACCACATATATAGAATTTCCTAAAAAAAGAGGGAAATTATCGCGTTCTATAGAAGAACTTAAGGAAACAACAAAAGTCGTTCCGGTAGAAACCGATTCTGCCGAAAAACTTGTCGCTATATGTAAAATACTTATGAATAAAGGTACTCAAAACATTGACGGACAAGAGACAGATAATAATGAAATTGCAAAAACTTTATCGGATGAGTTAAGAAAAACTCAAAATACATCAGATATTATTAATAAATATTTCAGCAAATTATGTCCTGATAAAGATTCCAAAACAGATGACGTAAAAACATTAATGTCTGATACTCCGATTTTAAACGGTCCGAATGTTGTCGGAAAGATTGACACAGGAATTATTGAAAAAGGCAGAAGACCAAGAATTCCTTCTAAGGTTCCGGAGTTTACTGCACAAGAAGGAGATACAGAAGCTTTCACATTTAAAATTCCGGCAGGAATATTTGATAAAAATATTGCCCCAAATGTAGGTTTATTAATAAAGCATTTTGAAAAAACCTTATATAATCAATATAAAGAAGAAGTTAAAACTGCAGGCGACGGAGAAAAAATAGAAAAACCAAGGTGGAAATATAACATTCCGCTTCCGACAAGAATTCTTGCAGAAGATGTTTGTAATGAAATAAAAAAACATAATACAAAAGACAGTAATTCAAAGTATAAAAACATTTCTGTCATTGATCCTGAAATTATAGCGGGAATTATTAATTCTGACCCGAGATATCACGAAATGTTTACCATACATTCCGCGCTTCGCATGATAGACAGATACATAGATTTTGACAGCGATATTGATGTGGAAATTCAGAGCAAAACTATTCTTGACAAATTATATGAAATCATTCAAAATGCTTTTAAAGACGGCGCTTCTGTAGAAACATACTTTGCAGACAGAAACTTTGTTGCACCAAGATTGGTAATTCCGTCAAAAACATTTGATGACAAAGCAAAAGAGATTTTCGGAACACTTGATTTAAAAATAACATTTTGTGAAAAACAAATATTCTCAGGTTACGTACCAAGTTATGAAAAAAGCGGTTTAATTTGTACAATATATTCAAATTGATAAAGAAGGACATTATGAAAATTTTTAGTATCAATACAGTACCTTTTATGGCTCAAAACAAAAAGAATAACTTCAAACCTAATTCTGTAAAAGAAGATTTTTACAGTCATATAAAAGGTTTTTTGAATCAAAATTATGATAAAAAAGAGTATTTAAAGTTATTTCAGCAAGATGTTGATGCCTTAAAAAAACAATCGGTTACACCAATTGAAAAAAAATATATTGATAACCTTCTGACAACTTTAGACTTAACGGATAAACCGGCAAAAATTTCAGAACAATATATTGTAAACAATATGAAAAAACTTCTGGACGGTAAAAAGATTTAATTTTAATCGAAAAATTGTTTATAATTATTTATATCTTCACATACAACATCTCCGAATTCATTTGAGGATGAAGAGAGAGAATGGATGTGATTACATTTTAATCCGCTTATTGAATAATTTTTCTTACCATTTTGCAAATTCTTGTACAATAAGTAATTGTCACCATAAATAATTTTTATGCCATCAGGGATTATATAATAATTTTCTTTTTTACCCCAAAAACAACTTCCCCAGTCACCTGTATAAAAGTGGTTTAACATTTGAGTGAAAGATATATCTCCTTCTTTACAGCTATCCGGAACGTCTATATTCTTAGTGTTCACTTCATAATGTTTGATATAACGATTATCAAGCCCGATAAGTCCGGTCTCCGGTTTATCAAGAATACCTGTTCTCAAAATTTTAGAGACAAACTTTTCACAACAAAGAATGTCGTCATTTATTATTAAGAATTTATTATTAGAAATTTTTTCAATTCCCAAATTCCAACTTTGATTAACGTAAAGGTTTTCTTGTTGATTTAATATCTTTAGCTTATTTTTTGTTTGCTTCATCGGAACAAACTGCATAATAGCATTATTGATAAGAACAATTTCTCCTACTGCGGAATCACGTGCCAGCAAATTCAAAAGTTTATTTAAAACTTTTATATTTTTTTGTACAGTAGGAATAATAACGGAAATTTTTTCCAAAATTTTTATCTCGGTTGTATTATTGATTGATATTTTATAGTTTTTTTCTATTCAAGTCAACAATATTATTTTATTATCATTTTGGGCAAAGACATTTAGACATTGATTTTTGTATTTATTTGTTTCATAATTATGTTGTGCCTGACTTCCGAGGTTAGACCTTTGAAGAAAGATACGGTTATTTTAAAAATGTCGTGTCTTTTTGGCACGACATTTTTTTATAAGGAGAAATCTATGGAAACACGTGTAGCAATCGTTAGTATTATTGTTGAAAATGATGCGGTAATTTGCGATATTCAAAACCTGCTTACAGAATATTCAGAATACATTATAGGACGTTTTGGGATTCCGTACAGACAAAAAAATATCAGAATTATAAGTGTTGTTCTTGATGCGCCTGTTGATACAATAAATGCTCTTACAGGCAAAATCGGAAGAATAGAACACGTTAATGCAAAAACAGTTTATTCAAATGTATAAAAAATAAACCCTCGCCCCTTGAGGGAGAGGGTAGGGTGAGGGGTAAAAATGTACGATAAAAAATCATTAAAAGCGGAAGAGTTTATTAATCATGAGGAAGTTTTAAGAACCTTAGATTACGCAGAAAAAAATAAAAATAATTTAGAATTAATAAACGAAATATTAGATAAAGCGCGCCCGACAAGAGTCGGAAGAGAAACATTCTGCAAGGGTTTAACTCATGAAGAAGCGAGTATTTTACTGGCATGCGAAGACAAAGAAATTTTAAAAAAGATTTATGCACTCGCTGAAGAAATCAAAGAATCTTTTTACGGTGACAGAATCGTAATCTTTGCACCGCTTTACCTTTCAAATTATTGCGTAAACGGATGCATCTATTGCCCATACCATGCAATTAATAAGCACATCCCGCGTAAAAAACTTACTCAGGAGGAGGTTAAAGCGGAAGTTATCGCTCTTCAGGATATGGGACATAAACGTCTTGCGATTGAATCCGGCGAAGACCCTGTTAATAACCCGATTGAATACATTCTGGAATGTATAAACACGATTTATTCAATAAAACATAAAAACGGTGCAATTAGAAGAGTAAATGTAAATATTGCGGCAACGACGGTTGAAAACTACCGCAAATTAAAAGAAGCAGGAATCGGAACATATATTCTTTTTCAAGAAACTTATCACAAAGAAAGCTATGAAAAACTCCATCCGACCGGTCCAAAACATAATTATGCATATCATACGGAAGCTATGGACAGAGCAATGGAGGGCGGAATTGACGATGTAGGTTTGGGTGTTTTATTCGGGCTTGAAAGGTACAAATACGAATTTGCTGCGCTTTTGATGCACGCAGAACACCTTGAAGCAGTCCACGGTGTCGGCCCGCACACAATTTCAGTCCCCCGAGTGAAAAAAGCGGACGACATTGACCCAAATGCTTTTGATAACGGTATTGATGATGAAACATTTGCAAAAATTGTTGCACTTACCAGAATTGCCGTACCTTATACAGGTATAATCATTTCTACAAGAGAATCACAAGCAGTCAGAGAAAAACTTCTAAAACTCGGTGTTTCTCAGGTTTCGGGAGCTTCAAGAACCTCTGTCGGCGGCTATACTCAGGAAGAACGCCCGACAGATACCGAGCAGTTTGATGTTTCAGACCAGAGAACTCTTGATGAAGTCGTGAGATGGCTTCTTCAAATGGGTAAAATTCCTTCATTCTGCACAGCGTGTTATAGAGAAGGTAGAACCGGCGACAGATTTATGTCACTCTGTAAAACAGGACAAATCCAAAACTGTTGTCAGCCAAATGCTTTGATTACATTGAAAGAATTTTTGATGGATTATGCAACGGAAGAAACAAAGAAAATCGGTGAAGAATTTATATTGAAAGAACTTGATAAAATTCCAAACGAAGCAGTCAAAAAAGTCCTTTCCAATAACCTCAAAGAAATTGAAGAAGGAAAAAGAGACTTCAGATTTTAGGGGTAAATTATAGGGACAGAAATAATAAGTGGTGATAAATGCAAATAACAAAATCAGAACGTCCTCATATAGCTTTCTTTGGTTGTACTAACAGCGGAAAATCATCATTGGTAAATGCCGTTACAAATCAAGCGTTATCTGTTGTATCAGACATAAAAGGTACAACAACCGATGCTGTCGAAAAATCAATGGAAATTCTTCCTTTAGGGGCAGTCGTTATAATAGATACAGCGGGGGTGAATGATAAGGGTGGCGATTTGGCACAAAAGAGAATAGCTGCAACAATGCGCATCTTAGATAAAACTGATATTGCCGTACTTGTTGTTGATTCAACTATCGGGATGCAAAAAGAAGATGAAGATTTAATACATATTTTTGAAGAAAGAAAAATTCCGCATATTGTTGTGTATAATAAAATTGATTTAGTTCCCGCTTTAATCAATACCGCTGATAATTTACCCCTCTCCGCAAAAACAGGTGAAGGGGTAAACGAGTTAAGAGAAAAATTAGGGCATATTATAAACGAAAACAAAAAAGAAAAATATATAATTCGTGACAGATTAAATCAGGGGGATATTGTGGTTCTTGTAATCCCGATTGACGAATCTGCGCCAAAAGGCAGAATCATTCTTCCTCAGCAAAATGTTTTGAGAGAAATTTTGGATTCTAATGCGGCCGCAATCTGTGTTCAGCCGCAAGAATTAGAACAAATTCTGCAAAAAGTTACACCAAAATTCGTTATTACCGATTCACAAGTTTTCAATAAGATAAAAGACATTGTACCTGAAAATATTATTTTGACATCTTTTTCAATACTTATGGCAAAATATAAAGGCAAATTGGAAGAACTTGTAATCGGTGCGGAAACAATATCGAAACTAAATGACGGAGATAAAGTTTTGATTTCCGAAGCCTGCACTCACCACAGACAATGTAACGACATAGGAACTGTGAAATTTCCGAAATGGATAAAAGATTTTTCGGGTAAAAATATAGAATTCGAATTTACACAAGGCGGAGAGTTCCCTCAGGATTTGGGCAATTATAAACTCATAGTACACTGCGGCGGTTGTATGATTAATGAAGCCGAAATGCAATCTCGTATAAAAAAAGCAAAAGAACAAAATATTCCAATCGTAAACTACGGAATGGCAATTGCATATATGAACGGGATTTTAGAAAGAGCTTTGGAGATATTTAATGAACAGCAATGAAATGATTGAGATTCTATCCGATAATACAAATAACGATTGGCTGTTTTCGGAAGCGGACAAAATTCGTCATGAAAATGTTGGAGATGAAGTTCACCTGAGAGGGCTAATTGAGTTTTCGAATATTTGCAAAAGACAGTGCAAATACTGCGGGCTTCGTTCGGCAAATAAAGAAGTTGAGCGGTACAGAATATTGAAAGATGAACTTTTGACTTATGCGCAAAAGGCTGTCAAAATGGGATACCGCACACTTGTACTTCAATCCGGTGAAGATGATTTTTATGATACCGATAAAATGGTTGAAATTATTCGTGAAATCAAAAAACTTGATGTTGCGCTTACTTTAAGTATTGGTGAGAAGACTTATGACGAATATAAAGCTTTTAAGAATGCGGGTGTAGATAGGTATCTTTTAAGAATTGAAACCACCGATAAAAAACTTTATGGAAATATGCATCCTAATGCAAGTTACGAAAACAGAAAACAATGTTTATATGATTTGAAGAGACTCGGATATGAAACCGGTACAGGCTGTCTTGTAGGACTTCCAAATCAAACAATTGAATCTCTGGCAGACGATATTTTATTTTTTAAAGAACTTGACGCGGATATGGTCGGAATAGGTCCTTTTATTCCGCATGAACAAACTCCGCTTGCCGATGCAAAAAAAGGTGATTTTTGGCTTGCACTGAAGGTTATGGCGCTTATAAGAATTAACCTTCCGGATATAAATATTCCCGCAACAACTGCTATGGAAACACTGAATCCAAACGGCAGAATAATTGCCTTAAAAAGCGGTGCAAACGTTGTTATGCCCAATGTCACAAGTAAAGAATACAGAGCAAAGTATGAAATTTATCCGAATAAAATTTGTATAAATGAAAATCCGGAACAATGCAGAGGGTGTATAGAAGGAAAAATTAAAGCAATCGGAAGAACAATATCCGGAGAAAAAGGCTTCCGTCAGAGGAAAAACAATAGTTAAAATATTTTAATATAACATAAAATATGGTAGCAAAAAAAATTTTATGTGTTTTTATTATTATCGGAGGTATTTATGAAAATCAATGTTATTAATAAATTAATGATTGGCGGATTGCTTTCGGGGGCAAGTATCGCACTCTCCGGCTGCGGCGGTGATACGTTCGGTAAAATTTCCAAATACATGAGGGATAATAATTATACACAAAAAGAGTATGAAGAACTTATGTATCAGAATCTTAAATATCCGAAAAATCAGCAGATTATGATCATGCAATCAACTCTGGATTCTATGGTATACAGAGATTTATTTAACACAACAAGACTTGCTGATGATTCTTCTGCTGTAGCAGATTTTAATGCACTAGCGGGACGTACTAATATTTCTAAAGTGTATCCTGATGATACCAAAGTTTCAAATTCTGAAAGAATTGCAAAAATATTAAAAGATGAAAATGTGACAATGTCAGAATATGATTCAGTGATTTTTCCGGAAACATTTGAATCTATCCAACAACATTTTGCAGATAAATTGCTGTATTCAAAATTTTTCAAAAAACACGGACTAACGACAAAAGATTTTCAAGCAAAATTTGACAGTGTTTCAAAACTTGCAAAACCTTATTAATAATTATAAAAAAATACCTGAGGAAATTTTCCTCAGGTATTTTTTATAAATTCTGTTTCCCCGAATTATTCAACAATAATAGCTGAAACAGGGCAAGCACCTGCTGCTTCTTGAACAGCATCTTCGTTTGCTGCTACGTTAGCTGCGTTTACAACAGCCTTATCTTCTACAGAAAATACAGCGTCGCAAATTGATTCGCAAGCACCGCAAGCAATACATGAATCTTCAATAGTTACGTTCATTTTATTCTCCTTTATTTTATCTCCCGTCCTGCACACAACAAGACTAAAATTATTATACATGTTAAACGGTCAAATACAACCCGTCATAAATCTATTTTTGTGACATCAACCAAATCAACTATAGTTGTGTTTAACGCTTGCGCAATTTGATTAAGCGTGTCAATCGTAGGTGAACTTTCTCCGCGTTCTATGAACCCGATTTGCTGTTTGCTTACATTTGCTCTTTGTCCGAGCTCCTCCTGAGAAATGTTAATTTTATTTCTCAAAAGTTTTATTTTTATTCCTATTTGTACGCTTAATCTGTCTTTTTTTGTTATCATTACACTTTAATACTATCTCATAAACAAATTATATTCAATTAAAAGCTTGCGGAATATAACAAGTTTTCCCCTCTTGCGTTTTAAACATGCTTATTATAGAATGATTTCGGAAACAAAATTGCTATAAAGGTGGTGAAAATATAAATGGCAGAAGTTAAAGTAGGCGAAAACGAAAGTATCGAAAGCGCATTGAGAAGATTCAAAAAGAAAATTCAAAAAGCAGGAATCTTATCAGAAGTTAAAAAACGTGAAAGATACGAAAAGCCGAGCGTAAAAAGAAAACGCAAATCAGAAGCTGCTCGTAAGCGTAAGGTATAGGTATAAAAAGAAAACGGAGGTTTTGCCTCCGTTTTTTATTATTAGTTTAAATATGTAAAATTATGATATAATATTTTTGAAGGATGGGGATATGATTAAGAAAATTTTGACTGTGGCGGCAATTTTATTTTGTACTGCTGCGTGGGCTAATTATAACGATATTTATATTGCAGATATCAGTTATGACTGGATTAATAAATCGGAGGTTGAGAAAGAAGCTTTAATCAGTGAAGTTCGTGATATCGTATTTGAAAATCCTGTACAAAAACAAAAGGGTTTTCGCGCTTTATTCAAAGATAAAATGAAAGACAAAAATTATGTTGAAAATTACTACGCTGCCTCTGCCGGATATGAAGAATTTAAGGGTAACAATATTTCCGCATTTTATCTCGGGAAAAGCAAATATATTTATATGTATGCGCTTCAGGACAAAAATGATGTTACAAAAGCATATTATTATGATGCTTTGGGAAATTTAAAATACGTTGATTTTATAGAAGGCGAATATCCGGATTATCCGTATTATTCAATACAATACCGGATTTCCGGACAGCCGGTAAGTGCAATATATTTCGTATCAAAAGATTGCCAGTATCTGTTTAAGCCAAATGGTGATTTTGAGGGAGTTTGGTACAAACATAATTTGTATAATAAGAAAAATAAAGTTATTTTGAAGAGAACAACTTATTAATGATAGAAAAAATTGCTAAAATTTTAACAGAAAATAATTTAACTGTCGCAACAACAGAATCTTGTACGGGAGGGCTTTTGAGCTCTGCTTTTACAGATGTTAGCGGAAGTTCAGCTTTTATTCATCTGAATTTTGTAACATATTCAAATGAAGCGAAAGAAAAAATTCTTGGGGTAAAACATGAAACTCTGGAAAAATACGGTGCAGTCAGTGAACAAACTGCAAAAGAAATGGCAGAAGGTCTTAATCGAGTAACAAGAGCGGATATTTGTATTTCTACAACAGGAATCGCCGGTCCCACCGGCGGAACGGATGAAAAACCTGTCGGGCTTATGTATAACGGAATTTTTATTAACGGTAAATGCAATATTTTCAAAATTGTTTTGCCGCCGCAAATCCCGCGTACAGAAATGAAAAAACTGTTTGTTGAAAAAGTTTTGCAGAATTTATACGGATTAATAAATTAAAAAATGTAAAACTTTATTAAGCAAGTAACAAAAAAAACAATCACGAGGTTTATAAAATATATGCGAGTAACACCAATCACATTTTTTAATAATATAAAAATAAATCCTGTAAAGAAAATCTATAGTTCAAATCCGACAGACAATGATATTAAAATGCGTCCGGCACTTGCTGTTGATACTGTTTCGTTCGGGCGTGTAGCAGAAAACGCTGAACCGCTCAGGAAAATGATAAAATACGGAGCTCTTGATATCTGGACAGGAAAACCGCCTATTGATCCGGATGTTTTCGAACAAATTCTTAAGCGCAGAGATTTTAACAGAACGATTAAAACTATTTTAAAAATCGTTGAACCTTTAAAAGAATCTTTGCATAAAGTCCCGCTTGAGATTTACAATATGTTGGAAGAGTATGCTAAAATAAAGCCCGAAGCACATTTGGATGAGATTCTGCGGCAATGGACCCCTCTCGCTCAGCGCCAATTATTAAAGATTCAACATCCGATTTTTAAAAAACTTGCAAAAGAAGCAAAACTTTTACCTGAAGGAAATAAGCTCCTTTTTGATGAATTAATGAGGGTTACACAGGATCAAATTCAAAAGAGACCCATAACACAGGATTTTGACAAAAGAGACTTCAGATACAAACTGGAAAGAATTGCACAAAAAATCAGACAAAGAAATATTTCGGAAGAAGTAAGCGCAATCAATAAATTAATAAAAATGTCCGGATTTGTTCCATCGAACCCAAAAATCATTAAATTTAAAGTAAAACGGAATAAAGACGCAGAAAAAATTCTCTCAAATCAAAAAGTATCAATACGTCAAATGAAAAATTTCTTTGAGCGCTCAATAATAAATAAAGATGAAGAATTGCAGTCGCTTTTGGCAGATGTAAAATGTCAAATATACGGTATACCTACTTTTATTCCGTTTGGACGTCTGAATTTTATTGAGCGGTTAAAAGAAATAACAAAGGATGTTCCTGACCAATCCTTAGCAAGAAGACTTCTGAAAATTGCATCAAAACTTCCTACTGCAAATCAGGAAGCATCCGCATTTATTGTTAAAGAATCCAGAAAACCGGCTGAAAAAATAGGTTATGACTGGCTTTGGGGATGTGTCGGAAATATTGATCACATTGATGTTTATTCCAAAGGCGGCAAAGATGGTCTTTCAAATTATGCAATTTCTACAAATTATACAAACTCCGAAAGAAGTAACAGATCATTTGCTCAGCAGCTTCGCGTACATCCGGAGGCTTATCAAACCTGTCAAATGTATATTGATAAATTGATAGAATTTGATAAAGACGGTCTGCTAAAAATGTTCGGTCTTAATAATGCATATTTGAGAAATTTTGCTGCAAAACTAGAGAGACGTTCTCCTTCGGAAAAACCTCTGTATATTGACCTGTCTTCACTAAAAAAATAATATTTAAATAATATTTTGGTTCTGGTAGTATAAAATTGTAATTGGGAGAGAAAAATGAAAAAGATTTTTATGCTTGGTGCAATTTTTGCGTTGCTTTTTGTTCCTGCCTCTGTTAGTAATGCTGCGAAAAGTCCATTAACGGCAGGGATTTCGCAAACTTCATTATTACGTTCATACAAAAATCTTAATGTAAATATTTTTGCCCTGAATAAAACAAAAAAACAAACAAAGAATCTTACGGAAACCGATAAAAGCATTATTGCCAAATATGTATACGGAGCTGTAAAAGGCGAAAACACGTACCTTTTAATGAATTGTTATTTGAGAGGAAATTTGAACTTGTATCTTAAACCAAAAGATATAACGAAGCCTCTTAAATCACGAATGGAGTATTATTCAAACAGTCTTACTTCAACGATATCAAAAGTGAAACTTCCCCAAAATACACTTTTATACCGCGGAATTGATGAGAAAGGTTTTTGTTTTATATTTCCGGATACAAATGTTAAAGAATACGCATCAAGACCCGTAACAGAAGAAACAGCACTAACATTAAAAAATAAGCTGTACAATAAAACCTTTATTGAAAAAGGATTCATGTCTACGGCTTATGATATAAATTATGCAAAAAAGACAAAGTTTATTTTTCTTGTTAAAGCACCAAAAAACATTCAGGCAGTACTTGTGGATGGTTTGAAAGAAAATAATACAAAAGAAATAATTATAAACAAAGGATACAGCTGGAAGGTTACGGATGTAAAATCAGTTGAAAATAAATACTATCTTATAACATTAAAATTGTGTTTATAAAAGTTTTATTAAATAAAAAGGGGCGGCGATTGAAAATCGCCGCCCTTTTTATTTTCAATAGTTTACTTAATATTTGAATATGTCCAAGCATCAAATGTCGGAGTTTCAGAAATATTAAGTTCTTTTTTCTTTTCTCCGCCTGAGCAGTCATCGTGAGCAATCGGATGATACAATCTGTTATAGTATTCAATAACCATTCTGTCAGAATTGAAGTATGCTTCACTTGTTCTGATAGCCTGTCTCATCAATCTTGCCCATTCAGGCTTGTTGTTATAGTATGTAGGAATAATTTGTTTTTCAATAATATCCATTATACACTTGTGGTCTTGCCAATGTCTTTCTTCCCAAGGCATATCATCATCGAGTCCCGGATATTCAACTGTATAACCGTTTATTCCGTTGAATGTACCTTCAACAGTCCATCCGTCATAGATAGAAAGGTGAAGAGCGCCGTTCATGTTAGCGGACATACCGGAAGTTCCGGATGCTTCAAACGGTCTGAGCGGTGTATTTAACCAGATATCGGAACCTCTTTTTAACATACCTGACAATTGAAGTTCATATCCCGGAAGAACAACAACATTTTTTAATGAATGAGAACGGTTTAACAATTTGTTAAACATTTCTTTACCCATAACATCATCCGGATGGAATTTGCCGGCAAAAATAATTTGTACTTTGTCTTCGTCTAATAGTTTACCGATTCTGTCTTTATCCATCAGGATTAACCAGGCACGTTTGTAATCAGCAAATCTTCTTGCCCATGTTATTGTAAGAACATCCGGATTGAATCTCTTACCTGCAACATTTGCAACATATTTAAAGAGTTCTGCTTTCATTTCACGCTTAACTTCAAGAAGTTTTTCAGGATCATTTTGAGCTGCTGCAACTCTCTTATCTTGCCAATAGTGAAGATTTACAGCGTTTGTAATTGCTCGAATCGGGCATCTGTCTTCAACCCATTCCCACATCTTGTTTGCAACAAGACCATGAAGCTGAGATACTGCGTTTGCGATTCTTGACATTCTTAATGCCGCTACTGTCAATGAGAAATTTTCTCCGCCAAGCTGAATAGCTTTGTCACGGGAAGCACCTGCAAAGAATCCGCCTTCAAGAAGTGTATCAACCCAGTGAACTTCGTTACCTGCTGCAACCGGTGTGTGAGTTGTAAATACGGTTTTTCTTCTTACTTCATCAAGGTTTCCGTTGTATTGTCTCAACAATTCAAATGCAGCCGGAAGAGCATGACCTTCGTTCATGTGAACTACGTCAAATTTGAACCCTGCAGCCTGAAGAACTCTTATACCTGCAATACCTAAGATTGTTTCTTGCGCAATTCTTATTCTTTCATTGCCGTCATAAAGCTTATGGGAAATGCTCTTTGCCCAGTCACTGTTACCGTCAATATCAGTTGTAAGCAAATAAACAGGACAAGTACCGAACAGTTCCGGATTAACCTTAAATGCTTTGACTTTAACTTTTTCACCGAAAGTATCCACTTCAACAGTGATTCCGGTATCTTCAAGATAATCATAATATTTTCTGATGTACGCAACTTCTACGTTTCCTGAATGGTCAATTCGCTGATCATAATAACCGTATGACCAAAGTATTGTTACACCAACCATTGGCATTTGCAGGTAGCCTGCAGACAACATATGTGAACCTGCCAAAAATCCCAAGCCTCCTGAATAAGTGCTCAAAGACTGGTCCATTGCTATTTCCATAGAAAAATAAGCTACATTTGGTAATGTCATAATTTTAACCTTCTATTTTGTACTACTCTAAAGAACTAAAAAGTCCATATTCTAATATACCAATAACATAACATATAATCAATATTTTTATCAATTTTCTATACATAAAAAATATCATTTTCTGAAAAACCAATTATATTAAGAAAAAGCTTGTTAAATTTTGTAACAAAGAATAGCTCTAAAGTATTAGTTCAAAATATCTAGAATAAAATTTTTATTATTTAACCTGCGTAAGAATTACAAATTTTTCCGTATTCTTGGTTAGCAAAAAATTTTTTTACGGTTTTTTATATAATTATGAAAACAGGAAAAATCGGACAGGAATATAATATAAGATTTAAAGCGGGTTTGACATCCGGTATACGGGAAAATATTCCAAAGATTGATGTTTCTGCCGTAGAAAAACAGTTTAAAAATATAAATACAGAATGCAACCTGAAAAATAATAAAGCTTTATCTTCAATGCTTGTTGCTTCGGCAAATATATTGGAAGAAGCGTCTGAAAAATTTCATTTACCATTCAAATTTTTACCTCCGAACGTAAGAGTATTTGATTTACACGAACTTACTGAGCCTGTAGAGGAGACCTGTACAGGATTTTGTATTGGCGAAACCAACAAAATTATTAAAAATGAACCTCCGTTTCTTTCAACATCTGTATTTTTAAGAAACAACCCTGATAACATTGATTTTTATGATACTATCGCCGAAGATAGTTACAAAAGCGGTTATTCAGCTTCTAATCATTTTTTGTCAAAAGTATTGCATGAACTTTTTCACAGCATACACTTAAACCTTATTTATCAAAAATTCGGTTATGAGGGAGATTGTGAAATAACACGGGAAGCGTATAAAAATTCCAAAGCACTTTTCCCTTCAGGATTGAAATATGCAAATTCCATGAATAAAATTCCTCCTATCGAAGACATGCCTATTATTTTCAGATTCTTGGGAAGATATGCGGCAAAATCAAAGATGGAGTTGTTTGCGGAAACTTTAACCAAACTTACGGCAGAATGCGTGGATGAGAAAACACTTGAATTAAAAACAAATCCGCTCAATAAACTGAAAAATTATCCCACCTGTATTTCAAAATATGTAAAAGGCGAACTCTCATAAGGTATTAATTTAATACTTGGTTGTGTGATTATATACGCATTCGGTCGGTGTAATTATTGTATACGGGGTTATTTTTCGGAGCAATTTGTTTATTTTCGTACATTGCTTTTCTCTTCCTCACATCATTTATAATTTCAATATTTGCAGGTTGAAATTTTGCCGCAACACAATTCCTTATAAGCGGAACGAATAAGGCTGTAGAAATGATACTTCCCGCAGTTGTAACAATTGCAGATGTAGCATCTTTTGTTTTTTCGTGATTTAAAAGTGCATTTTCGTGTGGAGAAAGCAGAGATTGCTGAACTTCTTTAGTGCTTCTTTCAAATAAATCAGTATTTTTGGTATTCTCAATTAATGAATTTATTTGTTTTGTAACGCTATAATCTTTAGTCCCGATTTTTTCCGCAAGATTATTTTGCTGAAGATATGCTTTTAAGTCTTTTGTAATAATTTTTCCGGATTCCACACATTTTCCGGCACAGTTTTTTAGTAAAAGACTGGTAAGCAGTAAAGTTGCGACAGATATTACACCTTCTGTAAGCTCCTGAGGTATCATAAACGCTTTTTGCGAAACGCTGTATTTTTTATTAACCGTAATAGCTGCCGATTGGGCAAGAGTTGATAACAGAATACCGGTTGCTGTTGTAATTAAAATCATATTGCCGGAACTGGATTCAAATGTATTATAAATTTTTTCGGCACAGCTATTTGCAAATTTTCTTAATGCATTTTTCATGCTGCACCTCTTTTCTCTTTTTGAGATGCATAATACTTGTCTATAAATTTATTGGCAAGCATAGTAGCAAAAGGTGCATCAAGAAGAAAATTTGTAACCATCATCACTGCAAGCGCCGACAGGGTAGAAACTGTATTTTGGTGTAATTTAAGCATTTCCGCTTGTTTTTTGAGATTTGTTTCTTTGAGTATAGCTTTAGGTGTCAGTGCGGTGATTCCTTTATCTGTATTCGCCTGTATATACTTGCAAGCTAGTTTATAACAACTTCCTCTTACAATAAAACCGACAGTTGTACAAACAATAATTTTGGCAAGTGTTCTCAGGGCTGATGTGTTTGCTGTATCTCTGTCTACTGCAGGGTTAAAATAGTCTATGGCAGGCTGTGTAGTAATAGCGGTAGCACCGAGTGCAAGTCTGTTCCAGTGAGGACTTGCAAGTGCATGCCCGAGTTTGTTATAGGTATCAGAATTTTTAATCTCTTTTGCCGGTAATTTTTTGAAAAAATTATCATAAAAAGAGCCGTTAAAAACCGTGTTATTTTGTACAGACAAATCTGTTCTCACAAAATCACCTTTCTATATTTCGCCAGTGTTGATTTGGATATAATTTGAGATACACCTAACATATACATTGTATAACAAACAAGCTTTTTTTACAAGTATTTATTATGTTTTTAAGCGGTAATTGTTTAAAATTTCAGAATAGAATTATTCGGCTTTTTTCATTTTCTTAAAATCTTCAACTCCGTATTCCCAGCTGTTTTTATATTCAAAATCTTTTGATGCAATTTCTTCCGGAAGACCTGCGTGGTGAATCTTTGGCAGCAGGAAACTTTCTTCCATTTCAATTGCTGAAGCTTTGTCATCATCAGAATCTTGGCAGATAAAAACGCCTTCTCCGTTAGATTTTTGTTTATAACCGACGATTGTAATTTCGTGACCGGCAAGTTTTCCGTCATTATCAGGATCCGGCCATGTGTATCCGATAATGATATTATGACCCATATTTAAAGTATCCAAAAGTTCTTTTTTAATGGTTTTGAAATCTTTTGTATATCCTTTTAATTTTCCGTCTTCTCCAACCTCCTGATATGTTACGGAGGTTGTGTTTTTATCTTCAACAACAGATTCGACATAAGTTTTTTCAAAATCAATCAGTCCGCCGTCTTCCTGTGTCCAAGCATTCGGGGCGCGCTTATCGGTGAGCGAATTATATGTCTGCTGTGAACCCAGCTGCATCAATGTTGATTGCATAAGAACATCAATCATTGAACGTTCACCTTTGTCTTTGTGATGATTTTGGATTCTGGCTCTGATAATTGCATTTTCATCCGGTTTAAGCAAAACTTCTGCTTCGTTAAAACCGTTCATTTTGTGAGGAGTTTTGAACGTATTTAAAAGCCAAATTGCATCAGATGATTTATCTGAAAGGCTGTTCATTTTTATTTTTTTTGTCACTTCATTCTTTGGTGAAGTCAGTCCTTCTATCATACGGAAAAATTCTGCCTGATGTTTTGTTGCAAGATCAAACTCGATACTTGCCGCAGGACAAGTGCCGGTATGCATATTATTCAAATCCCATTTTGCCTGTTTTATCACTTTAGGATCTGTGCTTAGTCCGGTAATAAGTCCGATAACTTGTTTTTGATATTCGGAAGGAATATCTTCACAAGTTTGAGTTATTACATAAGGATTTGCAATAATATCGAGACATTCCTGAAGTATATTGATTTTATCAAGCCCCGGATCACGGTCTTCTGTTGCAATTTTGTACAAATTATCAAGAACGGTGCTTTTATCATTGGAATTGTCTTTTAACAGAATACCGCTTTTTAAGGCAAACTCAAGCTTTTTGCGATACGGCGGGTCCAATTCTTCTACAAGTTTATTGTATTTTTTCTTTTCATCTTTGTTTGAAAGGCTTGTTCTGACTGTTACTGCAGATGTATAAGCCTGAGCACGAAATGCGGGAGTTTCCGTTTTCTCTGTAACAGCAGGATTTGAAACCGCATTTTTATTGCTGACGCTTTTTACGTTAGCTGTTTCGATATTATTCACATTATAAAAATTTACACTAGCCATCATATATATAAAAACATTATTGAACAAAAAATTGTCTAAAATATAGTGTTTTATTACAAAATATTAAGTCTGTTTTTTGTTCGGTCTCCTTTCTAAACCATTCCGTCAAAGTTGCCGCTAAGAACTTTCATTGCCCTTGCTTCCGCTTTATCCGCTCTTTGAAGAGCTGATGCAAGACCTGAATTATCCCAAGTCTTTTGTATATTTGCCGCCCTTTGAGACGGAACATATTTTCTGTTGTTCGGATTTGATGCATCATCTTTTTTCAGAGTATTTTCCTGAGACGGGATATGAGTATATGTATCAATTGAATTTTTACCAATCGGGGAAGGAATTACATTTTCTGAAGAAGGAATGTAAGTGTAATTATCAACCTGTTCTTCTTTTTGAGCCTGAGAGTTTAATGCTTGCGCATTTCCTCTTGTTACGGTTTGAGCTCCGTCCAGTATCATAGGTCTTGTTACGGCTCCTTTTGGCATTTGTTTTGCAGCCTGTGTCTTGTATAAGCGTTCATTTAAATCTTCCTTCAAAAATTTCTTTTGGGCTTTTCTGTTTTCTTTGTTTTCTTCATGTTTCATTGAATCATAAGCTTTTCCGAAGAGCATTGATGTCGCTTTTGTAAGCAATCCGCCCAAAACAAACGAAGAAATTACCGTCCACACTCCAAATCTAACGGGAACACCGAAACAGTTTTTAAAGAAGTTCGGAAGCTGATGAATTTTTTTCATAAAGAAGTTTTGACCTTCATAAGCTTTAAATGTTTCCAAATCCATTGTGAATGCGCGTGCAATCTTTTTCAGACCTTTTGTAAAGAAGTTTTGATTCTTTTCTATTGGTTCGACAATATTTTTAAGTTGTCGTTTTGCCTCTTTTAATGCTTCATTATAAACCTCTTTTGTTGCAAATTGACCGGCTTTGTTTGCTTCATTAAAGTCATTTATGATTTTTCTGTATTGACCGACTTGTTTTTGAGTCATCCCTGCGTATTGAATACCGCCAAATGCGTGCATAATATGTAAAGCAGCAGGGAATGTAAATACCCAGGAAATGCTTTCTACAAGACCATTAACTGCTGTTCCGACTTTTTCTTCCGGTTCTGCTTTGGCAACATCTCTTCCGACTTCTACAAGAGAAGGCGCGATGAGAAGTAGCAAACCGAGTTTTCCCTGACCGAAAGTTAAACCTCTGTGAGACATCTGCAAAATTTTAGATAAGAATCTGCCGGTTCCGGTTTTTGCACCGTCTGACATACTCCAGAGTTTGTTATAAATTTCATCACATGCGATTACTCTTTCAAACGGTATTGTGAGAGGCCCAAAGAATCCGTAGTGTCCGGCACGTACCTTAACTTTTCCGGCTCCGGATTTAACTGCATCTAAAACAGATTCATAAGCATGTTTACCCAGTAAATCTCCGTTTGAAATTTCTTCTTTGAGTATTTTTATACCTTCTTTAGAAATATTATTAAGTGATTTTCTGATTTCAGTTTTGGTAGCCTCTGTTGCTTTTGCTCCCATATTAAGAATTGCTCTGATTTCATCATCAGTTTTGCCTAATTGTTTTAAAAGTACAAAGTTTACTTTTTCTGTTTCCGTAATTTTTGCGGAACCGAAGAATGCTTTTAAAGCCTCTTTTTCCTCAGACCTTATAACAACATTTTTGATTGGAATAGCTGCATCATCTGCAAGGTGCAAAGAATCCGTAATATGGAAAAAGTCTTCGCAAACCTTTAGCCTATGTGGAAGAAGTTCCTGCTTAACCATTCCCCATTCCGGCATAGAAGGTGTATGGAAAATTGCTCTTAAAACAGCGCTGTTTTCCATAAGTTTGTTTCCGCCCTTGCGGATATTTCTGAACCCGTCCAATACAAATTGTACAGGTCTGCTTTTTATAAAAGCAGAATTTTCAATATTATCACCAACTGTTGATACTTTTTTAAGCAGGCTCTTATCGTATTCGCCGCCGCAGGATTTTTGATAAGCATCAAGACCAAAACTTAAACCGAGCCATGTCAATAATGTAGGAATCGGATGTTCTGTACCTCTAAGGAAAAATTCATATCCGATTGATGTAAACGGATTACTTTTTAGTTGTTCTCTTAAATCTTTCTTCTCATCCGTATCTACAACATAATACTCCGGAATGCGCACCTGACGACCTGTATTTTGCTGCGCATTAAACCTTATACTATTCATATTGTAATTCGGATTAACCATGTTCATAAAACAATAACCTACCTAACTAAATATATAAAGATTTCTTTTGTAAAAAAATTGCCTAAAAATCATGGGTTTAAGCCAATTTTGTAAAATTTCTTAACATTTGGAATTTTAATCGGTTCTGCAACATATTTTCTCATCTTTAAATCTCCTTTAAATATTTGCACCATACTGTTTCGAGTGTTCTATTTTAATTAAAAAATCTAATGATGAAATTTTAGAAATTTAGTTTTTCTAATAAATTTGTAAACAACCTTACTTTATTTTAAATATGTGCTAATATTAGTAATATGAATACTAAAAAAGAAACAAAGTTAAAAACACTTTTATCGACATTTCCCAGAAACACTATATTAACTGCGAAATATTTAACAGCTATGGGTTACTCTCGTGATTTGCAGATAAGTTACGAAAGAAACGGTTGGCTTAAACGAGTTTCACAAGGTGCTTATACTGTTTTAGAAAATAATGTTGATTTAAATGGGGCTATATATGCCTTGCAAGAGCAGTTAGGGTTAAGTGTTCATATTGGTGGGCTTACTGCATTAAATGAGCAGTACGGAATTGTACATAATATTCCGTTTAGTAGAAAGCAACAGTTATATGGTTATCGTGGAGAAAAACTTCCAAAATGGTTTAATACTCTTTATAAAGACAGTATCGAATTAAACCTTACTACATTTTTACCAAAAGACCTTGCTTTAGTTGAACAAAATAATGGAGATTTCAAAATGAAAGTATCTTCATTAGAGCGTTCGGTATTAGAAATGCTTTATCTTGTGCCTGAAAAAGTTACCATAAATGAGGCTTATCAGTTTATCGAAAGTTTAACAGCAGTAAAACCAAAAGAATTTCAGAAATTATTAGAAGAATGTACTTCAATAAAAGTTAAACGGTTGTTTTTATATATGGTTGAAACAATAGGACATAGTTGGTTTAAAAGATTAGACATTGAGAAAATAAATCTCGGAAAAGGTGTTCGGGAAATAACAAAAGGTGGAAAACACAACAAAAAATATAATATTATAATCGGGGATATTCAAGAAATATAATGGATGAAAAATATTTAAAGCAGGTAGAATTAGTTGTAAAAGTATTGAATAATGTTGCAAAAGAAGATTGTTTTGCCCTAAAAGATGGTAGGCAATAAATCTTTTTTACAATAATCTGCCAAGATTATCTGTTGATATTGATTTGACTTATACTGGGTTTGAAGCAAGAGAGGATGCTTGTAAAAATATCAACTCTGCATTGGAGAGGATTGCTCAAGTATTAAAGAAGAATGGCTATACTGCTAATTTACAGGGTAACAGTATAGAAAAGAAAATTATCTGTTCAAATGCAGATGCGGCAATAAAAATTGAACCGAATTATATTATAAGGGGATATGTATATAAGCCTGAAATAATGCCTGTTTGTGAGGAATCTGAAGAAAAGTTTGGATATGCAGAAATTCAGGTTGTTTCAAAGGCTGAATTATACGGTGGAAAAATTTGTGCTGCTCTTGACAGGCAGCATCCGAAAGATTTGTTTGATATAAAAGAATATTTTGAAAATAATTCCTTTGACGAAAAATTACTAAAAGGCTTTATTGTAATGTTATTAAGCCATGATAAGCCACTAGTATCTAAAATCGGCATATCAATCACTTTGATGTGTGCTTTAATATCCCTGACAATTTCTCTCCATTCTTCACAAATCTGCTTGTAGTTTCTGCCTAACCAATATTGTCCGGAATTATTTTTCTGCTATTTTTCAAAAGTTTCCTGTTTTACATTTTTATCATCAAAAACTGTAATATTTTCGCGTTCACCATTTGAATAAGAAGATTCATAAACATTTTTTACTTTTAAATCAGAAGTATAAACAGTTTCTTTTACCTTCATGCCGTCTTCATATTCGCTAAAAATAGACATACCGTCAGAAGGTTTATCGGCGTTATAATACGTAAATCTTTTAACATCAGCACCCTCATAAGTTGCGGAAACATTTGTTTTTGTATTTCCGTGAGTGTCATAAGTTAAATGTTCTACCCGCATATTACTTCCGTCTGTTACGGTCTCTTTACGGATTGATAACGTTTTTCCTTCTGCATTCTTCATCTCATATTTTACAGGCTCCAATGAGCTATAATTCCAAGTTTCAGTGAATTCAATATGTCCGTCTTTATTATATTTTGTATGTTTCGTAGGAAGCTTGTTTTCATTATATTCCCATATATCGTTTTCAGAATCCTGTATTTTTCCGTTATATCCCAGCGTAGAAACTGTCTGGTGTCCGCTGGGGATAGAAATCTCCACAAAATCAATCCCGTGTCTTATATTTTCCAAATCCTCGGTTATAAGTAAAACCTTATCTTTTTTTCGTTTGAGCATAAAAATGTTTGTTGAATTGTCTGTATAAGCTTTGATTTTAGCCTGAATATCCTCCGGAAGGTCTGCAATTTCGGTAATTGCCGACAGCGGAATAAACACAGAAGAGTTATAAAGATTAGCATGTCTAATCTGTTTGGCAGGTTCTTCTTCTTTTACATTGGATTGGTTTACAGATTTTTCTTTTATTAAAGCTGTTTGTTTTGTTTGTTTAACTTTTTGTTTCTTTATAGATTTTTCCGCCGGTTGAACTTTTTCCGATTCATTAACCGCAGAAGGTGAATTATACTTTTGTCTGATTCCGAAAAATACTCCGCATGCCAGAAGTAGTACGATACCAATATAAATCTTTTTCTTATCCATGTTTATAAACTCCGCCAATGTTATAATACTTAATATTATAAAACTCTATTAACTTTTTAGCAATCTTTTATGCTAAAATTTGTATATGAATTTTTTGGATATTTTGAAAGGGAAAATTATTGTATCATCACAGGCTATGCCGGATGAACCTTTATATAAAGAAGACTGCATGCTCGCAATGATGGCATCCGTAATTAACGGTGGCGCTGCAGGCTTGAGAGTTGCCGGTGCAAGAGATGTAAAAAATGCAAAGAAAAATTTTAGCGTTCCTGTAATCGGTCTCACTAAACCTGAAGGACTTCCGCCAAACTGGAAAGAAATTGTCTATATTACTCCAACCGTTAAAGAAGTTCAGGAGCTTATTGAAGCTGGTGCCGACATAATTGCTTTTGACGGAACGTTAAGAAAAAGAGAAAACACGCTTGAAGAAATGATTTCGCTGATTCACTCAAAAGAACGCCTTGCAATGGCTGATATCTCAACTTTTGAAGAAGGTCTGAATTGCGCCCGAATCGGAGCGGATGTTATTTCCACAACACTTTCAGGTTATACTGTTGAATCTGATAAAAATAGCAGCAAACCTGATTTTGAACTTTTGGAAAAACTTGTGAAAGCAATCAACAAACCGGTATTTCTTGAAGGAAAAGTTTGGGAGCCTGAGGACGCCAAAAAGGCTTTTGAACTGGGTGCGCACTCTGTCGTAATCGGTTCGGCAATAACTCGTCCGCAGTTGATTACCAAACGGTTTATAGAGGAGGGAACGCTATGAAACATGCTTTGGCATTTGATATCGGCGGAACAAAAATATATAGCACAACGATTGACGAAACAGGTGCTGTCACAGGTGAAATAGATAAATTTTCTACACCAAAAACACTTGATGAAATAAAATCAATTTTGAAAACTCAGATTTCAAAATATGAAGACAAAGTTGATGCAATTGCTATAGCAACCGCAGGCGCCGTAAACAATGAAAATACAGGTGTTATAGGTTCAACCGGAAATCTTGTTCAGGGATACAATTCTATTGATTTTCAAAAATTGAGTACAAAAAAAGTTTTTCTTGAAAACGATGCTAACGCTGCAGCATGGGCAGAATACAAGATCGGAGCATCAAGAGGAAGTAAAGTTTCTGTACTTTTAACTCTCGGAACAGGTGTCGGAGGCGGAATAATAATAAATGACCGTTTATTAAAAGGAAAATCCGGCGCAGCAGGAGAAATGCACTTTAAGATGTATCCCGACAAACGCAGAAAATGTACATGCGGCGGCTGGGACTGTTTTGAAATTTATGCCTCCGGTACCGCACTCAAAATTGATGCGGAAGAGGCATTGAACGACAAAAATGTAACTACTTATGATGTTATTGAAGGTGTAAAACAGAACGATAAAAAAATGATTGAAATTTTGAACAGATGGCATAACGATATTATAATCGGGATTAAAGGCTTAACAAACTTATTCGACCCTGATTGTGTAATCCTTTCCGGTTCAATGGCGCAGTTTGTTGATATTAAAAGAGTTGAAGAAGAAGTTAATTCTGATATCGTTACGACTCCTACATCCGTAAGACTTGCAACTGCCGGAAATTATGCAGGCATGATTGGCGCTGCTCTTCTTGCACTTGAAAGGACGGTGTAGAATGGGAAAAGCTAAACAAAGAAGTTTTCGTCATGGCAAAAACGACACGTTTCCGTATATGACAAGAGAAGCTGCACTTGCTAAAGTAGTTGAAAATATTGAAAACAAAGATAAAGTTCTTGATACAATTACGTTGTTTGATTTTACGGCGGAAGAAATTTTGGAAGCCGGTGCTGCGTATGAGGATGTCCTTGCTTACGGCGGAATATTGAGGTAATAGGTTATGCTTATTAAACTGACACAGGCACATATAATAGGAGCATTTATTTCATACCTGCTGGGTGTATTCATTGTGCCGTTTGTAATTGAATTTTCGCAAAAAGAAGGGCTTGTAGATTTGCCAAATGAAAGAAAAATCCACAAATTACCGATTTCACGTCTCGGTGGTGTGGCAATCTGGTCAAGTGCAATGCTCACTTTCCTTGTGCTTGTTTTGTTAAGTTACTACCCATACGGGAGCTTGCTTTCAGGTATAATTCTTGGTGGCTCGTTAATGTTTTTACTGGGGCTGGTAGATGATATTTATAATCTGAATGCGAAATTCAAACTTCTGATACAGATTTCTATTGCAACAATCGTATTCTTGCTCGGGGTACAGATTGACACTATATTTAACCCTTTTGGCGGCGGGGTTTTGCATTTGGGAATCTTTTCTTACCCGATTACAATCTTATGGATAGTAGGAATCTCTAATGCCGTAAACTTTATTGACGGTGTAGACGGACTTGCGGGTTCTGTTATAACAGTAAGTTCTATAACACTGGCTCTAATTGCGGTTGCCGTAACTCCGGCTCAGCCGATAACTGCGTTGATTGCATTTATTTTAGCCGGTTCAATGCTTGCTTTTTTAACATTCAATTTTAACCCTGCAAAAATATTTATGGGTGATTCCGGCGCATTATTTTCCGGATTTTTGCTTGCAACTCTTTCAATTGCGGGAGTTATGAAAGGGGCTGCGCTTGCCGTACTGCTGCCGTTTTTGGTTCTTGCGGTTCCGATTATTGATATTACTTATTCAAGCATAAGAAGAATTATGAAAGGAAAATCTCCCTTTATTGCGGATGCGGAACACATTCATCACAAGCTTTTAAAGGCAGGTTTTTCACAGAAAAAAACTGTTGCGATATTAACATTTTTGGCAATAGCGGCAGGCGGCGTTGCTACTTATTTTACAGGCACATTGAAAAATTATTTTATTTATATTGCCGTTCTTATAATAATTATGTTTGTTCTGAGTTTTATTAGTGTAAAAACCAAGCCTCAGCCAATTGAGACTAAAAATGAGGAAAATTAATGCCCGAGGTTTCACTAATCGTTGCAATTTATAACCTTGAAAAATATATTGAAAAATGTCTTGATTCTGTATTAAGGCAGACTTTTCGGGATTATGAAGTGATATGCGTAAATGACGGTTCTACGGATAAAACATTAGAAATATTAAATAATTATGCAAAGAAAGATTCCCGTATAAGAGTTATAACCCAGAAGAATCAAGGTTCCGGAGCCGCAAGAAACACAGGGCTCAAAGCTTCAAAAGGGAAATATATTCAATTTCTTGACGGTGATGATTATTTTGAACCCGAAATGGTTGAAAAACTTTATAACTTAATAACCGAAAATGATGCAGATATTGCAGTCTGTTCATCAAGAAAAGTTGATGATGCGGGAAATATTACAGAAAGCGGGAATCCTATTTCGCCTATAAATATTTCAAAACTTCCTTTTGGCAAAACTTTTTCGTACAGAGATTTTCCGGATGATTTTTTTGATTTAATGGGAACTATGCCCTGGAATAAAATGTATAAAAAAGAAATGATTGTTGAGAATTTGCTTTCTTTTCCTAAGCTTACAGGCCCTGATGACTTGACTTTTGTATTTATGGCACAAGCTTGTGCAAAAAGAATTTGTGCAATAAAGGATGAACTTATTAATTACAGATTTAACCGTCCGGACAGTGTTTTTACTTACAGAGCCAACTTCGCATCAGATATTATAAGAGCAAGTCTGATTGTGCAGGATTTTTTAATGAAAACCGGTAAATTTGAATATCTTAAAACCGCTTATCTTAACGCTTTTATTTCCGCAATTCGCTGGGAAATTTCGCTTTGTAATAACGAACAGTATCAAACTTTTTTAGAGGATTTAAAGAAAATTCGTCCTGATGATTGGGAAATATTTAAACCGGCACTAAGAAAAGATTATATTACGGCAGAATATCTGAAAAAGTTTATCGGAAATAAAAAAGTTTTTCTTTGGGGAGCGAGTAATTTTATAAAAGAAGTTCTGGCAAAAGAAAAATCGCACAACCCAAACATACTTGGCATAATTGACGGAAATTCTGCTTTGTGGGAAAAATCACTTCAGGAATATAAAATTTATTCAGAAGATATTTTAAATAAAATTAAACCGGACGGAATTTTACTCACAGTATTTAATAAAAGTGAGACTGTTTATCCTCAGCTTAAAGAAAAGCTTGCAAAAGAACATCCTGCAATAGAACTTTTACCTAATATATTTGAGTAAATGCCGGATTACATAATCATATCATTAAAATCGCCGAGGTCGTCATAGTTAAACATGTGAATAAAGGTATAAAGCATTTCTGCCGAGAATCTTTTTGTTCCTACTTCCAGCATTGCCCGAAGCGCCTCTTTGTTATTTACAACCATTATGTGAGTTCTGTTAAACGCGAGATTATCATAATAATTTGCCACATTAACTATTTGACTGTACGGATGTATAAAATCATTTGAAATACCCTTTGGGTAGCCGGAACCGTCATTATTTTCGTGATGCTCCAAGGCAACTTTTGCAATTGTTTCGCTAAAGTTAAATGTTTCTTTAATAAGCTTGTATCCGAGAACAGTGTGAGGTTTAAGCTCTTCTTCATTAAGTGAAATCAGCGGTGATTCCCCCTGCATATTAATCTTTAATTTTCCGATATCATGAAGTAGTGCTGCAAGTAAAAGTTCATCAACATTTCTTGGTGCATATTCAAGCTTTTTTGCAATTAAACCGGATACGATTGCGACATTCAGCGGGTGACAAAGTTCATACTCGCCCATAAACCTGACACGAGAACCTTTTGTACTTTTGCTTGTTTTTTTGTATACTTCATTTTTCAGAATGTTTACAAGAGTCTGAATCTTATACAAACCTTCATCATATAATTCCTGCTTAAATAAATCCAAAATTTTTTTAAAGAAATATTTTATTTTTACCTGTGATTCAATATCAAGCCAAGAATCCCTGTTAATAACTGTTTCAAAGTCTGACGGATCCAAAGAATCGTATGTAAAATTTGTTAATTTGTCGGTTTTTTTGTGAGCATTATTAGTTGTATTTTTTTCATCATCAAAATCAGATACTTTAAAATCCTCAGTATACACCCTTGTGTAATTTTTCAGCATAATAAGCTTACCCGGAGTTAATACTTCTCCAGCTTCGAGAACTTTGGTATGATTTTCTGTATATAAATCAAACGGCAGAACTTTGTAATTTATAAGCTCACTATTTTCTACTATTCTCATACTTGAATTATAACGAATTTTTTTATTAAAACATATACTTTAAATGGAGTGTTTTTATCTTAATTTAAAATTAAATCTCCGTTTTTCTTAATATGTTCAATTAATCCGCCGTCATTAAGAAGTTTTATCATAACATCCGGCAGCGGTTCAATCATTGTAATTGTACCCTTTGTAATGTTTTTCAGAATGCCTTCTTTGATGTCCAGATCAAGTACATCACCGGCATCAATGCCGTCAGTATCGCATTCAATAGCCAAAAGTCCGATATTGATAGCATTTCTGTAAAAAATTCTGGCAAAAGATTTTGCGATAACAGCACCGACACCTGCAATTTTAATAATTTGAGGAGCGTGTTCTCTTGAAGAACCCAATCCAAAATTATTCCCTGCTACAACAAAATCACCTTTTTTCATTTCTTTTGCAAAATTTTCATCTGCATCTTCTAATACGTGTTTTGAAAACTCCTGTAAATCAGAACGCAAATGAAACAAGCGCCCCGGGGCGATATGGTCAGTAGAAATATTATCTCCGAATTTAAAAGCTCTTCCTTGCATAAATCTGTCCTTTCTACCCTCTTAATTGAACCGGCATTACAAGATACAAATAATCTTCATCAGAATTCGGACTAAATACGGTTGCTGATAAAGGTGTATTCAGACAAACTTTGATTTCTTCCGCTTCAACAATCTTTAAAAAGTCCAGCAAAAATTTATAATTAAATGCAATCGTAAGAGGTTCTGCCGTATATTTCACATCAATTTCATCCTCGGAATTACCGGCATCCGGAGAGTCTCCTGAGAGTTTAAGCGTGTTATCCGCGAATTCAAATTTTACAATACTGTTTTTCTCATTTACCATGACAGCAACTCTTTCAAGAGCGGAAATTAAATCTCCCTTATTCACAATTGATTCTTTTGGGAAAGTCTGAGGAATCAATTGATTGTATTTAGGGAACTGCCCTTGCATTAACCTTGTCATTATTTTGGTTTTGTCTAATGAAATAACTATTTTTTTATCTTCTTTGCAGATTTTTATTGTTTCAGAATCAACAAGAGCTGCGATTTTAGAGAGTTCTGATAGAACTTTTGAAGAAATCAGCATTTCAAAAGGATTTTCTTCGTCTGCAGAAGCATTTTTAACAACTTCTCTTACTCTTGCAAGCCTGTTTCCGTCAGTTGCTGCAAGTTCTAAAATGTTTTTGTTAACTTGACATACAACACCTGATAGTAGATTATTCGTTTCATATCCTGCCGCAGCGGATACAACTTGTCTTATTGCTTTTATAAAAGGGACTGATTCCATTTCCATGCAGTCGTTGCCGGAGATATCTTCTTCAACCTTCGGGAATTCGCTTGCGGAAATACCGATAATATCAAATTTAGAGTTTTTACAAGTTATTGTTGCATTTGAACCGTTAAGTTCAAGAGTCATCAACTCATCATTTAATCTTGAAAGAATTTCGCCCAATTTTTTTGCCGGAAGCGTAAATTTACCTTCAGATTCAATAGTAGCATTGATAATTGTGGTTATTGAAAGGTCAAAGTCAGTCGCAGTCAATTTCACTTGTGTGTCACCGACTGTTTCTATCAAAACATTTGCTAAAACAGGCTGCAATCCTTTTATAACGGTAGCTCTTTCAACTATTCTTATACCGTTTAATAAATCATCTTTATTGGCAATAAATTTCATATTATATCCCCCTGTAACATTGGTATTTTACATTAAATAGACATAATTTACAAGAGACTAAGTTTTATATAATTTTATTTAATCGGTTTTGTTTGTTTTTTATTCTTCTTGTAAACATTTGTAAAAGAAATGAAAAAAATTAGCAATTTTTTTGTGGCTTTTGTTTTTATAATTGCAGTAGAAGTGTAAGGAGGTCGTATGACAGCAATTAACAACATTAGTCCGGTATCATTCAGAAGTACGTATGTTTTACCGTTTGATGAATTAAAAAAAGTAGGGCATGAAGGCAGCCGCCAATTTGGAAAAGAAACAACAGATTTTTTAAACAATGATTTGAATAATGTTATGACTACACCTGAAGGACTTGCAGTAAAAGTAGATAATAACAGAGACAAAGAATATGAAGCTATAATTGCAAAGTATGGTTTGAATATCCATAAATATAACGGAGAAGATTTAAAGGGTGAATCTTTAGATACAAATGCGTATAAATTTCTTGTTTCAAAAATCAATCCTGACAAGGCAGAAGAAATGGTTGCGAAATATAAAGAAATGAACAAGGATGAAAAACAGGAAGCTTATATGAAAGCATATAAGGAATTCAAAGCAAGTGCATATTCTGCCGAAAATTCAGCAAAAACAGGCACTCCTCATATAACACCTACTAACGCTCCGATTTTGAAGTACAAAGGTAAGGACGGAGAGAATTATATGGCGCGTCCGGTGAGATTGGATAACGGGTATCCTTGTATTGCGGTCGCAACAGAAAAAGAGCCGTCAAAAGTTATGTTGATGAACGAAGAAGAATTCAAAAAATTTATGCTTGAAACAGCTCCTGAAATCAAAAAATAATTTAAAGTAAAGGCAGACATATATTGAACTGAAACCCTAAAACTAGACAAAGTAAAAAAAGTCGGTCTTAGGGTTTTAATATATAAGGAGGTAAAAATGAAAAGACAAATAAAACCTTATACAGTTCAAGAGAAAGAAGAACTACTCAAATCAGATGCAATAGAAAAGATTGCAAATTCAAGTGTAACATACTCAAAAGAGTTTAAAGTATTTGCAGTAGGCGAATACTTTGCAGGGAAAACTCCCCTGCAAATATTTATTGAAGCAGGAATAAATGTAAATATACTAGGTCGAAGTGTTCCAACAAAATGTATAGATAGATGGAGAAAAACACATCAAGAACACGGGGTAGAAGGGTTATTACAGGAAACCAGATGTACAGGCAGCAAAGGACGTCCAAGAAAAATACCACTAACAGCAGAAGAACAATTAGCAAAATTACAACGTGAGAATGAGATATTAAAACAACAGGTTCATTTTCTAAAAAAGCTCCGAGGCTGGGAGTAAAAGATTTAACTGCATATTTGAGTGCAGTAAAAGATATTGCAACAGGAGAAATTGTTGCTTACAAAGTATCAAAACATTTAACAATGCCAATCGTTTTAGACACAATAAATTATTTAAAAATTGATGAATACATGTACTATTACAATAACGAAAGGTATCAATGGAGCAAATTAAAAATGGCTCCTGTACAATACAGGAACCATTTATTAAAGGTTTCATGAACCACCTTTTTTACTTTGTCTAGTTTTTAGGGTTCAGTTCAAAGTCACCCTCTTTTTTTATTATTATTCACTTTTTTTCTTTCGCTTTTCAAGTTTTGAGATACGTTTCAAAATTTCAGCATTCTGTTTTTCATACTCCAGATTTTTAGCTTTCAAATCCTGAATTTCTTGTTTCTGTTCATCAATTTGAGCCTGCATATTTGTAATCAAATCCATATTGGCTTTAACTTGAGTTGTGATTTCTGTAATTTTTGTATCCAGTTCTCTTACTGCATTAATTACGGCATAAAACATTTCATCCCAGCGAATGCGAAGATATTTGTCAGCACCTTCCCAAACGGAATTCGGGAAAACTTTCTGCAAATCCTGCGCCATTACACCAACCTGAGGAGTCTTGGTTTTATCAGACTTGAATGTGAAATTATACAAATCAAGTTTCTTAATTTCTTCCAATCCGCCTGTAAACTTTTCGCCTACATTCTTCAAACGACGGTCGGAATATTTATCCGGGTAACCGGTCTTTCCGCTTAATTGTTCACCGTCAGCATTCTTAATGAATGGTTTAGCCCAATCTGGAATAATTGTTTGGCGTGATAAAGTAGTTTCCAAACCGTCATCATCGCTTCCCTGCTCATGAGAAACAAGTTTGTTTAAATAAGAATATGCCGTTTCATTGTCTTTGGAATAACGATCTGCCAAGAACATAAGACCTCCGGCGGTTGCTTTGTAACCGGAATAATCAGCGTGTCTGGTTTTAAAATCTAATTCTTGACCGCCAAAAACCAGACAGTCTTTTGCTGCTAAATGTCCTTGTATAACAACGGTAGAATTTGGTCCTCCCAAGGTTATTGTGCCTTCTCTTTCAGGTAAAACAATATCGTTTGGTATCAAGCGACCGGGGATAACAACATCAGTATCAGCATCACCAAGCACGATTCTTTTGTTTCTGGGAGTTTCAATAGCTGGCATAGCAGTATTTGGTATATCAACTCCAATTGCAATATAGTTTGCATTGTTACCTGTATTTGCACCGTTACCGATTGCGATAGAGTTTTCTCCGCTTGCTATTGCGCCAGTTCCGATTGCAATAGAATTCTGACCTGTTGCACTTGCATTTCCGGAGCCTAAGACAACTCCATGATTATCTCCAATCTTCAAATAACCAAGCAAACCATTATTACCAAAACCTATGTGATAACCCTTGCCATCCAAATCAACATATAATTTGGAATTATAATTTTGCGTATCACCTAAAATAAGTGAACCGCCACCGTTGTTTCCAAAATTATCTCCTATTCCCAAATAACCGACAGCGCTTCCGCTTCCTCTGGCTGAGCGTGCTGACTTTCTCGCAATCATAGGTGCTGTAGCTGCCGCAATAATTGAAACAACCAAAAGCACAATCATTAGTTCCATCAATGAAAAACCGCTCTTGCAATAGTAAAAATTACTTAAAAACTTTCTCACGGACCATCCTCGCTTTCTGTGTATATAACTCCAAAGTATATATTTATTATAGCATGCGTTTTGATTTTTGTGAAGTGGGGGGGGGAGAATGAAGAATTGAAAATGGAAAATGGAAAGTTGAAAATTATTATTATCCCCCACCCGAATTTCTAAGTTTCAAGCTTACGCTTTCAACTTGAAATTCTACCCTCCCCTGTGGAGAGGGTTTTTCCCCACCTTCTCCGAGGGGGAAGGCAGAAGCCGTTTGAGCGTGAGCGATTTACGGATTCGGATGGGGGCTGGGCAAGTGAACAGGTGAATTGTTGATTAAGTGAACTCCATAAAAGATTAGATTTGATATATAAAAAGATTAAAGTCCGCAGTCAAGCATTCAAGCCAAACATACGGACTTTTTCATAAAAAAAAGCCGGTCCGAAGACCGGCGTAAATATCAACCAACAATTTCTTTTACTTCTGTCTGAAGGTTCTTTGCATCTATCTTGATGCTCGGACCCATAGTTGTTGTCAAATAAATTGACTTAACATAAGTTCCTTTCGCTGCGGAAGGTTTTGCCTTCAATATTGCCTCAACGAAAGTTCCGTAGTTCTTAACCAAATCTTCGTTTGAGAACTGAACTTTACCAATCGGGCAGTGAATCATACCTTGCTTATCAGCACGGAATTCAACTTTACCTGCTTTTGCATCCTTAACTGCTTTTGCGATATCCAAAGTAACAGTACCTGTTTTCGGGTTTGGCATCAAGCCTTTAGGACCCAAAACACGACCTAACTTACCTAACATACCCATACAGTCAGGAGTTGCAATCAATGTATCAAAATCAAACCAGCCGCCTTCAATTTTTTCAATAATATCTTCAGTACCATAGAAATCTGCGCCTGCATCTTTTGCTTCATTAACCTTAGGTCCTTTAGCAATAACGCAAACTCTTACTTCCTTACCTAAACCTGCCGGAAGTACAACAGTTGATCTGATTTGTTGTTCAGCGTGTTTAACATCAATACCTAATCTCATGTGGCATTCAACTGTTTCGTTAAATTTTGCTACTTCTTTAGATATTTCCTGTAATTTTGTTAATGCTTCTTTTCCGCTTGTAGGTTGTTCAAAACCTTCGAGCATTTCCTGAAGCTTCTTTTGTTTTTTAGTTATTTTTGACATTTTTAATTTCCTTTCATGGTATTAGCGGACGGGGTAAATATTTTGCCTTATTACCCATTTATGTCCTTCCATTTTCTACTAATCTTTAACGGTTACACCCATTGCTCTGCAAGAGCCGGCAATCATCTTAACTGCAGCATCCATAGTTGTTGCATTCAAATCGTTCATTTTAATTTTAGCGATTTCTTCCAATTGAGCTCTTGTAATTTCAGCAACCTTAGTTTTGTTAGGAGTAGCTGAACCTTTTGGTATGTTCAATGCTTTTTTAATCAAAACCGGTGCCGGAGGTGATTTAATAACAAAAGTAAAACTTCTGTCTTCATATACATCAATAATTACAGGGATAATATATCCTGCCTGAGATTCTGTTTTAGCGTTAAATTGCTTACAAAAATCCATGATGTTTACACCGTGTTGACCTAATGCAGGACCAACCGGCGGTGATGGGTTTGCTTTTCCTGCTTCTATCTGAAGCTTGATTTTTCCTACTACTTTTTTTGCCATTTTGTTCTCCTTTCGTGGTACTGGCGGGGGGCGACCCCTTCCACGTATTATCTGTTTTACTCCCTTTCCTTTTGGAAAGGGCTGGGGTGAGGTGTTAATCTGCACTCCTTATTATAATTTTTGTATTTGTTTGTATTCCAATTCAACCGGCGTTTCACGGCCAAAGATTGAAACCATTGCACGAAGTTTTGCCTTATCCGGATAAACTTCCGTAATATCACCGACAAATTCTGCGAACGGACCGGATGTGATTCTGACTTTTTCACCAACCTTAACATCCATTTCAATTTTCTGAGTTTGAGCAGTTGAACGGTGAATAATCTTTTTAATTTCGCTGTCTTTTGCAGGAATAGGTTTCTTTGCTGAACCTACAAATTTTGTAACACCTGCTGTATGCCTTACTACATACCAACTGTCTTCATCCATAATCATTTCAACAAGAACGTATCCGGGGAAGATTTTTTCTTCTTTTTCCTGTTTTCTTCCGCCTTTAATTTGGGTAACTGTCTTTTGAGGAACTTCTACACGGAAGATTTTATCAGCCATATTCATGTATTCAATACGCTTTTCAAGATTACTTTTTACCTTGTTTTCGTATCCTGAATACGTGTGAACTATATACCAGCGTTTTTGATTCTTTTTATCGGAAACTTCTTTCTCTGTTTCTGACGCTTCAGTTTCTTCGTTCATTAAATTTTCTTCTTTTTCACTCATTATTCTTACCCTTTTTGTTATTTACGGATGATAATTAAAACTTCCCGAGAATTGCATTAAACAAAACATCTACAATATAAATAAACATTGTAAAAACTGCTACTATTGCAATGACAAAGAAAGTTTCTACAACGACCTGATTTTTTTCGGGCCATGTTATTTTGCCCCATTCGGTCCTTACGCCTCTAAAATATGTAATTATACTTTGCTTTGTCTTTTCAAAAGAATCGTTCATTTTAATTACCTTTTTATTTTTAGGGTGCTTTCCACCCATAAAATCGCGCCCTGAAGGACTCGAACCCTCGACATCCGGTTTTGGAGACCGACGTTCTACCAACTGAACTAAGGACGCAAAATCGTGATTCGTGATGCATAGCTTGTGATTCAATATTTTATCGATTCACGGCTCACCACTCACGATTCACGCTACTTTGTTTCCTTGTGTGTTGTGTGTTTCTTACAAGTCGGGCAGTATTTAGAAAGTTCTAATCTGTCCTTGATATTCTTCTTATTTTTTACTGTTGTGTAGTTTCTTTCCTTACAATCTTCACAAGCGAGAACTACCATTCTGTCATTTTTACCTTTGATGCCCATTTTTGTTTTTCCTTTTTATTTGTTGGATTTTGCCTTTATTTTTCGGCTCCAGTGCTATTTACTTTTCAAATTTATGCCCTATTTAAAAGAGAATGTGAAACTCACATTCTTCTAAAATCGGCGTATGGTTAAATAATAAAATAAACATATTTAAATTGCAAATAGATTGTGAAGATTTGTAATTATAATAATTACAAATCTGTGCAGTTAATTTATCAATATACGCAATAATAACCGGAACGTTACAAAAATTCACAATTTGCACATTTTTTGAACAAAAATTTTTAAATTAGCGTTATACTTATGAAAAATGAAAAAGTTTTTAATTTTACTATTATTCATGTTAATAACGATTCCTCAAACCTTAGCGTATGCAATAAAGGTTTATGACCAGTGGGGAAACCGTGTAGGCACATACAGAAAAGAAGGTGAAAACTTTGTTCTGTATGATTTTTACGATAAAAAAGTTGAAGATCCTAAGGAATTGATTAAAAATCCTCCCACACAAAAAACTTTGACAGATTATACTCAATATTTTTATGATGAAAATATGCTTCCTATCGGAAGTTATACAACAGGTTTGTGGAGTAATTCCGGAAGATATTACCCGCGGGGAAGATTTTTGCCGAGATGTTTTTATCAAAATTATAACCGGGGAATTGTACGTCCGGGAGCAAAAGTTAATAATATACTATATGAAGAAAAATATCCGTATGACCAATTCAAGCACAAAGACCTGAATAACAGCAAAAATATAAATATAATTCAAAACGGGCGTTAATTCTTCTTTAGAATCCACAAATCTTTTTGGAACAGCACCAGAAAAGGAATCAATTCCAAACGCCCTGCAAGCATATCTATGATAAGAATTGATTTAGTAAACGTTGTTAAGTCAGAAAAATTACCCATAGGACCTATTATATTACCCAGTCCGGGACCGATGTTGCCTATTGCTGCAACAGAGCCTACAAAAGCGACAACAGTATTTTTTTCAATCAAACCTATAAGCAGTGCGGAAATTGCCATAAATGCAAAATAAAAAGACACAAACATCAATGTTTGGTAAAGAATTTCTTTCGGTACGGAATAGTTTCCGATTTTGATATTGTAAACAGCTTTTGGGTGCAATATTTTCATCATTTCAGATTTCATAATCTTAAATATCAAAAGCCATCTTGTCACTTTCAAACCGCCGCCTGCAGAGCTTGCACAGCTTCCGAAAAGCATTATTACAAACAAAAGAATTTTACTTCCGTAATCCCATTTTGCCCAGTCAATACTGCAAAATCCTGTAGATGAAACCAAAGAAGACACGTTAAAAAATGCGTGAGTAAAACTGTCCGATAATGTATAGTGCATATTTGAAAACAATGAAAACGCAAGTAACAGCGCTACAATTGTTACCATAGAAAAATAAACTTTAAACTCTTCGTTTTTAAAAAGCAAAAGCGGGTTTAATTTTGTCCAAGCCTTATGCTGAAGGTTAAAATTCGCGCCGGCAAAAAACATAAAAAATGTAATTATCCACATTATAGTGTGCGAATATCCGGCAATACTATTTGATTCCGGAGAAAATCCACCGCCCGAAAGAGACGAAAATGAATGACAAACAGAGTTAAACCAATCCATTCCGCAGATTTTTAACAAAATTATTTCTAAAACAGTTAGTCCTGCATATATTTTCCACAAAGCTGCAGCCGTACTTTTAATCCTCGGAGTAAATTTTTCCTCTGTTGGCCCAGGTGCTTCCGCAAAAAATAGCTGTCTGCCGGCAATAGCGAGCTGTGGCAGAATCGCGATAAACAGGACTATAATTCCCATCCCGCCAAGCCACTGTGTAAAAGAACGCCAAAAGAATAATGTATGCGGATAATCAAAATGTGTCAGAGTCGTTGCGCCTGTTGTTGTAATTCCGGAAGTCGCTTCAAAAAGTGCATTTATAGGCGTCAGTCCGAAAAATAAATAGGGAATCGATGCAAACAAAATTGCAAAAATCCATGAAAATGTTACAACCGTAAGCCCTTCCGACTTTTTTATATCATTAACAGATTTTACTTTTTCCGTTCCTTTTACCGATTTTTTTATAATAAAAGAAAACAGAATTGCAGAAAATGCAGATGTCAAAAACGGCAGTACAGAAGTGTATTCACCGTACAATAAAGCAACAATTATCGGAAAAAGAAGAGCAATGCTGAAAAATCTCATTGTAAGGCTGAACGTAAAAGCGAGATAGGTTAATCTCATTTTGCCTCCTCAAAGAAATTTTTTATAACAGGTGCATTTTCGCTTGTTGTGAAGATAATCAGATTATCCCCGCTTGAAACCATTGTGGCGCCATTTGGAATAATAATTCTGTTCCTTCGCTGAACAACTCCTACAATTGCTTTAGCCGGAGGTTTAATATCCATAATCTTTTGAGTTATATAGTTTTGAGGAAGTTCTATTTCCAAAACTTCTCCCTGTCCCTGTTCAACAGTCGCAAGAATACCGATATTCGTATCTCTTATATTGTTTTTAATTTCGTTTAAAGATGCGGTTTTTGAGGAGATTGCAATATCAATTCCCACCTGTTCAAACAATGCAGCGTTTGTATTTTTTGAAACCCTTGATATTACTCTTTTTGCTCCGAGATGTTTAACCAAAAGCGAGCATAAAAGGTTCTTTTCGTCATTATTTGTAACGCTTACAACAACATCGGATGATGCGATATCTTCTTCGTTTAAAAGCTCCAAGTCTGTTCCGTCACCGTGAATAATCAAAACATTATTAAGTTCTTGAGACAAGAAGTTACATCTTTCTTCGTCACGTTCTATTATTTTTACGTTAAGTTTTAGACTTTCCAAACTTTTCGCGAGTTTCAGCCCTACATTTCCGCCTCCGATAATCGTAACACTTTTGACAAATTCTTTTTCGTGGAAAAATTTACCCGCAAGAATATTCAATGAGTGCGAAAGCCCCATGAAAATAACTTTATCGTCTTCCTGAAGTGTTGAATTGCCGTTCGGAATAAAAAGTTTTGAATCTCTTGTAATTCCTACAATAAGAGTATCTTTTGGAAACTCGCAATTCTTAAGCATTTTATTAATAAGGGGTGAATTTTTACCGATTTTGTATTCTAATAACCTTGCTCTTCCTGAGGCAAAATTTTCTACGTCAAGAGCTTTTGCAACCGTGATTATCCGGAAAATTTCCTGTGTTAAAAGCTCTTCCGGCCAAATTACGTTATCAATGTAAAAATCGCAGTTATAATCTGCTTCTTTTGCGATTCCGAGAGATGATTTGTATTCTTCTTTTCTTACAAAACACAGAGTTTTTACCCTGCTTAATTTTTTTGCTGTCAGACAGGCTACAATATTTAATTCATCAGAATTTGTGCAGGCAATAAAAACATCCGCAGACTTTATTCCTGCTTGCTTTAAAACTTCTATACCGGAGGCATTTCCTGCAACAAAACCGACATCAAGCTTGTTAAAGGCATCAGACTTGTTTTTTTCTTCATCTATTACGGTTATATCGTTGTCGGTATAAAACTCTCCGGCTATCATTGAGCCGATTTCGTTTGCTCCGAATATTATTATTTTCATAAGCTTAATTTAACCCCAAATTAACAATGAAGTCAATTTTTTACATTTTCTATATCTTCAAATCTTAAATAAATTTATCCTGTAGTTTTTTTATGTCTTTTATTCTGTTTTCAAGCAAATATATTCCAATGCAAAATAAAAATAGAAGAATGTTAAAAACACATTATTGATAAAAATTTCAGATATTTCTCAAATGCTCTATTTTAAGTTCCGGTTTTAAAAGAATCGAAACCGCATCAATTCTGAATTTTTTGTATTCAGGATGTTCCTGAAGATACATATACAATCCCTGTTTTATATGCTGATACTTAGTTTTTGTAATAGCTTCCGCAGGATGTCCGCAAATATCGGTTTTTCTTGTTTTAACTTCAACAAAAACAAGAATGGATTTATCAAGCGCAATAATATCAATTTCACAAAAACGGGAAAATCTTTTATTTGTTTCCAGAATTTTAAATCCGTTTTTTTCAAGATACTTACGCGCAATATCCTCGCCATTTTTTCCTATTGAAATATTTGACATAGCTCTATTGTATCACAGGTTTGTTTTAATAAATAAATTTTTACAAATTCCAAATGAAAGAGTTCAATAAGTAATCGCAACACTAACACCTCAAGTATAGTAAAATCAATACAAAAAGGAGTTAGTAAAAATAAAAAACAACAGTCATCTAAGTTTAGAAGAAAGAAGTAAGATTAGCGTATTGCAATCAAGCGGAGAAAGTATACGCAGTATAGCAAGAATATTGGGAAGAAGTCCAAGCACAATATCAAGGGAATTAAATAGAACACTTGCAGATAAGTTCAGAGGGAACTATATAGCCTCAACAACACATGCTCGTGTTCAGCCAGTAGGGTAGACTTCAGTCTACCGCTACATTTTGGTTGACTAAAGGCAACCCCACTTATGAGTGCAAATTTGTGCAAAAAAAAATGAGTAAAAAAGTGCAAGAAAAGTTACTTTTGGAGTAGTTTGGAATTTAAATCATCAATCATATTCCGACCGCTACAATTTAGTGGTGTTGGGGTAGAAACCCCAACCTACAGGCTAATTATAACAAATATTAGAGGTAAATTCAATTTAATTTAAAACGGCATTTTCTTAATAAATCTTAATATTGTTAAGCAAAAATAAAAATCTTTACAATTGGCTCAAATCAAGCCATAATGCCCTATAGAATAGAATAGAATAGAATAGATTTATCCTGCGCAAATTTCATTCACTCAAAAACTTTATAAATATATACGAGAAATATTTAAAAAGAGAAAGGAGAATAATCATGAGAGTACAGCAGAGGAAATTTGTTGTTAAAGCTGGTATGACACCTCAGGACGTAATAAATTCAAATAGTGCGACAGTAGCACAGAAAAAAATGGCAACATGTTTTGACTCTGATGGTATACCAGGCTATAGTACAGAAGAAGCAGAACGCTTTAATAGCACTTGTATTTCATTAAAATCAAACAATGAAGTTTCTTTATTCACAAGAGATAAAAATGGAAAATTAATCCATCAAGAAAATTATAAAGGGGATTTGTTTTCTTATAAATATATGCCCAAAGAAAGTAAAACACAAGAAATTAAATATTCAGGAAATATAGCACACTTTGGTTGTGCAGATTTAGATATTACTATTCTGAACGATAGCGTTGTTACAACGAACACTGGTGAATATCATAAAATTAATTTAGCAGATGGAGCAAAAGGCATTGTTGTACGTGATAATGGATATGAATATCACGAAATAGTTCTAAAGAATGGAACAAAAGTATACAGCAAAACAACTGATAATTGGAAAACTACTGAATATCAATTTACTAACGGAAGTAAAGCAAAAAGAATTATTAGTGGTGATGTAATTTCTACTGAAAAAGCCAAGTAGTAAAAAAATAAAAACAAAACTAAATTAAAAGCAGCCAAAAGAAACACTCAAAATTTCTTTTGGCGCTTTTAATAGTTTGTAGGTTGGGTTTTCAACCCAACAATAACTTTTGGGTGCAATTTTGTGCAATAGGGTGCAAGAATAGTGCAAAAAATGAGTAAAAAGTGCAAGAAAAGTCACTTTTCGAGTAGTTTGGAATTTAAATTATCAATCATATTCCGACCGCTACAATTTAGTGGTGTTGGGATATTTTGCCAAATTTCCATTTACCCCCTTCCGAGCAAAACGGACAAAAAAATATATTGTATATCAAACTTGCATTCTTTTATGTCAAAATCCCTGATACAGTGAATTGGTTGTGAAACAACTGTAAACTAACACTCTAAATGATTATTTGTAACACGGTAAATGATTATTCTACAATTATCAAAATGTGTCTTTGTGTAAAACTTTTATGTTTTTTCTCCACCTTTACGCTAATGTTGTGTGTGCGTTAGGAGGTTTTATGGAAAAATATGGATTAAATATTACACCAAAAGAATTTAAGCAATTAAGTAAATTAGCAGAAGAAGTTTATAATATTGCAGTTGTTGTAGATTATTTTTGTGAAACACAGCCGGATAAAGAAGAATGTTATAATCTTACACCCATTGTTAAATATTTACATCGTGAGGCAGATTTGTTAAACGCATTTTTTATAGATAATGAACAAAATGTTGAAAATTTGAATACCGATTAAGTAGCTATTAAATACCTTTTGAACGGCATTTAAAAATCTTCACGAAGCATATCTCGTATTATTTCTCGTATTATACTTTGTTCGTCTTTTTTGATTTCATCATCTATATTAAATGTTTTTCTTGCTATTTTCAAAAGTTCTTTAACCCTATAGTTTAATTTTCTTTGTTTAATAATCTCCTCTGTTAAATTTATAAAGATGTTTAATCTTGACGGATCAATATTATAATGATTATCTAAATCTGTATGAAAGTCATCAAGCATTTTTCTGACAAGTGCATAAATCGTCTCTCTTGAAATGGTATTTACTTTATAAAATCCGTCACGTTTTATACCCCAGTCGCCAATGGCTTTCCATCTCCTTATGGTTCTATCTGAGACTCCAATTCTATTGGCAATTTCTGCTTCTGTTATAAATTGCTCAACATACATTCTTTCTGCTATATCGTAAAATTTATTTCTTTTCATAATTAACCCGCATCGGCTTTTACTAATTTTTCTCTGTACATTTGTTCTTCTTCCGCTAATTTTTTATCTGTTTCAAAAAAGTAAAACGGCTCTTCATCCAACTTTTTATCTGTTTCCCACAAATATATCTTACGCTTTGGTTCTCCGTATATTTCCGCTTTTTGTTCAGGTGTTAATAATTCCGATAAATCAGCATGTCCGAATTCATCCATTTCTTTTTTCTTTTGAATAGCTTTATCCATATTAGTATTTGCTATTTTTGTAACTTTAACATCTTTCTTGAATTCTCGCTCTACACTTCTGTAAGCTGCCATATAATTTTCACATTTTTCGGTCAAAGATATCGTTTTATCCTGTTTAAGATATGCTATTGCCGTTTTTAGATTACGTTTCTTTCTTGCCATAGCTTCTTTAAATTCATCTTTTGAAATTTTATCAGCATGCAATGCTGCGACAGAATCGGAAACAGTAACCATTCCTACAAATTCATCATTATCGGATCTGAATGCCCAAGCTTCTTTGTAATTTTTAATATCTCTTCTTAAATAAACTCGCAAGCCTGTTCTATTAATCATCCAATCATTCCAGTATGTAATACCGAGAGTACTGTCTTTAATACCATTTCTGCGAACGGTATAATCTTTTGAAGTTCGCATACAAAACAGTTTTAAGGCTTCTTTAGAAGTTACAATCTTTTCTGTGAATTCTTCATAAAATAATTCGTCCGGACATTTGCCCTGAAGATTTTTACCATTTGACGGTTTTTTATTCAAAATATTAACAATAAAATCATCAAAAATTTTCTTAAAATCCTCAAACTTCATAATCTTACCTTCTTTGATTTCTTTTGCAAGTTTTTTAGGTCTTTCAACAACATTTCCGCCACGATACCCGACACAATGTTTGGATAACAATTCTTTAATTTTAAGAAAATCTCTTTCAACAGGTTTTGTTTGTGCGTTATAAGGAAGTGCAAAATGCACATTTATATTCAGTTCTTTTAACATTGCAGATGTTTTATTTTCATTTGCTATTACTTTAAAACTCTTTCTTCCTCCTGCAAAATCTTTTGAACGATAATCTTTACCGTTATCAATAATTACATCTTTGGGTAAACCATATTCTTGAGTTGCATCATAAAAAGATTGAAAAATTAAATCTGAGTTTGGGTTTCCTGTTTGTAAAATCCAACCGAGCCATTTCCCTGATTTATAATCCCTCCAAACAGTAACCCACGGAAAAATCGGTTTATTATTGGAGTCATAACAAGCAACATCTATTTGTGCGTGGTCTGATACCCATACCTGATTGCATGTTATATTTGAATAATCTCTTTCAATATAATTTCCGTATTTTCTGTTCCAAGCGGATTGACCATATCTTGCAAGATAAATACTTTGTTTCGGAATATCCTTATCCAACCTTCGTTTAAAAGCCATAAAACTTGGGAACTTGTCTCTATCAACATTATCTTCTCTTAGGGCATAACCTAAAGTTAAATCCCAACAGGTTCTGAGAGACGGTGCACCTTCCACTAAATACATATTTTTAAAATACTCAAAATATTTATCAGGAACGGTGGAGCCTATCAAATGCTGACCGTGCTTTGATAATAATCCTGCAACACCATATCGGAAATATCTTCTGCGCATTTTTATTAATGAAGGGTATGACGTCGTGTATTCTTCATTCTCATCATTATTCCAATTTTCGACAAATTCTTCCAGAGCTTTGCCTTTAAGCCCTGCGGAAGCATCTAGAATCCGAACATATTTTTCTGCCTGCTGCTTTGCCCAAGATGGAACTTCTGAATACTTAATATCCAATAATGTATCTCCAAGATATTTATCCTGAGCGAATTGCGGCATTGATTTAAGCATAATAAAATAGTTTGCACGTTTCCCCTTTTTTACTATTTTAAAAACGTATTCACCTTTTCTGCATTGTTTTTTAATGGTTTGCTCACTTAAACCTAGTACCTCAGCTGCCTTTTCTATATCCACCCACAAGTTTGTTTTATCTTTTACTGCTTTCATAAATATCTATTTTATCTCCGGCATTCTATGATTGGAATACTGCTTAACATTGTAAAGTACGATTTTTGTACAATTTATATTTCTACAATACTGTAATAACAGGGGTTTTGAATTTATTATTTTTTTATGCAAAATCACGAAAACTATTGTTGTTATTGTAATTAAGGGCAATTTTAAAATTGTCCGATTTTATACAAAGAAATGTTAAGCAATATTGACAGAAATTCTGTTTGTATATAATAGAGCTTATTTTCTACATAAAGTACTGTGATTAACTTTAATTTAAAGTGGTAAAAAATAAACTAAATATTAATACTAATATTAATATTACAAAATGTAAAGTATATAAAAATTTTGTATTTTTCTTTCCAAAAATCGATTATGCACAAAAATTTTTATTAAAATTTTGAAAAATTTAAAAAAGTGATGATATTTCAAATACAAAATTAAAAATTTAGGATATTTTTTTAAAACTTTACAATTTCTGTAATTCTTGCGGTTTTTGACTTTCAGAAATATATCAATATATAATTTAACTCATGATAAAGGAGAATAGATTATGAGTACAGCATGCATTATTGATTACAAAAAGACATTAACAAAAGAAGAGATTAAAAGAATTGTTGAAGAAAATAACATTGAATTTATAAAACTTGAATTTTGTGACATAAACGGAACTATGAAAAATTTATCGATTCCTTGTGAACAGTTAGAAAGCGCAATGAATAATGAA
>CADAKY010000002.1 GCA_902788575.1 uncultured bacterium | reverse complement strand
TAAAATATCACCATGACTCGGTACAAGTCCATCTGCTCCGTTTCTTTTTAGTTCTTCAATAATTAAACGATTACCTTTATCGTGAATTTTAGATATAAGCGATAAAAAATTTCTCATATAATTATTATAATTAGACATCTAATTATTGTCAAGCAATTTTTGTTTTTTAATTAATTTGTACGAAATAAGGATAAATAACTTATGAAAAAATGTAAAATAACAGTTTTGAAACGAAATTTTGATGAAGAACTTGCTCGTGAGTATGGGGTTAAAGGTTTAACTGCTTGTCCGATGCTAAAAGGACAAGTCTTTTATGCTGATTGGGAATGTCCCGAAGGTTTTTGCAACGAAGCTTGGAAAGCGATTTATCAATATGTTTTTACGCTTGCTCATGGCGGAGCAACGCAGGAACTTTTCTATTACGGAGATTGGATAAGAAAACCGGGGGTTGCAATTTGTTCCTGCAACGACGGGCTCCGTCCTGTAATATTCAAAATAGAAGTAGAATAACAGACAAATATTTATCATTAGTTGATTAAAAATTGTTAATATTTATCCCAATTTCCTCTTAAATGTTCTGCTTGCAAGTGTCAGGGTTATCAAAGCTATTATAAGCAGCGGAATTATGTTTACAATGACATCACCTATTCCCATACCTTTTAATATTATTCCGCGTGATAGAACCATAAAGAATCTTACAGGATTTAAGTATGTTAAATATTGCAAGAAAAGCGGCATATCTTCAATAGGTGAAATAAATCCCGAAAGCAAAACCGCAGGCATCATAAATGTCATAACAGATAGAATCGCCTGCTGCTGAGTATTGCATATTGCCGAAATATAAAGTCCCACACCAACTATCGCCATAAGAGAAATCAAAATTGAAACAAAAAACAAAATTACAGAACCATTAAAAGGAACATGGAAAAAAACAATAACAATTCCAATCATAACCATTGTTAAAGTCATTGCAATTACTAATGGCGGAATTGATTTTCCAAGTAATATCTCAAATGATGAAAGAGGGCTGACAATAAGCTGGTCGAATGTGCCGAGTTCTCTTTCTCTTGCAATCGATAAAGATGTCAAAATCAAAGTTGTTACAAGCGAAAGCATTGCAACAATAATTGTCAAAATATACCATTTGTATTCAAGATTAGGATTAAACCAGTTTCTGACTGTTATATCCAATCCGGAGCTCTTGTTGCCCGTAAGCTCTGCGTTATACAAATTTATTATTTGCGATGCATACCCTGATCCTATTGCAGCAGAATTTGTTTGTCTGCCATCGGATATAATCTGAACATTTGCACCTGTTTTAGACTTTACCCCTCTTGCAAAATCATTTGGAATATTTATCCCGAGTTGCACTTTTTGAATATCCAGATATTGGCGAAATTCTTTTTCATTATCAACATAATAGAATTTTCTGAATCTTGTTGAATTTTCAAACCTTGAAAGTAATTCTCTGCTCTCAACGCTTTGAGAACGATCTAAAACAACTGTATCAATGTTTCTGACTTCCATTGTTACTGCATTTGAAAACACAAAAAGCTGCATAAGAGGCATTGCAATAATAATTGCACGAGATTTCGGATCATTCCAAATTGTTCTAAACTCTTTTTTTATGAGTGCCGCAACTCTGCGTAAAAAATCTCTAATCATCACCCCTCCTCGGAATCAAAGATTTCTGTCCTCCCTCAAGGGAAGGACATGATGCATCAAGTCTCATTTGTGTCTTTTTATAAACTCCTGCAAACAAAAGCAATCCTAATAAAGTTAAATAAAACGCATTAGCGAGCCTTATTTCATTTACCCCGCCTGCCATAAATTCACTTTCAATGAATGATATATAATATCTTGGCGGAATTATCATAGTTAAATATTGGAAAAATGTTGGCATGGAATTAATCGGAAACAATAACCCAGATAGCATCAGAGCCGGCATAAATCCTAAACTTATCGATACCATACTCGCCATAAATTGATTTTTTAATGCCGTTGAAATCATTAAACCAATACCGAGTGATGTGAACAAGAAAATTCCGCTAATCAGGAAAAACATAAAATAACTACCCCTGAACGGAATTTGAAATACACAAACACAAAGGAACATATTAAATGCTGTTGATAACATTCCCAAAACAAAATACGGAATGTATTTGCCAAGAACAATATGTATTGCTTTGACTTTTGTACTCAATAAAGCTTCCATTGTTCCTCTTTCCCACTCACGGGCAATAACAAGAGAAGTAAGCAATATTCCGATTAAAGTCATTGTAATTGCAATTGACCCGGGGACTATAAAATGATGTGAGTTTAAATCCGGATTATACCATGTTCTATTTTCGATATTAATTAAAGGCTTTTGTAATTTACCTTTGTATTTACCTGTCAAAAGCCATTGATTAGCAATCATATTGGCATAACTCTGAACATAGTTTGCAGTATTAACTTCACTGCCATCTGTTATAACCAGTAAATCAGCTTTTTGTTTTCTTGATAATTTTGTCGAAAAATCATTCGGAATAATAACAGCACCTTTAATTTTAGAACTTAAAATCGCAGTTTTAATATCTTCCATATTGTCATAATTTATTGAATTGATATACTTGCTGTGACCAAAAGACTTGACTAATGTTGCAACTTCCGGTGAATTTTCATCATTTTTAATTCCAAGCGTGATTTTTACGGAATCAAGATTTATTCCGTACATATAAATCGTAATTGATATAATTGGCAGAATAAAAGCAATAACAATACTTGATGGATCTCTCAGGATTTGTTTTATTTCTTTTTTAATTAAGGCGAGCAATATTTTCATTATGATTTACCCCTTTCACTCTCCTTTATCAAATTAATAAATGTTGTTTCCATGTCATTTGCGCCTGCTTGTTGCTTAAGCTCTGTTGGTGTTCCTACGGCAATAGTTTCACCTTTATAGAAAAGAGAAATTCTGTCGCAGTATTCAGCTTCATCCATAAAGTGTGTTGTAACCATTATTGTTACACCTTTTTTAGCCAAAGATGTAATATGATTCCAGAAATCACGTCTTGTCAAAACATCAACCCCTGATGTTGGTTCATCTAAAAACAAAACGGGTGGGTTATGAATTAACGCTGCAGCCATTGATAACCTTTGTTTTAAGCCCAGTGGCAGTTCTTCTGCCTTTGTATTTTCATATTCTTTTAGCCCAAAAACATCAATAACTTCATTCACCTTTTCTTCTTTTTTTAAAATGCTGATTCCATAGGCAAGAGCGAAAAAGTCTAAATTTTCTCGAACGGTTAAACTTCCGTATAGAGAGAATTTTTGTGCCATATACCCTAAATTTGCTCTGGCACGCTCGGGATTTTTCTTTATATCAATTCCCATAATTCTTGCCGTACCGCTTGTCGGGCGGGCTAGTCCGCACATCATTTTAAATGAAGTTGATTTTCCTGCTCCGTTTGGCCCTAAAAGCCCAAATATTTCACCTTTTTTAATTTTGAAGGTATTATTTTTAACTGCATAAAAGTTTCCGTATCTTTTCTCTAAATTATCCGCTTCAACGGTTAATTCAACATTAGGTGCTTTATAATCATAGTTTTTAGCTATCAGTGATTCTTCTTTGTTATAACCGCCCATTAAGTCGATTACTTTATTTTCAAACTCTTGCGGAGTTGGTGCAAGGTCGTGAGGACTTCCGTTAAAAATTATTTTACCCCTATCTATGACAACCGCCGTATCAAAGCTGTGAGCCTCATCTAAATACGCTGTTGACCACAAAACCGTTGTTTCAGGGCTTATCATTTCGCGAACCATTTTCATTAAGTCTCTGCGGGATATAGGGTCAACACCGACGGAGGGTTCATCTAAAAGTAAAAATTCTGGATTCCCGAGTAACGTACAAGCAAGTCCCAATTTTTGTTTCATTCCGCCTGACAATGCCCCTGCAAGTCTATCCTGAAACGGTGCAAGGGTCGTAAATTCAAGCATCCTGTCGAAATCGTGCGCAACTCCTTTTAAATCAGCATACAATTTTAAGTTTTCTATGACAGTCAAATCTTCATACAAACCGAACTTTTGCGGCATATAGCCAAGGGGTAAATGCATTATACCATCCTTAGTATAACCTTCAAGTAATTTGTCTTTTTCAGTGGCAGGGTTAAACCCAAGCACATTTATTTCGCCATCATTAGGGAACAATAAACCTATAATGGTTCTTAAAAGTGTGGTTTTTCCTGCTCCGTCAGCTCCGATTAAACCTGTAATTTTACCTTTTTCTATGTTTAACGACAAATTATCAATAGCAACGGTAGAGCCGAACTTCTTTGTTAAATTTTTTATCTCAACGGTATTCATATTAAGATAGTAAGTTACTAAGGCACTAAGAAATATTAAATCTTAGCACCTTAGTATCTTAGTGCCTTTCCTTGCTTGTACTTGTCAAATCCACTTTTATCGTTACCGGCATACCCTGTCTTAGAAATTCATCTGTATCATAGATATAGACTCTTATTCGGTATACCAAATCAGTTCTCGTATCAGTTGATTGAACCGTTTTAGGCGTAAACTCCGCAACTGGTGAAATATACCCGATTTGACCTTTGTATTCTCGTTTTTCCCCTGTTTGAGGATTTACTGTATCTGTGTATACATTTACCCCTTGCCCGTATTTAATGTTACCCAAATCTGTTTCATTAACATAGGCTCTAACCCAAACAGGATTAGTTTTTGCCATTGTATATACAGGCTGCCCTTTTGCAACATTGCTTCCGGGTTCAATTACACGAACCATTATGGTACCGTTTTCAGGAGCATATAATTTTGTATATTTTAATTGGTTGCTTAAATAGTTTTTGTTTGCAACTGCTGCTTTATAATCCGCATTTGCTTTATTTTGTGCATTATACAATGATTCTACTTCTTGTTTTGAAACAGTATCATCAACTCCTAAAGGAGCGTATCTGTTATATTTGTCAGCTGCATCTTTTTGTATTGCAATGGTTCTGTCCACTTCCGCTGCTGCTCTTTTAAAGTTTGCATCATAGTCCGATTCATCCATGACAGCAACGAGTTCACCTTTTTTAACGATGTCCCCTTCTTCTTTTAGAAGTTTTGAAACCAAACCGGGGACTTGAAAAGACAAATCAACCTGCCTTACTTCAATATTGCCGAATAAGGTTAATTCATTCGAGATATCTTTTTTATTAGCTTTATAGAAGAAAATACAAAGTCCTGCAATTAAAATTATTAAAATCAATGCTACTATTTTCTTTTTCATTTATAATTTACCTCCAACGGTTTTATATAGTGTGTAATAATTAACTAATCTTGTTGTTTTTGCTTTCGTTAAATCCATATCTTTATTAATATATTGGTTTTCAGAATTGATGTATTGTGTTTTTGAAATAACTCCACGATTTAACATTTTTTCTGCATTATGCAAATTTTGGGTTTCTAAATTTAATTTTTCATTTACCCCATTTTCAATTTCCGTATCGTGTTTTATAAAACAAATTGAAGTATTAACTTCTTTTACCGCTTCTAAATCTACTTGTCTATACTGTTCAAAAAGTTCTTCATACTTTGCTTTTTTAAATTTTAAATTAGCAATTTTTCTTCCCCCTGTAAATATATCCTGCGTTGCACCTGCAAGTAAAGCGGCAAGAGAAGTTTCCCAAGAGAAAAACGAACCAGGAGCAATTGTATTAAATGCCCAAATTCCTGAAATATTAAATGTCGGCAAGAATTCTTTTCTTGCAACACGAATATCTATTTTAGCTTTTTCCAATGCCATTTCAGCTCTTTTAACATCAGGCCTTGAGAATATAACATCTGATGCTATTTCGCTTGGGATTACTGCATTGTATTCAAAATTATCTATATTCCCACGTGGGATGTCAGAATTAATCGTTTCTGCATTTACCTCACGACCTAACAAAACCGCAAATTGCATTAAGAGGACTTCTCTTTGTTTAATAAGGTTTTCCAATATTATATTTGCCTGTTCAACATTTGTTTTAGAGTTGTTTAATTCGTTTGTGTTTATAACACCGCGAGCGAGTTTTTTGTTATTATCACTTAAAATTTGATTATAATTATCAACAATTTTTTCTTGTTCTTCTATGAGCTTGTCATACTCTAAAATATTTGTATAAATCGTTGCAACATCTGATAATAGTGCTAAGTATACTGACTGTTCATCGAATTTACTCATTTCATAAGTCTTTTTAACACTCTTTGTTTTATCTCTGTTTTTTAGCAGAAAATCTGCTTCGTAGTTTGCTATAAAAGGTAATACAAAAGCATTTTTGCTAACTCTTAAATTTGGATTAAATTTTGGTGAATGAATCCCTAAATAATTTGCGCTGACGCTGAAACTCGGTAATTCGTTTGCAAATTGAGATTTTACACTCTGCCTGTATTCCTCTACTCTTATTGTTGCTTGTTTTGAGTTGTGGTTATTATCTATTGCTTCATTAATATATTGGTACAAGTAATCATCATTGAAACGATTGAAAAACTCTACATTCAACTCATTTCTATCAACAGCAAAACAGGGGTAAATTATTAAGTTTATGAAAACTATTAGTCCAACTATAATTTTCTTTTTCATTTATTTCTCCAGCTTTTTTTAGTGCTTGTACATAATTTTAATTATACCTTTAAATATTTTAATATAATAATTATTTGTTTAGTTTTTGTCAAAATTTGCAATCATTTTTTTACAAGATTAAAGTTATTTTACAAACAGATTATTTTACAAACAGATAATAATATTATATTATATTATTACAAATTATCATATAAGGGAGAACATTATGAAAATAATTGATTGCGAATTTCATTATTATTTGCCTGAATTAATGGAATATCTTTCCACACAAGATAATGCAATGAGATATTATCCGGAATCTAAAATTCTGGAAGTAAGAGATAAAGTTTTTGCTCATTTTGACGGGGTAACGAATGAATATCCGGTTATTGATGAATTAATGAATTTTGGAGCAGAAAGGATTGCCGTTATGGATAAAAATGGCATTGATGTTGGTGTTATGGCATCTTCTCCGGCATTAGAAGAATTGCCAAAAGAAGAAGCGGTTTATTTTGCAAAAAAATCTAATGATGCAGTTGCAGAAATTATAAAAAAATACCCCAATCGTTTCCTTGGCGCTGCAGTTTTACCAACACCTTATGTTGATGAGGCTATAAAAGAACTTGAACGCTGTGTAAAAGAACTCGGTTTCAAATATTGGCACACACATTCAAATTATAAAAATGAACATTTATATGAAGAAAAATATCTTCCGTTGCTTGCAAAAGCTGAAGAATTGGGCTGCGCATTTTATGTTCACCCACAAGCATCTGATGATGAAGATATGAAAAACATGGGTTATGTATATTCTTCTCCGGGACTTGGTTTCGGCTTAGATGCTATGAAAACCTCATTAAGAATCATATTAAACGGGACATTTGATAAATTCCCTAACTTAAGAATGATTCTTGGTCATTTGGGTGAATACTTCCCATTTATATTAGATAGAGTTGATAATCGTTTTGAGTGGATTAAAGATGATGAAGTAAAAATGAAGCATCCAGTTTCGTATTACTTTAAAAATAAAAATGTTGTTGTAACAACAAGCGGCAATATGTCTAAACTTGCTTTTGAATGTACGAAAAAGGCTCTTGGTATTGACAGTATTATTTTTGGTTCGGATTACCCTTATGAAAGCTTGTCTGATATGATGAAATTTATGGATTCTTTAGAATTAACCGAAGAAGAAAAAGAAAAAGTATTTCACCTGAATGCTGAAAAGTATATTTTAAACAAATAAGATTTTAACAAATAGAGTTATTTTATTTTAAATAAAGATACCAATAGCAATAATTTTTCGTTGGCATAATAATGCCAACCAATGTCTTGCAAAAATATAACTATCATTTTATTTTTGTCAAGGAGCGTATATTTTTTTTCAAAATTTCCTTTCTTTTTTCTCAATATCATAGTCAGTTTACATTACAACTACTATTTTTTTAAAAATTTTCAAAAAATATGAAAAATTAAAACCCCGATATTACAGCAGTTTAGGTTGTAATTGCTTCTTGAACTCACCCAGATTCAAATTGTAAACTAATGTAACAATTTTAAAAAAAAGCGTTATAAAAATATAAAAATGTGGCACATGAAAATATATGGATGATATAATGCTTATGGATAATGCATATCTCATTCGTTTAATTTAAGAAGTATGGAAACAACAACTCACAACAACAAGTTGTCTTCTGTTATGCAGAAGATAGACATTATGTACTGTTTTGTACCCGTTGCAAAAATAAGCAGGCGCGGTACGTGTTGTCGTGTATTGCGATCCATACTTCTATCCATACTTCAAATTATTATTGCAACCAACAGACGAATGAGAATTCCACATCCCAGAGGGGATGGTGGTTTGAGCCTATTTGTGTTCAGACAAATACTCTATCAAAAGGGTATGTTGCGACGCAAATGGAAGGTCGGTCTCAAATCGCCGCCTAGGTTAAATTCGCAAATATTGTGCAAAATGAATCCGTTCTCAACGAAGAAAAAAGCGGTTGAGGACGCTTTGTGCTGCTTATTTTCAGAGAGGAGGTGTTTATGTTAAACATTAACACCAATTTCTCTGCATATATTGCACAAAAGAGTTTGAATAAGTCTACATTCAATCTTAATCAGACAATTGAACGTCTTTCCAGCGGATACAAAATTAATCACGCCTCAGATAATGCTGCAAATTATTCAATAGCCGGCAGTTATGAAGCAAAACTCAGCTCATACAGTTTTGCATCTGATAATATTGCAAGCGGGCTTGATTTATTATCTACTGCGCAAGATACGATTTCTTTGATGCAAAAGCACGGTTCTAGGTTACACGCACTTATTACACAGGCTAAGAACGGAACATATGGTGAACAATCTCTAAATGCTATGAATGCTGAAGCGGGTGCAATTATTGCGGAAATTAACAGATTATTTAATAGTACAGAATACAACGGTGTTAAGCTGCTTAATCCGGAAGAATATACTCCGGAAATTGAAATGCCTGACTGGTATAATGAATTAAACGACCGGCTTGATGTTTCTAAAAATAATGGTTTTATTTCAAAAGCTAACAATACAGAACAGAACTATATTGACAGTTTAAAACACGTTTCAGAACTTGAAAACGACTTTGACAGCAACACAGAATATCAAATTTCTACAAAAGAAGATTTGAAAAAATTGGCCTCATTAGTAAACAGTGGAAAAGATACAACAAATAAAACTTTCTATTTAGCAGCAGATATAAATTTAGAAGGCGAAACTTGGACTCCAATAGGAAATCGTTCCGCTAATAGTGGATATCGATTTAAAGGAACTTTTGACGGAAACGGTCACGTTATTAAAAATTTAAAAATAAATAATAACAAACAGTATCAGGGTTTATTTGGATGTACAACGACAAATGCAACAGTTAAAAATGTTGGTATTGAAAATGCAGATGTAAAAGGTTCAAATTATATAGGTATATTAGTCGGATATAATGAAGGTATAATAACAAACTGTTATACAAAAGGGAAAATAGAAGGTAGTGAAAGAATAGGTGGAATTACAGGTCATTCTACAAAAGATATTGATAGTTGTTATTCTATTTCTACAGTTAATGCTAACAAATATGGAGCCGGAATCGTCGGTTTTACAACAAAAGGAGTAATTAACAGTTTTACAGAAGGTTTTGTCACAACAACAGGTGATTATGCGGGTGGTTTGGCAGGCAGTATAGACGGTAAGGTAGAAAATTGTTATTCAACAGCAACTGTTAAAGGTGTTAACATTGTTTCAGCACTTGCGGCACGAGCTGGTGATGCAATTAAAAATTCATACGCAACAGGTGACGCCGAAGGATACGAGTTTGTCGGTGGAGTTGCCGGTATTGTTAAGAAAACCTCCGGAGATTTAAATCTTGACAAAATATTATCAACGGGACATATAACTGCAGTTCAAAAATCAGGCAGTCTGATAGGTGGAATAGAAAACACTACAGGACGCAGTGCACCATATAGTTATGCAAATATAACTATTTCTAATGCGTTAGTTGTTGAACAGGAACTCGATAAAATTAGTGGAGCTTACACAACGGCAACAGGTAATGCTGAGGTACCATACGATACAACAGATTGGTTAAACAGTGTATCATATTTAAAAACTCCGGAACCTGAAAAGAAATCTATTACATTGCAAGTTGGTATACATGGGAATGAGCATTCTTCAATTACAGTAAATACCGCATTAGAATATGATTTATCTTATATTCTTGAACACGGCATAGAAAGTGATGGTTCATATAATATTATCAATGACTTTATGCAAACACTTTCTGCAAAAGCAACTTCATTTGGCGCTGTGTCTGACAGATTAAACAGTGCGCTTGAATCCGTACATACAGATATTACAAATCTGACATCCTCACTATCAACAATAAAAGATGCTGATATAGCAAAGATTTCTTCAAAATTTATACAACAGCTAATCCTGCAGCAAGCTGCCGCAACACTTATGGCAACAGCTAATCAAAATCCTAGTATTGCGCTGCAGCTGATATAAATATATTGATATACTATTATTTTATAAAAATCGTAAAAGAGTTTTATTTTTGTTTTTTGTATAATCAGTATTAGAGGATTAAAAAATGTTTCATATAAAATATGTAAAAATTATAAGTATTATTTTCGGGTTGATTATTCTATCTGCACTGAGTTTTTATATTTTTAATGACCATAAAAGTAATATACAAACTGAAAAAGTTTCCGAAGATAATTTGATTCCGGAGGTATCAGTTAAGCAAAAAACTGTCAAAAAAGAACCTCCTGTTCAAAAATATTACAAAGATTATCTTGAAAAAGATGAAACTAGATTTTTAAATCATGCAAAAACTTCTAAGAATAATGATTTAGAATTCAGTAAATTACAAACAAAATTTATTAAAGCAACAGACGTTTTAAATGAAAAATATACTAACTATATTGACCCTGATGATGATTACTACAAAAACAATTGGGTGAAACTGCCTTGTATTGAAGGTATATATTTTTATTCGGTTAATTCTGAGTATTTTCTTAATAAATATGGTCAATATTTATCAAACGGATACAGAGAATGGTTAAAATTCATTATAAAAAAAGAATCTGTTATGCAGGATGGAGGACTTGCTGTTCCGCCGGATACATTAAGAGAATATATTATTTTTCTTGAAAAATTTATAGAACAGAACCCTGATTTTATATTAATTAGTGACGCAAAAGATTTTTTAGAAAGCTATTTAATGACTTATTTGGAAGGTATCGACAATTCACCGATTTTTGACAAATGGAATACCCGAAAAATGAAGACGGAATTCAAAGAATCTTATGAAAAATTTTTATCTGAAAACAAGAATTCAAAATACTATCCGATGGTAGAAGAATTGTACAACAAATCTAAAGAAAACGATTTTAATTGGGACAGAGACTTTGATGCGTGGCTATATGAATATCATAAAAAATATTTTGCTTCGACTGTAAACTAAAATGAAAAAGTTTAAAAAAGTTTTTGAACAAGATTTGGTACAGCTGATTGTATATCATTACATGTTATAATAAAATATTTATATGAAAAAGATTTTTAAAATAACATTTGGTATTATATTAGTTTTCGCACTCAGTATTTATCTGGGATTGGTATTTTTATTACCGCAAATAATAAACAGTAAAGTTACAACAAATAGACTGCAGTCATTAATTAAAAATAAAACCGGCATAGAAACAACCATTACCGGATTACATTTAAAAATTTCTCCCAAACTTGTTTTCGGATTAAAAATTGATAGCATTGAAGCGAAAAATAACAACATTTCCGTTGCTGATATTAAAAATATTGCTGTGAACTATAAACTATTGCAAAAACGTCTAACCTTAGTCTGTGCAGATAATATATTTATTGACGGGAATTACTTAAAACAATCTAAAAAAGAAAAGAAAAAAAAACAAGGGAATTTAGATTTTAACAGCATTCCGGAAATTCATTTACAAAAGGTTGTTTTTAAATCTGCTAAAGTAAATATTAACGGAGAAAATATAAATACTGACAATAACTTTATAAACCTGAAATTAACAATCAATTCACCTCTTTTGAAAGAAGCCTTAAAATTAGGCGATTCAGGTTCCCTGCAAATTGAAGAAGATAAACTAAAAGCAAATAAATTTGCACTAACCTTAGGAAACTCTCACCTGTTTCTGGACGGAATTTTGATTGATAAAAACAAGTCTCCGGACCTTGATATAAATGGCGAAAAACTGCCTGTATCAGAGATTATGCCAATATTATTGCATCTTCAAAAAGCACAGGACCCTTCGAAAAAGTTTATTGAAAATTTCAAAAACTTTAAAGGAACAGTAAATGTAAATCTAAAATTAAATAAAGACGGCATTTGGGGAACATGTGTTGCAAATAATCTCGGAGCAAATGCAGTTTGGTTTGACATTCCTCTCTATTTTAAAAACGCGGTTTTTAATTTTAGGGGTAAAACAGTAGATTCCGTTGCGGAAGGTATTTTAGGAAACGAAAAAGTTATTCACACTCTGGATGTTACAGATATGGGAACACCTCAAAAATTAGTTGTAGGTAAAATGTTCACAACTCTTACTCCTAAATTTAAATTTGTTACAAACCTTACTGTACTGAATTCAGTAAATGTCAGTTTAGTTTATAAAATAAAATCCAGAAAACCGGATGTATATTATAATATAGACATTCCGACCAAAAGTGATCTGATTTACAACTCCTTTTATTTAGGCTTAAGAGATTATAAAAGAAAAATTTCCGCTAATACCTTCAAAGATGATAACGATTTATATTTAAAGAATTATAAGTACTCTTATTTTGATTCAAAAAAAGAAAATGTTATTATATCCGGTGACGGTTTATTTATAAAAAATATAGATAAATCAAACCCCGATAAATTCATACCTCAATACGTGACCTGCCATACTAACGGATACGCTCCGATATCTGTTACTGGCTCTTTTGGAGAAAAAGTAAGAGGCGGAGAGTTCAAGGGTGATATAAAATACGATTTTAAAAATAATCAATTTTTGGGCACTTTTGACTTAATAAAAGCAAGGCATAAAGCGTTTAAAATTGAAAAAGCACACATAATTTCAAAAAACGGTATATTAACTGCAACTTCAAACGGATTATTTAAAGGACAAAAATATTCGGCAGAAATGATTGCAAAAAATAATCTTGAAGGTGAAACACTGATTTATAATATGAAACTGTTTTTAGATAAACTAATTTTTGAAACAGAAGAAAAAACAGTTAAAAAGAATAATAAAACAATAAACCCGAATGAAATTTCAAGAAAAGTACGCGACTTTGCAATGACAATTAATAATTTGGAAATTGCTATTAACGAAATTAAAAGAGATAAATTTGTACTTCAGAATGTAAAACTTCTGGGCAGTATGAAAAATAATATATTTAGTTTTGCAATGAAAGATTTAAGTTTTGCCGACGGAACGATTCATGCAAATGGAGTTTATGATTTCACAAAAAACACATCAAAAATGACATTTGAAGCTAAGAATATTAATTCAAACAAAGTTGCGGAAACAACACTTAATCTTAAAGATCAAATAGAAGGAACTGCAAATGCAAAAGTAGACATTGATGCTAAAGATATGTTCAGATTTTTGGATGCACATTGTGCGTTTGAAGTTAAGGAAGGATTTTTGCCAAAACTCGGCGATACAGAATTTATGATTCAAGATACAAAATACAAATTATCTGAAATAACAAATTTAGACTTAACCCAAAAAGACCTAATGAAAGATGATATAAAAGGAACTTTTGATGTTCATAATACAGAATTAAAAAATATCAATCTCACAACCTGGCACGAATTGTCTGCAATGTATTTGGAAGGTAATTATGAAATGGAAAAACAATTTGCTGATTTGCAGCTGTTCTGGCATTACAGCAAAGAAGCTCCAAAAGGTATAAAAATATTCGGAATTCCTCTTAAATTAATACTGAGAGTAGTATTCAGACCTGAATATTCAAGAGAATTATATCAGACTAAACTCTCAAAAATACCTAAAATAAAAGCTGATGAAAAAAATTCAATTTATTACAGAATTCACCTTAAAGGTGATATCAACAATAATAAAACCAGTTTACAACTAAAAGAAATCCGAAAATAAACTTTCTAGAATGTTATTACTTCGCTAAAAGTATCTATTGCGAAAGTATCACTCATTCCGGAAAGAAAATCAAGAACACAGTTTTTATATTCTTGTTCATCTTCAATGTGATAAATTAATTTGTTTTTACATCTGCGATTTTCTTTTTCTGCCAAATTATAATCAGAATATTTTGTAAGCCAGCCTTCAAAAGTCGTAATTAACTTCGGATAAAGAATTCTATCCTTGTTAATATTTTCCCTTATATTCGGATAATATTCAGAAAGCTGTTCAAATAAAGTTTCTATAATAAGCGTTGCAAATTTTTTGAATCTTTCTATTCTCGGATGGAAGCAAATATTTTTGTAATTAAATTGTTTAACAAGCTTAAGAACTTGAAAACAATCTTCAGAAAAGCAAAGCCCGTTCTCAATAGAAGAATTACTGCAAAGATTCAGCACAAGAGAATGAGTAAAAGAAGAAGTATTCATTTCATTGATTTTAATATCAGGATAAACTGTACGAACCAAATCCAATAACTCTTCCTTTTGTTCATTTTTTAGGATACCGTATGACACACCGTCTTCAATATCACGCCCTATGTATCCGATTTTGTCAGATATTTTTACGACACAACCTTCGTATGTCAAAGCACCGCACTTTCCGCCCTTTTTAATTGAATACAAATCACAGGCATCTTCTCTCGGTTTAACACATCTTTCATCAACCTCACCACAGTGACAAACAATTCCGTCACGCACTGCATAAGTCAAATTCAAATTTTGCTGAAATCCGTTATAGTCAGTAAGTGTTTCTATTTTATCAATAAATCTGAGACTGTTATTTTCATGCCAGAATTGAGGTAAATTATTTTGTTGGGCGATAGACTGCAAAACAGTTTCACCATGATGACCAAAAGGTGCGTGTCCTATATCATGACCTAAAGCTATTGCTCTTGCAAGTTTATCGTTAAGATTAAGATATTTGCAAATAGTTTCCGCAACAGATGCAACAAGTTGAACATGCTCCATTCTGGTACAAACATGATCATTTTGCGGAGCAAAAAACACCTGAGTTTTATGTTTAAGTCTGCGATAGCCTTTTGAGTGCATAATTCTCATTTCATCTCGTTCAAAAGGAGTTCTTAAATCATACGCTCTTGTATATAACTCAGATTCTCTTGAAATCGCCTGCTCCCATTTTGGATTATTTTCATCCATTCTTGCTTTTGAAAAATCCGCAAATTTAATCATACTTACCTCTTTCTTTATTAAATTATAAATGGAAAACTTCTTTTTATAAATACTTATTTAATAATAAATTTACACTCTTGATGATTTTTAATTTTTAGTCAATAATATAATCGATTAATATTTTCAAAAGTGGTCTTATAAAAAAGAAAAGGTGTTTATGCAAGTTCAGAAAACAGAAAATAACAAACCCGCATTTGGTCTTGGAATTACTCCTTCTATGTACAAACGTGCAAGTCATTATTACAAAGAAGTTTTAGGTGATCAGCAATTGTTTAACAGATTTTACAGAAAAGCAAAATATGTACAGGAAAATTTCGGTCACGATGATTACAGATTACTTTTTGGATTAGAAAAAAGATCTAATACCAAATATTATACTCTGGGAGCATTAAAGCTTGGAGAGCCGGAAGAAAATATGATAATTTTACATTCAAATAAGCACTTCCGCTCATTAATAGAAAGCTTTATTCAGCTTAAAGAAAAGTACGTAGATAAAATGCTCGCCGGTAAATAACACATCCTGAAAAATAACTTTCAACCCTTTTTATTTAAAGTATTTCTCCAAAAGGGTAATATCTTTTTGCCCGTTTTCAACAGTTGCAATAACTTTAACACCTGTCAGATATTCTGTTTGTTTCAAGTTATCCTGATGCATAAAACTATCAGGATTAAAGTTATTAAGGATAATTCCTTCAATATTAATGTTATGTATTCTTGCATATTCAACTGTAAGCATTGTGGAATTAATCGTTCCCAAACCTCCGTCCGCAACAATAATTATGTTTGATTCAAATTCTTTTATCAAATCTTTGAGGATATATTTTTCGCCATTCTCAAGCCTCAGAGGGCAGGTTATTCCGCCTGCACCTTCTATCAAAAGATAATCATACTTTGATTCCCGCTTATGAAATTCATCTTTGATACGCTTGATATCTATTTTTTCTCCTTTTCTAAAAGATGCAAGATGCGGAGAAACCGCTTCTTCCCACCAATACGCGACGCAATCATCAGCACTTTCCGGAATTTGTGCAGTCTTTACAACATAATTACAATCGCTTTCTATAAGTTTTCCGTTTTCTGTTTTAACACCGCTCAAAACCGGCTTAAAATATCCGCAATTATATCCTTCTTCCCGCATTTTTTTAACAATTAATGCTGATACGTAAGTTTTTCCGATATCAGTTCCTGTTGCCGTAATAAAAACATTTTTTGACATATCTCTTCTCCCTAATCAATTTTATCATGAAAAAAATATTAAAATTTGTTACAAATAAGCAATTTTGAAAAAGAAAAATACTTTATTAATATATAAGGGGACAATTTAATATAGGGAGAATAAATGCCTGTTACTACACAAATAGCAAAGTATTTTGTTAAACCAAACAAATTCTTGTTTATAAACAAAAAATTTCACGAACCGGAAAATTTTGTTCTTAAACTTACAGGAGAGCTCGACCCAATTGCTCTTTTGAAAGACAAAAAGAATATTATTCCGGATGTTCAGACCAAAGCATTAATGGGAGAAGGTTCACTTTGGGCAGAATCTCTTTTGCAGAGTCAATTTGGCGAAGCAACTACTCAAATTAAGCTTATGTTTGGGTATTTACCTTCCGTTAAAAATATTTCATGCAGAGCAAAAGGTGCACCGTCAATTGAACCCAGACTTCTAAGATTTGCAAACGAAGCTGAAGATTTTACTTTGCACAATATGGACGAAGTTATGGCAGCCGTTGATGACGGTATAGGTTCAAGAATTATTATAAATTCACTGAAAAAATTAAGCAATTCTGAAATAACAAATATGATTAATTCAATGACAATTGAAGGTAAAAAACTCACGAACAGACAAAAATTCCTTCTTGACAAATTTATATACGAAAAACCAATCGGGAAACAAAAAGATTATGATGAAGCATTTGAACTTTTTGAACATTTCACAAATCCGCTCGTTGAAAAACGTTCACAAGAAACGGTTAATCAACTTTTGCTGGGAATTTTCCAACAAAGAATAAATACCGGCGAAATTACGCTTAAAGAAATTGAGGACATGAAACTGCTCAATCCTGCTATGCTGGAAAGGCTAAAAGCGGGTGACCATCTGCCTATAGACATTACCGAAATAAGAAACTACAGAGGTGAATACGGAATTGCAGAATTTACAAAAGCTCAGATTGCAGATCTTGATTTAGCCCTCAACTACGGCAAGACTCCCTCTGAAAGAGTAGGTATAATTTCCGACCTGAAAGGCATAAAAAACAAATGGGGCGATGATATTATTGCAGATTCTAAAGCGGCAGATAAAATTCGCAGTAAAGCAATTAAGGCAAGCGGATACAGAACCGCTCAAATGAAAATGAAATACCTTAACGGAGCATACGGAGAACTGCAATGCAGAGGCGTTTACACAAATATGATTGGAGAATATGAGCATGTTGCCTATGATTTAAGAAACGGAAAAGATACTTGCAGTGAAATTTTTAATGAATATAAAAAAGCTATTACAAAATTGACAGATCAGGAATACGATGTTTATAACAAGTATCTGGAAAGCTGTTACAATTATTACAACAGACTTGAACTGGGTTTGCCGGCTAAAAAGCCTAAACTACCAACAATGTTTAACAAGGTTCTTTCGGAAGACAACATGAGAAAACTGCATTTCGAAGATGTTGAATTTCAAAAAAGACTCGGAAGGAACTTCTCACGTCACATTGAAGCTGCAGCATAAAATAAAGGATTCAAAAATGAATAAATGTGATATTATTAATATGAACAGAGCAAATATTTATAGAAAAAACAATGGAGCTTGCATGAGTAATACAGCGGAAATAAAAAAACTAATTCAAACTCTTGCAGAACGTGCTGAAAGAGAAATTAAAGATATCGGTTATTTCCGAGATATAATTGTAAAAGGAGAAAAAGATACAAATTTTGGTACTTATGCAAAAAATATTGCTCTCATTATAGAAAAAGATCCCAGAGAAGAAGGCAAAGCTTTTTTAAGCGTTTCCGCTCTTCATCCTCAACTGAAAAAGGATTCTACAACATATCTCATGAAAGGAAACAGAGAAGAAATTCTTAAATTTTTACATCAGGACAATTTTTTTGAAAACCTGAATGAAACAATCAGCGCTTTGGATGATCAGCTAAAAAAACTCAAATAGTTTCTGCATCTTCAAAATAATATTTTTTTATAAAAAAATTTTATGCTATTCTGAATTTATGACAGAAGTTCGAACAATAGGTTTTTGGGGATACCCGACACCTTCTAAGATACAGGAATTAAAACAAAAATACCCAAATGCGGAATGGATAGATTTGGATATTGATTTTGAGTATCCAAAAACCAATCTTCTGCCAGAATCTTATTGCAAAATAATAAAAAATATTATTGACAACACTTTTTACATAAAGCCGGATTTGATAGTTGCACCTATCGGGAAAGATAAGTGTGATAGCGGTTGGTTTGCGTCAAAAATTCTTTCTGGCATGGGATTTAACGTTATTACAACTATTTTCGAAGATTTGGAGCCAAAACGCGAAATAAAGATTTGCAGAAGTAAAATGCCGTTAATTGATAAAATTACATCCATAACTGCAGGTATTATTGATAATTCAATATTCCAAAAAACTCAAACCACTGCTGTTATTCCGGATAACAACACTTCTGAAAATCAATTATTCACCCCTGGATTTTGGGGAGTCCCGCCCAATGATTTAAGCATTCTTAAACTTTTCCCTGATACAACGCACGTTTATGGCTGGACAAGATGCGTTGAAGCAGGCACTCCCGCAGATTTAGACTTAGAAATGTATGTAAACCCAAAAGTTCCGACGGTTTTTTATGCACAGGCTTTTTGTTCAAAAGCACAGCTTGCAAAGTATTTGGCGGATAAATATAACGGGCTTTATATTGATATAGACGATTACGCTTCAACATCCGTAAGAGCAAAAATAGAAGCCTTTTTAAAACTAAGTTAATCAAACAGGAAGTTCAAACCCGATTTTTGTATTCGATTTATCATTATAAAAGAATTTTCCGTTATGAACCTCAATAATTTTCTTACATAAATAAATTCTTAGCGCATCACCTATTGTTGAATACCTTTTCGCCTTTTTAGATTTATTTTTAAACAGCTCCATTCCGGACAGACTGAGTTTAAGAGAGTTTTCATTATTTTCAAGTTTTATATCTACAGAACCGCCGTTTTTTGAATAACAAATTGCACCCGATAAAAGATTCAGAATAACTTTTTTTATTTCTTTTTTATCAGCTCTGATAAAAAGTCTTTCGTTCGAAGAAGAACAAGTAAATGTTATATTTTTGTCCTGAGCACTTTGTGCCAGCTCTTCAAAACAACATCCCAAAAGCTCTTTTATATTAAAGTTTTCGTACGATAATTGATATGATTTATTTTCAAGCAAGTGTGCGCTTGTGTACATAGAAACCATATCCAGAACATATTTACAGGAATTTTCAATCTGAATAACAATTTCTCTTTGATTATCATTAATCTCTCCGGTGATTCCGTTCCTTAAAAGTTCTGCGCCCCTTAATTGTGCAACAAGCGGAACTTTTATATCGTGATTTATTGTATCAATAAAAAACTCTTTTAAATTATTTATTTTTTTTTGATTTTTTGCATAAATCGTTTCAAGTTTCCACTTTTGGCGAAAATACTTTATAACGAAAAATATTATACAAAATGTGTACAATAGTAAGGCATAAACACTTTCTGTTTTATAAAAAACAGCAAACGAATAAAAAAACAAACATAGTATAATTAAATCTTTCATACTGCTCCGTTGAATTTTCTGACAGTATTATATTATGCCATTTTATACAGAATTAACATTGCCTGACCGGATATATAAAATTAACCCAGACGGACAATATGTTTATGTAATTTTACATTATGCACTCTTAAATAGTCTATTTTTTTCTTGATAAGCGGATACGATATTGCTAGCGATAATGCATCTTTCAACTCGTTATTGTCTTCTCTTACCCCCAATAAACTTTTTCTTGATACCCCAACCATTACGGGACAATTTAATGCATAGAATTCTTCTATACGGTTTAATATTTCAAAATTTTGTTCTTTTGTTTTCCCAAACCCTATTCCGGGGTCGATAATAATATTTTTAACTCCGTTTTCTTCAGCCAAATCTTTTTTAGACTTCAAAGAAAGAAAAATATCGTCAATAAGATTATTATAGTTTTGGTCATCCTGCATTGTTTGAGAATTACCTCTTGAATGCTGAATAATCACTCCGGCTTTATAACCGGAAACTATTTTTGGCATATTTGAATCATAGTCAAAGCCTGACACATCATTAATTAGAGAAACTCCGTTATTTAAAACAAAATCCGCCACTTCAGAACTCTTTGTATCAACACTTATTGGTATTTTAAGATTTTCTTTTTGTATAAAATTCAAAACCGGCTTTAACCTTGTTATCTGTTCCTGCGATGACACAGATTCGGAATTGGGACGTGTACTTTCTGCACCTATATCAATTATATCCGCACCGTCTTCAATTAATTCCATAAGATGATTTACCGCGTCTTTTGATTCATAATACAATCCTCCATCCGAAAAAGAATCCGGCGTAACATTTAAAATACCTGCAAGTTTTGTATCAACATTCCTTTCTTTTACAAAATCAATGATTTGTTCACCCAGCACACCCAATCTAAAAGGCTGAAATTTTAATTTTTCAGCAATCTTTTTTAACTGCGAAAAACTTCCGCACAATATAACATCTGACAAGCCAGCTTTTCCTGTAACAACATCTCTGTTTGTTGCACAATCAGCACCGACAGAAAGAGCCGTTTGCTTAAGAATATTCGCCTGAGCAACCGTCAAATTAAAAACTTTAATATTTTTGTATTCAAATTTATCTTTTGCAACAAAACGATATCCTTCATCAAAGCCAATATGATGAAGCTCTTCAAATACTGATTCCGGTACCACGTGCTTTAAGATAAATTTATCCATAGCACTATAGTACCATAATCAATGATTATTTACCGTGTTTTTCACAAAGAGTCGGAATACCTATGAATGCTAAATAAAATACACATCCGAATAAAACTAAATTCATAATTTCCATTTTTAATTCTCCTTTCAATCCTGACTTACACATTTCAAGGACAAATTTCGCACATGTTTATATGCCACATTTTTGAATTTTAGTAACACCAAAACTAAAAATCGTTACAAAAATTTACAATCTGCATTCGATTTTTATTTTGTTTTATTCTTCTCAATATTGTGATAAAATTTTATTATTAAGATTAGTCAGGAGATAAAATGCGGAAAATATTACTGCTTATCGGAATTCTTGCCATAATGACCATACCGGCAAATGCGGCAAAAATACCGGAAGATGTACAAAATTACATAAGAAATGCTGCCCCTAAAACAGATTTTCGTTTTGACGGTGTAATTACATTACCGGATAACACAGTTTATCTGCCTTTGTATCCGTCATTATTTTCGGATATCAAAAAATTAGAAATCAAAGAAACCTATCCGGCAAATAAAACAATTGAACAAAGACCTGACATAATTATCTTTAATAATGATTTTGTACTTTTGAAAGTCCTCTCTGACGGACAGGGACACAGAACCGTTCTGCATCAGACAAATCCTCCGATTCAGGTCACAACAGGTCTGCTGCCTCAGGACATGCTTGTTCCAAGCGGTTTAATTATTCCGGAAAATATTAAAGGAATTATAGGAAACCTTAAAATTGACACTAAAAATGAAGACTTGATAAAAGTAAGCAATGAAGATTCTTTTGAAGATTTCTTATCAAAAAACGAACCTGTCATCTCACAGGGCATTATACCTCAATTGAAGAATAAAACAGTATATATAACTACAAATTATTCAAAAAATATTCAGGTTCTTGAGCCTGCAAAAGCATCTCCTAACTACTCACTTGCACAACAATCAATTCCGATTGATGCAAAAGCTGTTCATAACGGCAAGTTCCTGCTGGTTACAACTTATGAACGTCCGTTTATAGATGTTGTTTCTGTTGCGGATTCAAGATTTATAAAACAAATAGAAGTTCCATCCAATCCGGAGCAAATTTTACTTGATGAAGAAAATAACAAGGCTTATATAACTTCACCAAAAGCTTCTACAATATTTGTAATAGATTTAAAATTAATGGCACTAACTCAAAAAATCAAAGTAAACGGATATTGTGAACATTTGATATTAAGTGACAATAAACTTATTTATGTTGATAAATTAAAAAATGAAGTATGGTCTATAGAACTTGATAATGAATATCGACTAAAAGATATAGGGAAATTTCCTAACGTATCTTCAATTGCATTTGCTGATAATAAACTATTCCTAACCAGCAGAACAAAAAGCCGTCTGGCAGTTATAGATTATAATACTCTGGGCTTGCTGCAGGAATTCACCACAGTAAGTAAACCGCTTGCAACAATCGTAAAAAACGGAACACTTTATATATTGGGTTCTCAAGACAATGAAATACAAATGGTAAACACTGCGGATTTAAATGTTAACGGTACAATTTCACTCACAACAGGAGGATTTTCTTCAGGTTTTCATAAGATTTCCGAAGAAAATTTATATGTAGTTACGGATATAAAAAATAATCAATATACAATACTTGATTTAAATAAAAACAAATTACTCAAAACATATACAGTTAATATTCCTATAAAAGACGTAATAATAGCAGACAGTGTCAGATTAATGGACTAAACAATGGATATAAAAATGGATTCTGCAACATCAGAAGTATTTGCAGAACTTGAAAAAACTCAAAAAGAATTTTGGAATATACCGCGAAAAACCGGTGTTCTTTTGAACATGTTTATAAAAATGATGAATGCACAAAACGCGCTGGAAATAGGCACTTCTAACGGATACTCCGGAATATGGCTGTCGAAAGCACTCAAAGAAACCGGCGGGAAACTTACAACAATAGAATTTTATGAAAAAAGACAAAGTATTGCCATAGAAAATTTTAAGAAGTGCGAAGTTTATGACATCATAACACCGATTCAAGGTTCTGCGTGTGATGTAATTAAATCTTTTCCAGAAAACGAGTTTTTTGATTTTGTATTCATAGATGCAAGCAAGCGTGAATATGTAGACTATTTTAATCTTATAAAACCACATTTAACAAGAAAAGCAATGATAGTTGCTGATAATATCATATCCCACGCGCAAAAAGTCCAAACATTTATTGATGCCGTGGATGCAGACGAAGAATTTCAATATGAAATAGTAGAAGTTCCCGGAGGAATATTAACGGCATACAGAAATGCATAAATAAAAGGCAGTAAAAACTGCCTTTTATTAAGTTTAGTATTTAGTTGTTGTTTCTGAGCAGTCGCAATAGCATTCTTCTTGTTCTCCAAGTGTGGTAAGCATTATAATACCGCCAATACCGACAAGAGAATATACAATTCGTGACATAAGAGTTGCATCTCCAAACAATGCTGCGACAATATTGTAGTTAAAGAACCCTACAATACCCCAGACAATTGCCCCTGTTACGACCAGTGCAAATGCTATAGTTCTCAATATGTGCATAATACACCTCCTTAAATGGTAACATTAATAATGAATATACTTCCAACCTCCTTTCCTTTTATATTCATTATGTAATTTTTATTCAAGATTACATTACCCGAACAGGCAGAGTCTTATTAATAAGGAAGATGTGATATCAAATTATTTTTATAACAATAAATTATAACCTGCAGCCTATTCTTAACATTCATTTTTAAATACAAATTTTTCAAATAAACTGCCAGTTCTTCTCCTGTAATTCCCAATTCTTCAGAAATTTGAGAATTGTTTTTTCCTTCCAGTATCTTATCAAGAATTTTTTGTTCCGGTTCATTAAACATAATGACCTCCTTAATTCCTATGATACAATCTTTCTAAAAAAAGTCATCAATATATTTTCCAAAAAATAACTTGTTACAAAAATTGTTACATTTGCCTTTCTTTTAGATATAGAGAGCATTTTTGTCAATAATGCAATAAGCATTAATAAAAAACCGGTTAAATTGTTTAACCGGTTTTTAATATATTTTCCAAAATTGTATTTTATACATATTTTCGGGAAAAGTTACACGCTAATTCTACCCATTAACTTTCCCTTACCCGCGACCTTTACCGATAAGAATTTTTGCAATAAATCTTACAAAAATAACCACTTCCCACCAGAAACGTCTATGCTTGATATAATATAAATCTAACCCGAGGCGTTCCTCAGAAGATGGTTCATTATTAATAACCTGCTGCCATCCGCACCATCCGGGACGTACCCAGTTTCTGCATTCCCAGAAAGGAAGTTTTTCTCTGTTTTCATCATAAACTTCTTCTCTTACAGGACGCGGACCGACAATACTCATGTCACCTTTTAGTACATTAATCATTTGAGGAATTTCGTCTATATGGAATTTCCTTAAAAATCTGCAGAATGGCATAATTCTTTTATCATCAACATTGAGTTCTGCAACATCATCATCAAAATCAACAACTTCTTCCTGATACATTATTCTGTACTTAATCATTTTGAAAGGTTTTCCTAATTTTCCTATTCTCATCTGCGTAAAGAAAACCGGTCCCAAATCAGACAACTCAATACCGATAATCGCAATTATACTCAGAGGAAGAGTTAATATCAAAATTGCAAGTGACGCAAAAATATCACAAATACGTTTTAAATACGCATATAATAATGCTCTTTTTCTTACACAATCGTAAAACAACCAGTTTACTGACATTTTTGAAACAAGATATTTATGGGTAATTTTTTCATAGAATCTGTACATTCTCCACACTTTTACGCCAAGCGGTATACCTCTTACCAAATCGGTTAATATATTAGAATCCATTCTGGATTTTACGGCAATTATCACTACTTTTACATTATTATCCTTGATAACAGCTTCACTGTCACAAGTTAAACCTAGAATAGGAATTGTTGAATCTTCATCTTCCAGATTGTTCATATTATCATCCAAAAAACCCACAACATTTAACCCTAAATGCGGTCTTTGCTGAATTTCTTCCGCAATAAGCTTGCCATCCTGTCCGGCTCCGACAATTAGAACGTTTTTAGGACTTGCAAAAATCTTTGAAAATATAAAACCTATTCCGCGAGCAACAAGAATACCGGCATAAGACGCAATATAGACCAGCGTAAAAAGCAAATAAATAATCGGTGCTGTACCGACACAAACCGAAATTAGCGAAATTATTGCAAAAGATATCGCAAAACATTCAAATAATATCCAGATTTTTTTTATAAACTTAACCTCTTCATCATAAAACTTTTTGATAAATAAAAAAGACATTGAAGTTAATAATACAAAAAAAGCAATCAATACCAATTGTTTTACGCCTGCGGTAAAATTTGCAAACGTAAACAATGTTACAAACGCGATTATTAATGCATCAACAAAAGGGAAAATTTTTTTTATACAATTGCACATACAAAAGCTCCTATGACCTAATTTTGCCTTATTCATTATATCATATTTTTTTTAGGAATGCACATTATTTTGAATAATAATTAAATCAGAAAGTTGAACTTGATAGTATTTAAAACAAAAACAAAGTCTTGACATTAAAACTTGATTTGATACTATAATACTTGTGACTAGCCCCCATCGTCTAGAGGCCTAGGACAACACCCTTTCACGGTGTAGACAGCGATTCGAATTCGCTTGGGGGTACCATTTTTTAAGGAGCGTATTGCTCCTTTTTTAGTTTAGAGGTTTAGTTATGATTAACAGAAAATCACGTGATGAAATAAAAAGAATGAGACATGCCGGTCATATAGTAGCACTGGTGCATAAAAAAATGAGAGAAGTCGTTGAACCCGGAATTTCTACGCTCGAACTTGACAACATCGCAATGCATGTTATAAAAGAAAACAAAGCAATTCCGACATTCTTGGGATACAACGGCTTTCCCGCAAGTATATGTACTTCAATTAATGAAAAAGTCGTTCACGGGATTCCAAACAAAAACGAAATTTTAAAAGAAGGCGACATAATCGCAATTGATGTCGGAGCTACATATGGCGGAATGGTCGGCGACAGTGCATGGTCATACGCTGTCGGAAAAATTTCGGAAGAAAAACAGCTTTTAATGAAAGCTACAGAAGAAGCTTTGTTTGCAGGCATTTCAAAAATGAGAGCCGGAAATGTGCTTGAAGACATCTCCGGTGCAATCGAAGATGTCGCAAACTCATACAAACTGGGCATTGTTCGTCAATATGGCGGACACGGAGTCGGACACCAAATGCATGAAGACCCGTTTTTATTCAATTATCGTGTTGGCGACCACACTCCGATAAAATCCGGTTACGTTATTGCAATTGAACCGATGTTAAACCTAGGCGGTGATGATGTTTTTGTAGAAGATGATGACTGGGGTGTTATTACAAAAGACAGAAAACCTTCTGCGCACTTTGAACACACAGTTCTTGCAACAGAGGATGAACCGGTTTTGATGACTACGTTAATGGAATAATCAAACAATATCTTCAACTGAAAGACAAACTTTACCGGCTTCTGGGTTCATTGCTTCGATGAAAATTTTGTTTGCACCATCTACAACGCTTGATTTTCCGCTCATAACAAGTGTTCCGGATTGACCGAGACGAAAGGCTATAGGATTAGCTTCCGAAACCTCTGTCCCTGAAATTTCCTGTCCGTTTGTGATGAATTTTACATCTTTTGATTCATAAACTGTGTCATTAATCTTTACATAATTGAAACCGCTTATAAAACCGGGGCCTAAAACATTTTTCAAAACAACACTTGCGCCTTCGTCAAGTTTTTTCAGACTTCCTTTTTGGTAAATGCGTTTGATTAAAAATTCAGGAACTACTACCATATTCTCACCTTATTTAAATAACTGATACTTTTTAAATGTACCTAATAATATTTTAACATTTTTCATATCAAATTTAAATCCCCATGAGGATTTTACGTTTCTATCTTTTTCCCAAACCACTATTTCTAAGGTGTTATGTGGTTTTAAGAATTCATTTATCAAATAAAACTTATCCTGAACGTGGGTTCTTTTAATATATCGCCCGATTTTTACTCCGTTTAAGAATATTGTAGCTCTTCTGCATCTAAAATCTTCAAACGAAATATAGTGTGCACAAAATACATTTTCTTTCAAATCTAAGTCAAAATCGACTGTAATTCTTGTTAAATAAGGATTATCACTTTCTCGTTTATCTCCGCGTTCTATTGAAAGCTTTTCTTTAACTCTGAATTCAACCGGAATGGACGGTGTTGTTTCAAAAAGGACAAGCCCTCGCGGACTATTTGCATCACCAGAAAATCCTTTGTCAAAACCAAGGTTTTGAACAAGAATCGTCAATTCGTTAAAAGGCTTGTTAAGATTTTTTTTATCCAGAGGAATAGAAATTGTTTCCGGAACCTCCTGCAGTTTTTCTATTTTGTAACTATTACGGTTTAAGACTTCTTTTCCGTTGATATAAACAGCAAAGAGATGTCTTGCACTCAAAGTAATTTCTGTTAAATAATCGGGAATTTTTGATTTATACCAAACGAATTCATCATTCAAAGTACAACCGGTTGTATCTAAAGAAGTCCAATCTGAATAATCATAATCAACATCAATCTCAGGAGAGGAGAATTGAACATTAGAAATCTTCATCCTCTTCGGTTTTTTGTAGTCCTTATTGAATTCATTCACCAGATAATTTTTCTTTGAAAAACCGTATTTTATATCATAATAAGCAATTTCCGTATTTTTTTCCAAAGCTACTGCACTGTTTGGAAGAACGTAATCAGCATTAAAAATAAGTTTGTCCTTCAAAAACCATGTCTTATCCGAAGTTTCTTTAGTTAAAAATACAATTCTTGTCGTTTTTCCGTTTTGTTCAAATGTATAATTGTCAAAATCTTTTCGATTTCCGGAAATTGTACAGCGGTCTTTTATATGTAAATTTGCATTCTTGCCAGCAATAAAGAAAATTGTTTCTGTTGTCTCGTTTTTAAGCCTTGCAAAAATTTCCGCATCAGAAAATTCGATTTCACATCCGTATAATTTAAGATTAAGCGGGCAAATTTTCATATCATAAGGCTTTAGCGTAACACTTTTTTCAAACGGAAGATTTATTTCGGTATCATTCGGATTCATGTTTCTGATAAATAACCAGTCACAATCATTGATATTATCATGTCTTAATTTTAGGTAAATGTTTTCCTGAAAGAAGTCAAACTCTTTAGGCTCAGTACAGGTTAAATCAAATGAATCAAAAAAATAATTTATTTCTTTTGCCTTAAAATAATTGCTTTGCATCACACCGAATTCATCAATCGGCGCGCAGAATTCATAGCTTGTATAAACTTCGTCACAGGCTAAGTCGTCCCAATTTGTACCTCCTACTGCCATATAGTGGTTAAAAAGAGTCACCCCCTGTGATAATGCAGTCTTTGTCATAATGTTTATGTGTTCATCACCTAAAGTATCTCTGAGATACTTATACCCCATTCCGTCCCATTTATCAAACCACCCTGATTGCATCTCAGCTATAAACGGCGGAGAATCCTGTTTTGAAGAGCGGAAAATATCTTCTACATTATCCAAAGTGTCGAAACAAAAATTATCCTGTTTCCAGTTTTGGTTAGGATTTATAAACGGATACAAGTCCAGCGCATAAATATCAACACAATCAGCCCACAAACCTGCAAAATAGGCATCATTATGAAATATCGGACAGGTAATGCCTCTTTCCCGCGCCATTTTGTACAATTGGCGCATATAATCCTCTTCCATAGTATCTGTTGCGTATTCGTTTTCTATCTGAAAGAGTATTACATTATCAAATTCTTTTATAATCGGAATAATTTGGTCGTACCATTCTTTAATATATTCCATATATTTGGGTGAATATCTGTATTCCGTTCCGACTCTGTTACGCGGAATAACATCTTTATCGTTTAAAAGCCAAAAAGGAAGACCGCCGGCATTAACTTCCGCATTAATAAAAGGCCCCGGACGTGCTATAACAAAAAGACCCGTATCCTTTGCTGCCTGAAGAACCTTGCGAACATCCTTAATTCCGGAAAAATCATATTCTCCTTGCTTTTTGCTGTGATAATTCCAGTTAAAATATAAATCGACGGTATTATATCCGCCGGACTTCATCTTTTGGAATCTGTCCCGTGCCATTTTCTCTCCGGGGGTGCGGAAATAATGAAAAGCCCCGCTTTTTATAAACACACGCTTTCCGTCAATCATTAAGGAATATTTGTCATAAGTTACTTCCATATTTCTATTTTATCTATATTTTTAAATCGGTCAAATGTTTTTATTTTGTTAATTTATTCAAAACTGTGGTAAAATAGTTCTATAGTTTTTAGGAGGGGATATGAAAGATAAAACTTTTTTGATGATACCAGGACCTACACCGGTTCCGGAAAGTGTAATGTTAGAGATTGCAAAACATCCGATTGGACACAGAAGCGGTGAATTTTCAAAAATTTTACACAATGTTTACGAAAATTTAAAATACGTTTTCAGAACAAAAAATGATGTTTTTGTTTATACTTCATCCGGTACGGGTGCGATGTGTGCAGCGTTAGAAAACCTTATCAATGAAGGCGATCACGTTTTGTCACTTGTTCTTGGTAATTTCGGCAACCGCTGGGCTAAAATTGCAGAGTCACGCGGTGCTGTTGTTGAAAAAATTGAGGTTGCAACAGGCGAAGTTATTAATCCGGAAGTTTTAAGAGAAAGACTTGCAAAAGATATAAATAAAGAGATTAAAATTGTAACTCTTACACACAGCGAAACTTCAACAGGTGCGGCTAATGATGTAAAAACACTTTGTTCAATAATCCGTGAGCATGGCGCATTATCCGTTGTTGATGGTGTTACATCAGTCTGCGCAATGGAATGCTCTCCGGACGAGTGGGGAATTGATGTTCTTGTAAGCGGTTCACAAAAAGGTTTTATGATTCCACCGGGACTTGCTTTTTTAGTTGCAAATGAACGGGCATGGAAAGTATATGAAGAGTGCAAACACCCGAGTTTTTACTGGGATTGGGCAGCTTATAAAAAATCCGTTCAGGCTGATTCAACTCCGTTTACTCCTGCAGTAAACCTTTTTGCTGGTCTGGATAAGGCTTTAGAGATGATTAAAACAGAAGGTATTGAAAACATGAATGCCCGCCACAGACGTCACGCTATGGCATTAAGAGCAGCAATTAGAGCAATCGGACTGGAGCTTGTGGTAAAAGACGACAAAAACGCAAGCCATTCCATTACTTCAATTTATCCGCCTGAAGGAATTTCTGTTCCGGATATCAGAAAGACTATTAAAGAAGATTTTGACGTTCTTGTCGCAAACGGCCAAAACGCTTTAAAAGACAAAATTTTCAGAATGGGAACTTTAGGTTTTGTATGCGACAGAGACATAATTTCCGCAGTCGGAGCACTGGAGGCAACGCTTTACAAATTAGGATACAAATTTGAACTCGGTAAAGGTGTCGGAACAGTAATAAAAGAATTAATAGGATAAATTCAGGCGGGTATGTTGTTGTCGGCTTGGTAAAGCCAACCTGCTTGCCAAGCCGACAACAAATAAGCAGGTTAAGTGAAACCCAACAATTCTAAAGGAGAAAAGAATGAAAGAAAGTAGGTTGGGCATACCTGCCCAACAATAAAAGGAGAAATAAATGAAGGTATTAGTAACGGATAAGATAAACGAATCAGCAGGAAAGATTATTGAGCCGGCAGCAGAGGTTGATTTTCTTCCTACAATGAGCGAAGAAGAGTTGATAAAAATCATACCTAATTATGATGCTTTGATGGTCAGAAGCCAAACTAAAGTAACTGCAAACATAATTAATGCCGGAAAGAATCTTAAGATAATCGGTCGTGCCGGAGTCGGAGTCGATAACATTGACCTTGAAGCCGCTACACAAAAAGGTATTATCGTTGTAAATTCTCCTGACGGAAATACAATGGCAGCAAGCGAACACACTGTTGCCTTAATGCTTGCACTTGCCCGTAACATTGCACCTGCTGCGACTTCAACCCGTGAGGGAAAATGGGACAGAAGTAAATTTACAGGATGCGAACTTTACAAAAAAACTCTTGGTATAATAGGCTTCGGTAAAATCGGTTCTCACGTCGGCGAAATTGCTCTTGCTCTTGGAATGAAGGTCATTGTATATGACCCGTTTACGTCAAAAGATGTAGTTGAAAAATTTGGCGGAGAATACGTTGAATCTTTAGATGATTTTTGGGCTAAGCCTGATTTTATAACGGTTCACGTTCCAAAGAACAAAGATACTCTTAATATGATTAACAAAGATACCATTGCAAAAATGAAAAAGGGTGTAAGGCTTGTAAACTGCGCCCGCGGAGGTATTATTAACGAAAACGATTTAAAAGAGGCAATAAATAACGGTTATGTGGCAGGTGCAGCAATTGACGTATACGAAAACGAACCTAACATTCAGGAATGTCCGCTTTTGAGGTGTGAAGGTAATATTGTTCTAACTCCTCACCTTGGCGCAAGCACTCAGGAAGCGCAAATGAACGTTGCAATTGATGTAGCGGAACAGATTAAAGAAGTTCTCTCCGGCGGTTCTGCGTCTTCTGCTGTTAATATTCCGTCACTCAGACCTGACAGGTTAGAGCCTGTTAAAGATTATATGCAAATTGCGGAAAACACCGGAGAACTTGCCGTTCAGCTATCAACAGGCGCTGTCAAGACTATTGAAATAACAGCGGACGGCGATTTGGCTGATTTGGATATTCAACCGCTTGAGGTTGCTGTTTTGAAAGGAATTTTATCTTCAAGACTTGAGGGTGTAAATTACGTCAATGCTCCCGTAATTGCTAAAAAACGAGGCATTGATATGATTTCAACGCATTCAAAAGTAAAAAGCAATTTCCTCGGACGATTGACGGTCAAATTAACCACAGATAAAGAAACAACAACTGTTGCAGGTGCGCTTGTTACAAAAGATATTCCGAGAATTGTTAAGATTAACGAATACGAAACAAGCATAAGACCTGAAAAACACGTTCTTATTGTTCCTCATACAAACAAACCTTCAATGATTGCGCAGGTTGCAAAAGTTATCGGCGAAAAAGGCATCAATATCGGCTCAATGAACGTAGTTCAAAAGAACGATAAGCACGAAGAGTCTATAATGGTTATAAACATTGATTCTTCCGTTGCTGACGATACATTGAAAGCAATATCGGATATTGATGGAGTTCAAAATCCTAAATATGTTAATCTTACTGTCGGTTAAGCATATTTCCTCCCCATCAGAAGAAGAAAGGTAAAAAAATGACAAACAAGCTCGCAGTATTTGATTTTGATTCAACTTTGATGGACGGAGAAACTCTGGAGTTTTTAGCCCGTGAACTTGGAATTGAAGAAAAGGTAAAATTCATAACAGATAGAGCTATGCGCGGAGAAGCAGATTTTTTTGAAAGCTTAACAGAGCGTGTATCGTTGCTTAAAGGTATGCCTGTAGAAAAAGTTGATGAAATCTGTAAAAATCTCCCGCTGATGAATGGCGCGCAGGAAGTCATGAACGGGCTAAAAAACAAAGGATATAAAGTCGTATGCTTTTCCGGAGGGTTTAAAAATGCGACAATACCTTTTGCTCAAAAACTAGGACTGGATGGAGAATTTTCTAATATTCTTCACCAAAAAAACGGAATTCTCACGGGAAATGTCGGCGGAGAAATGATGTTCAATGACAGCAAGGGACAAATGCTAAAGCGTTTACAGGCACTAATGGATGTGGGGAAAGATAATACAATCGCAATCGGTGACGGCGCAAACGATTTGAGTATGTTTAAATACGCATCAAAAAGAGTTGCATTTTGTGCAAAACCTGTATTAAAAGAAAGTGCAAATATTATTATTGAAGAAAAAAATCTCGCAAAAATATTAGAATATATAGATTAATTAAATTTTAAACACAATTCTTAAAATGTTTTTGTCGTCTTTTCTTTCATAATTTACGATATCTGCCATTTGTTTAACCATAAAGATACCCAATCCCCCGAGAGGTCTGTCTTCCGGCGGAGCTGTGATATCAGGGTCCGGTTTCTCGAGAGGATTATATTCAACACCTCTGTCCTCAAATTGAAGAACCACTTCATCATCAATTTTAGTAATCGTGGTTTCTACATATCCACTATTGCCGTCATAAGCATAAAAAGTAATATTTGCAAAAATTTCTTCCGCGCACATATCCAGCTTATTTGAAATATCATCATTCAAATCCCAATCTTTTGATACTTCATGCAGCCAAGTGTAGAATGATTTATAATTCTCCAAATCTGCCGGCTGTCTAAATGTTCTGGAGTCAGATGCAGGGGTTTTATTCAAATTTTCTGTTTGATATTTGAATATAAGCATTGTTATATCATCACTTTGAGGAGTAGATTGTGTAAACTCTTTTATTTCATTTTTTACACTCTGCGCTATTTCTTTTATATTATCTAAACCTGAATTTTTATTTAAACAGTTTGCCAAACGTTCTTCTCCGAACAAATCTCCTCTTTCGTTAATAGCTTCCGTAATTCCGTCAGTGTATGTAAATACAACATCCCCGACATTTAATTTTGTTTCAAATATTTCAAATTTTGCATCATCAAATGCGCCCAATACAATATTGGAATTCAGGTTCATATATTCGTATAGACCATTTTGGCGTTTTATCAGCGGTTGATTGTGACCGCAATTAATGAAACTAATATCTCCTGTTTCCGTATTAAAAATACCTGCAAGAAGTGTTACAAAAAAGCCTTGTTTATTTGTTTGACAAACTTTTTTATTAATAACCTCAAACAATTTTTTATGAGAATATCCCATTTGAGAGACATTATTTATAAGCGTTTTAACCGTCATCATAAATAATGCGGCAGGAACACCTTTACCGGAAACATCAGCTATTAAAAACATAAAATGTTTTTCGTCAATGAAATAAAAATCGTAAAAATCACCGCCGACTTCTTTTGCAGGCTCCATAGATGCAAATATATCAAATTCTGGATTCTCAGGAAACGGCGGAAATACGTTAGGAAGGCTCGATTCCTGAATAGATTTTGCAATCGAAAGCTCTGAATTTATTTTTTCCCTTTCTTTTGTAATAGATTTGATATTGTTTGTCATAGAATCATAAGTCGCAGCAAGTTTTGCAAACTCTTCCGGTTTTTCTATCTTTATTTTTACATCTTCACCACGGCTGATTTTGTTTGCAATATCCATAAGCTTGTTTATTGGATTTATGATATATTTATTTAATTTTATATACAACAAAATTGGTATTATTAAACCAATTACAAAAAGTGTGAAAAGCATATATAAACCAAACTGGTCTATATATCTGAACATTTCTGTTTTTGGAACACAAATTATTAAAACCATTCCGTTTTTTATATTCTTTACAAACGGAACATATTTTTTGTTGTGATATGTTATATAAGTGATGTTTTTTAAATTTTCGTTATACCAAGGAATGTTCTTAAGCGATTTCCCGATGAGAGCTTCATTGTCCAAAAAAGGGTCATTGGAAACTATTATATAATCGTGTTCCTTATCCGCAAGAACGGCAAAACTGTCTTTTATTTTGTTTTTTCCGTCATATAAAGAAAATGTTTTTTCTATCGGTTTCATTTCTGAAATATCTTTAAATATAGCGCTTAATTCCCAGTCTACTGTAGAAATTCCGACAATCTTATCATCATAAAAAATTGCAGTACCCACTGTTATCATCATAGTATCACTTCCCTGTTTTTCGTAATAAGGAAGTGACCATGCCGTATCATCTTCTTTTGTGACCTGTGAAATTATTTGCTTATACCACCCCTGATTATGATAATCATATTCGTCTCCTTCAAAATTGTCATCAAAAGTAAGAACTCCGTCATTATTACGATAAATATACCGGCACATTCGTTTTTTTGATTTATCAACAATATACGGTTCAAACCAAATGCCGCCGCCAAGAGAATTATCATAATTTTCAAAAATTTTTGTAATTGCTTTATCCGTGAGCGGAATACTTCTGTCTGTACGGTAAAAAAGACTCCCGATAAGTGCCAAATCTTTTGAATTATCCTCAAGCCTTGTTATCTTATCATTGATTTGATGGACAAAGGAATTAACCGAAAAAGAATAATTCTGCAGCATTAATTGTTTTGTTTTTGCTCTAAAAACAACTGCATAACAACTGAAAGCCACCAGCAAAATCGCCAGAATCAGTACAATAATTAGTAATATCTTCGATTTAATAGTCTTAAACATTATTCAAAAATTAAAAATTGATTAAATCCTACCATCTTAAAAGAATTTTTTATTTGCTCGGAAACATTTCTGAGCTTAAGAACACCATTTTGCCCGTTCATTTGTTTATAAAGCTCTAAAATAATCTTTAAACCAAAACTGGAAATAAATGATATTTCCCCAAAATCAAGGACAAGCTCTTTTATCGGTTCATCAGAATCTTCAATAGCATCTTTTATTTTTGTTCCGTATTCTACAGCAGAATCCAAATCTAATCTGCCGCCGGCATTTACTATCAACCCTGAAATCCCGTTATGTTTAATTTTTATTTCCATACAAAACCTCTCTTTTATTATTTAAAGAATAACATAATAACATTATTTTGTCTAAATATTTCTATTTAGTTCTTTTTTTCTTGGTATCAGATAAAGTATAACTTATATCAATAAATTCCATTATTTTATCATCATTTAATGAATCATCAAGAATCATTGAAATCCAGTGCTTTTTATTCATATGATAAGCTTGATAAACATTCGGAGTTTTTACAACTTCCAAAACCATATCCGGCGGAAGTTTTACATTCATAACATCAACAATACCTTTTTCTTTAGGTATAATACGGCTTCTATCAACATCCATAATTATTCCGTACCACTTTTCTGTTTCCTGATTTCTGAAAACTCCGCACCCATCAAGTTTTTCCCACAAGAACTCAGGTTCGTTGCCGTATTTGTTAATTATATAATTTGTAATCCTGTTAGACTGAGGTAATGTAAAATAATTTTTGGAAAAACAATTTTCCCGTATATCCAATAATATTTTTTCGTATTCTTCTTTTATTTCTCCGACAAAAGCACCCTGATTATTTTCGATTCTCAGAGGTAAAAATTCATCATTATTTTCTACATCAAAGACTGTTCCGTCTAAATTACCCTGTTTTGATACAGTTACCACAGCCCTGAAAGAACCACCATTGAATAATTTTTCAAAGGTCAAACCTGTTCGTTTTTTGACAAATCCGTAATTTATTAATTTTTCTTCAATTGGGTTGTATCTTTTAAATAAATTATACTCTATGCTCATATAAACATTTTATAATAAACATTAGAAACAATTATATTTATTTAATAGCTGTTTTTGATAAACTTGCCTTTAGACCTTGCGCCAAATCGTGACGTCCGCTTTTTTCATAAATAGCAGTCATGGATTCAAGAAACTTCAAATTATCCACATTTGGATTTGACTGATTGACAGGTGCTGTATTAACAGGTGTTGTCATTTTTCTGGGTGCTACAGTCTGTATCGGAGCTGTTGCAACAGACTGCATTTGATTTACAGGTTTCTGTACAGAGAAATTTGCATAATTTCTCAATCTCGGATTATGAATAGGCATTTGTTCCGGTTCATACGGATTTTGATTTTCTTTTCTATATGCATTCAGACCGTAATTAACTGTTGTAAACGGCTTATCCATTGCTGTTGCGAATGCGTTACCGATTTGCTGAGGACCTTTGTACATTTCAATTTCACGTTCATTAAGCCCCTGACTCAAACCAATTTTCATATCCGGTTCTTTTTTCTTGAATAGTCTGATTACGCCAAACGCTAGGAGACCGATTAAACCGTATGAGAAAACTTTATTCATAGTATCAGAAGCTTCTCCGGCATTTTCCTGCATATCATCTTTTATTTCGCTTGATTTTTTTGTTAATTTATCAAAAAGTGATGATGTTTTTGACTGAGACATATCCTCTCTGTATATAGGAGCATAACTCTCAATCGGACTATTTAATTTAACTTGCTGAGTAGTTTTGGCAGGAACTACAGGTGCTATAGAATCAAATGATACACTTGCATTTTGCGCATTTTCAGCCTGAAAAAACAAGCTTATTCCGTTACCTTTGGGTTCTACCATAACCGTATCTACATTAGAAACATTATTATATACAGTATTAAGCGTCTTTGAAGCTCTGATACCTTTCATGTCAAGCGTAATCTTATTAGGCGCCTGAACGGTTTTCTTAACATCAACAGATTTATCTGATGTTAGTACAATATTATAACTGTCTTTTACAGGTACAATTTCAATAGATTGCAAAACATTTTCTTCTGCCGAAACAGACAGCATGGCTAATATCATTCCAAAAAATAACAACGTTTTTTTCATAAGTATACTCTCTCTTCCCTTGATAACAGTGTACATGATTGTCATGCCCATGCCATCAATCAAGGGGTTAAAATTTGAGTACACTCATATAGACCATCCGGTCTATATCATAAAAATTATGCAACACCATTATTCAACAAGTCGTGAATGTGTATTACACCAACCGGTTTTTTATCTTTCAGCACAAATAAGTTTGTAATTTTTTTATCGTGCATAAGTTTTAAAGCTTCCGCTGTCATTGCATCAGGAGAAATTGTCTTCGGATTCTTTGTCATCAAATCTATTGCAAGAGAATTTAAAATATCTCCGGATAAACATCTTCTCAAATCACCATCCGTAAGAATACCGGTTAATTCACCCAAGTGATTTATAAACCCTACACAGCCCAGGCGTTTTGAAGTCATTTCCAAAAGAACAGCCTGCATATTTGAATGTTCCTCCAATATCGGCATCTCTTCTCCTGTATGCATCAAATCAGACACGTGTTTAAGTATAGAACCGAGTTTTCCTCCCGGATGACGGTCATTAAAGTCTTCTTTTGAGAACCCTTTACGTTCGATTAACCCAATAGTTAAAATATCGCCTAAAACCAATGTTGCAGTAGTTGAACTTGTTGGTGCAAGCCCTAACGGACAAGCTTCTCCATTATTAGGCAGCAGCAATACTATATCCCCTGCCTTGCCTAGTGAACTGTTCGGATTTTTTGTGATAGAAATTATAGAAATTCCAAAACGCTTGCAATAAGTGAGAATATCCAAAAGTTCTCTTGATTCTCCGCTATTTGAAATTGCAACAACTACATCATCTTCTGTTATCATTCCCAAATCACCGTGGCTTGCCTCTGCCGGATGCACAAAAAATGACGGCGTTCCTGTAGAAGCAAGTGATGCCGCTATTTTTCTGCCTATATGACCCGATTTGCCCATTCCGGTGATTATGATTCTGCCGGATGCTTTTTGCATCATATCAAGCGCGGATGTTAAACTTTCCTGAGAAATTGTCTTTTTTAATTCTTCCAAAGTTTGTATTTCGGAATCAATCGTTCTGATTGCTGAAATCTTGTCCAATTCAGTTTGTGATGTAGTTGTTAATGTCGGCATATTACACTCCTTGTCTAAATTTTACTACAAAAAACTTATTGTTGTAAAATATTATTATGAAAAGTTTAGCTGATTGTAAAGACAAAATTCATTCCTGCTCAAAATGCGGATTGTGTCAATCGGTTTGCCCTGTATATAAAATAACCGGCAACGACTGCACAGTTTCACGCGGTCATTTCATAATGCTTCGCGGACTTATTGACGGTAATCTTAAAATGTCAAAAACAATCAATAAATATCTGGATTTATGCCTAAAATGCGGTGCTTGCAGCAAATTCTGCCCCAGCGGAATAGATGTTGTTGATATTGTTGCGCTTGCAAAAGCCGAATATTTTAAAACACATTTTAAAGAAAAATTTATATCTTTTATTCAAAAATATTTTATTTTTGGATTTGGAGTAAAAGTTTTATCTTTGTTCAGAAAAAAATATGACAGCAAAAGTTTTGAAAAAAAAATACTACTTTTCAGAGGCTGCGGATCTTATTCAAAAACATCCGTCACAAAACTTTTAAATTTATGCAATATAGAAGTTATAACACCAAACTTTGACTGCTGCGGAATTCCGTTCTTCGTGCGCGGAGATATGGAAAACTTCAAAAAATATATGGATTCGTTCTTCTCTAAAATAGATGAATACGGAATTAACGAAATTGTTACAACTTGCGCAAGCTGCGAAAAAACACTAAATTCATACAAAAAATGGCAAAACAGAAACGATTATACCGTAAAAAATGTTTTTGAATACTTAAATGAACAAAATATAAATTTAAAACTGAAAACTCCACAAAAAGTTACATTCCACAAACCATGCAACATAACAAATACTGATACCATAATAAAAATTTTAAACAACACCGAAAATCTTGAATATATTCAAATGAAAGATTACGATAAATGCTGCGGATTAAACGGCATCTCAAAGTTCAATGAATACGGAATTTTATACAAATTGTTTTCTGAAAAGCGAAAAAATATAATGAACACCGGTGCAAAAACCGTATTAACTTCTTGCTTAGGATGTGAAATTGCATTAAAATTATTTTCTTTTGGCAAATACAAAATTAAAGATATGACAGAATTTCTCGCGGAATTTTTATAAGGCACTAAGATAGTAATTTTAAATAATTATACTAAAAATAAAGGGTGCAAATGCACCCTGAAAATCCAACTATCACAAATCAATATATTATATGTTTTTAAACTTTTTATACCCTTACAGAGGTTTATTCCACAAAGATTCAGCGAATTTGTTTTGAACATTTCCGTTCTCTACAGAAAGAGAAACATTACTCGGAGTAAAAATGAAAACCATATCGCTGATTTTTTGAGCAGTACCGTTAAGTGCATGAGCAGCACCACAAATAAAGTCAATTGTTCTTTGAGATTGTTCTTTATCCAATAAATCTAAATGAAGGATTACTGTCTTTTTATCAATTAATTTTCTAACAATTTGTACTGATTCTGAGAATGAACGAGGTTCAATCACTGTTACTTCACCTGATTTATAAGAATTCGGATGAGAAACAACCTTTGACTCTCTGCCAAAAGAACGTTCGGGTTTTGTACTAACTCTTGTTCCGTACATTGCATCTAAATCACTCTCTTTTGTATCCAATGCCAAAGCTCCGTCTGTAGAATAATCTCCGTCGATCAAATCCGTAAACGGTTCATCTCCGTAGTCTTCATTATTTTGAAAACCGTCTGTGAACATTCTAAAAAACCCTTTTAATCCTTCTGATAGTGCCATTTCTCCTCCATTTATTTTTTATGTAAACAACTTTCTTCCGATTCTGATCATTGTCGCACCTTCCATCACCGCAATTTTATAGTCATCACTCATTCCCATTGAAAGTTCAGGAAGCTTAGCGCCAAATTCTCGTTCCAATTCATTTCTGAATTCCCTTACATCACAAAACAGATCATGCAATTCCGCATCTTTTGCCCCGAGAGGTGCCATATTCATTAAACCAATAACATTCACCCCTTCAAGATTTAAGATTTCTTTCAAATCTTTTTTTAGCTCATCTTTCGAATAACCTGACTTTTGAGATTCACCTGCGTTATTTAACTGTAATAATATGTTCTCTCTTTTATTTAACGAACAGGCTTTCTTTGATATCGTTTGCGCCAATTTCAATGAATCCACGGACTGAATTACATCAAAATATTTTACAACTTTATCAACTTTATTAGTTTGAAGATGACCTATAAAATGGAATGTCGAGTTTTGCCTTATTTCCTCCGGAAGTTGTTCAAACTTCTTAATCGCATCCTGCGCTCTTGATTCAGCAAACTCTCTCAATCCTGCTTTATAACCAGCCTCAATACCTTTAACCCCAAAGTATTTTGTGACTCCGATAATTTTAACATTATAATGTGCGATTTGTTCTCTGAGATTTTCAAGATTGCTTTCAACATATCCGCTATCAATATCTATATCATTATTCCAGCGATCAGTTGGTATCAACATTCCCCTCAACCTCAATTTAATTATATACTACATTCCATGAGCTGTACAACAATTGAATTGTAACAACTTTTTATTTTTATTGAATCATGCCGAAACCCATGTTTTACATGGATTTCGACCATGTTTCAATTGTTAAGTTTTGTAAACTTTTCATGCTTTTGTTAAGAACTTGACATGATTTTACATGCTGATTTTCACAAAGGGCATGCCCTTATTAAATTAATTATTATTGTCCGAGATATGAGAGTGTCTGCATAACTTCACTGGCAGCAGAGAATACACGTGAATTCATCTGAATCATTCTTTGTGCAGAAATCATATTAGACAATTCCATCGCAATATCTACATTAGACTCTTCATACCCGCCTGATTCTATAGCACCGAATGCCATTTCTCCAGCCATACCATAATAAATATCACCGACATCCGGACCCCATTTCCAAAGGTTGTTATTCAAAGAAATCAAGCCTTCTTGGTTTACCATTGTTGCAAGCTCCAATGCAAAATTTGAATTTTTAATTGCAGACCCTTCTGCTGTTACATCAGAGCCCGTAATTGCAACACCTTCCGGAGTTGTAAATTTCCATTGAATAGTACCGGCATCATCTACATATTGAGTTAAAACAGCACCGCTATTGTATGTTGCAATAAGAATACCGTTTTCATCAATTGCTGTATCACTTAAAGAAATTGTGTCTTTACTGTTGTAATTTATCATATCTTGCAACGAAACAACCTGACTTAATTGATTGGAAGTAGAACTGTTTGCCCATCCTGACTCAGCCAAGAAATTACTTGTTGTACCTTCTGATGCAAATGATACAGTATAACCGTCATCCGCACTGTATGAAATTGTACCATCACCGTTATCTTTTGCACTCATATTGGCAACTGAATTGAAGTTATTTACAATTTCCTGAACAGTTCCGTCTCCGTTAGGAATTGTTACAGATGAAGTTGTAGTTGAACCGTCTGAAATTTTTGTTACAACAACAGATACTTTTCCTTCGGTAATACTCGCATTATTAAGTTCTGAAAGTTTTTTAGTACCTACCGACGGATCACCCTTTATTTCCGCATTTAAGTTTTTAGGAATTTTTACCGGTGTTGAAGAACCTGCATTTGAATACGTAGATTTAGCACCCATAACTTTCAGCCCATTTTGAGTTACAAGATTTCCCGCAGAATCTACCGAGAAAATACCGTCACGAGTAAAAAACTGCGCACCGCCGGCATCCTGTACTACATAAAAACCCGTTCCAGAAATCATTGTGTCAAGATTTCTGCCTGTTGAAACAAAACTTCCGTTTGTAAAGTTTCTTGTTATACCGCCAACTTTGACACCCAAACCAATTTGTTTTGGATTAGTACCACCGCCGTCTTTTGTTGCTGCGCTTCCATAAGATAAATTGTGTGAATACAATGTTTCAAAAGTCATGTTTGCTGACTTATACGCTGTTGTATTGATGTTTGCAACGTTATGAGCAATAACGTTAATCTGCGATTGTCCGGCATTTATACCGGTACTCGATGTGTGTAATGCTTGTGACATTTATAATTTCCTCCGTCTGGTATTATATTTAATTTACTATTTTTCTCTTATTGAAATAACATTTTCTATTGAATAATATTTATCACCAATTTTTATTTGTCCGCTTCCGTTTTCAAAGCTTGCTTCAGTAACAGTTCCTGATACAGTATCAAATTTTGACGGATCTGCTTCACTAGGGATTTTTAATGTTACGTCTTTTCCAATCATAGAAAGCGTTTGATTAATTTCTGAATTCAACATCATGTCATCATACATTGCAGAAATATACTTAGCACAATTTTCAAGTCCGCTGTTCATCTGACTCATTTGCTCTAATGATGAATATTGTGCTAACTGAGACAACCATTCCGTGTTATCAACAGGTTGTGTCGGATCCTGACTTTCAAGTTGTTTCAGCATTAGTGTCAAAAACATATTACTGTTGTTTTGCATACCCGTTGTGCGGTCTTTTTGCAAATTTGAGTACGCTGTATCACTTTTCATTGTTGTTATTTGGTTTGCAACTGCTGTAGTCATAATTTCCTCTCCAATTCCTTATCTAATAACTCTTTATATCCCTTTATGTATTTTCTATTTCAAACATCATTTGTTCAAAATTCTTGTCCTGCTGTTTATTTTGCCGGAAACCTCTTCCGTGATGTTTTCCGCCGTTATTGTTTTCCTGCTCAGTCCAGTCCTGATTATACTCACCATCACCGGATTCGTTTTCACTTAATTTCACAACAACGTTGTCCACGTTTATCCCGTGAGTCAGCAAATTTTGTTTCAGTCCGGAAATCCCTTTTAATAAAATATTCTGTGTATCAGGATTTGATACCGTAAATTGTGCCGCCAAACCGTCTTTTGTATTCACAATTTTCAGAGAAACTCTTCCCAGTTGTTCCGGATTTAAGACGATGTTAATCTTGGAATTATTCTGCATTCCTTCCATTTGTTTTGTAATCTGTTCCAGAATTTTGGCTGGAGTTGCGTCAATTTTTTGATTTTGCACAGCGTCAAATTTAACATCTTCAAATTTAATTTCATTTTGAAGCATAACCTTAACAGCTTGTTCCTGAGGGGTCTGCTGCTGCATCAAATCTGCTTCTGCTTGAGTAGAAGAGCCATTAACAGATTCAATATTCAAATCTTTAATCATCTCTTCACTAATTAACGTTTTTGCAGTTTTCGAACCTGCCTCGTTAGATTGCGTTTTACTTTTTTGTAAATCAAAATAGACAATATTTTCCGCGTCTGTTTTTGTGCAATTCGTCACTTGTTCGGACAAAGATTGCGAGTTTTGCGGCATTATAACCGCAGTTGGATTTTTCAGGGTAGTGTTCATCGTTGGATCCTCTTGTGTAGTTGTATTTTCTATAACATTCTCTGCAATTTTATTATTTTGAGAAATATTATTATCTTCGGTTTTATACTCCCCGTTATCACTATCCCCGTTATCGTCACTAATTTCTGTTTTATTTGTTCCTTCAGAATCATCTGAGATTGTTTCTACAGAAATTTCATTTTCTGAATTGTTTTCCGCAGGTTCATCATCAGGCGTGAACTCTAAATCAATAACATACTCTATTGCAGCAGCAAGTTCCGCCCCCTGAATTACGTCTGCCATAGTTTCAACATCAACAGGCTCAGCTTCTGCGATTTCTGTATCAACAGAAACAACTTCTTCTGCAATTTCTTCTACCTGTACATCAAGAACTTCCGCAAAATCAGCAGAACCTTCTTGTACAGCATTCTGAACGTATATGCCATCTTGTATTACACTATTCAAATTGTTCAATAAAGCCTGTGCCATTAACTGAATCTGAACCTCGCTGATGTAATATCATCAATTTCTTTTGTCTCAGCTTTAAGAAACTCTTTATAATATTCTGTTTCCTGTTTTTCTTTGAGCTTCTTTAAAACTTCTACCTTTTGATGTGCTTCCATGACCTCTTTTTGTTTAACTTTCAGAATCGATTTTGTATTTTCTATTATTCTTTCTTGATTTCTGGCATCAACAGAGAGTTTTATACCAAAATCTCTGTGCGATTCTATTTGTTCAATATCAAGGTACTCAGAAGTACATAGCATCTCAAGTCTGTTTTTTATTTCTTCCTGATGGGTGCATATTTCCTGAAGTTTTTGCTGCTGAAGATTTAGTGCTGCCAAAACCTTAGCCATTTCCATTTGTCTTTCTTCAAGCTCTTTTTCGCGCATGTCCAGAACTACCTGCATGCGAAATCTAAACTTTTTCAATATACCTGCCTCACCGAAGGGTACAACTTGTACCTCTTATACTTTACATGATTTTTATCATAATCGGTATCGTATAAACGAAGTATTTATTAATTGTATAAAATACCCTTATTCAAAATTTTTTATGTTTTTTGTTAAGTTTTGTTAATTACATAGTTTTAAAGATATTATTAGGTTTAAGAGATTTTATATCTTGTTTTTATATCACATTAAATATAATACTTGACTTTAATTTCTGATGTGCAATAATATAATTACACACTTTAAGTGTAGCCGAAACACTAAAAACTAAATAGCAAACTAATAACCCCAAAAATCATATAAACTCCTAGATAATAAACACTAAAAAGACCATTAGGATGCAGAAAACAAAACCCACTCGAAACACACACCGAGTGGTTTTTTTTATACAATGAATAAATTTTTATTTATGATAAGTTTCGCCTTTCATGATTTTAAACGCACGATAAATTTGTTCAACCAAAATCAAGCGCGCAAACTGGTGCAAAAATGTCATTTTTGAAAAACTCATTCTGAAATCTGCTCTATTTGAAACTTCTTTGCATATTCCGTGAGAGGAGCCTATAACAAACACCAGCTCATTTATTCCTTCATTTGTTATGCTTTTAATTTTTTCCGAAAATTCTACAGAAGAAAGCTGTTTCCCTTCAATCTCGAGTGTAATTACAAAAGAATCATCTTTTATCAAGCTCAAAATCTTAGAACCTTCTTCCTGCAAGGCTCTATCTATTACACTGCCTTCTCTTATTTCTACAGGAGAGAGTTCTGTTATTTCAACAGACGCATACGGAGTAAGACGTTTCATAAATTCATCAATGCCGTCTTTAAGAAATTTTTCTTTGATTTTCCCGAGTGCGATAATTTTTATTTTCATATTTACTCATGCATATAAACACTTGTAGAAGGGAACGCAAACTCTATGCCTTCTTCACGGAAACGGTGAATAATTTCCCGTATAAAATTACCTTTCACAACTTTATACTTAGCCCATGATGTCTCTGATGTATACCCGAAAAATCTTACGTTGATTGAACTATCATCAAGAGCTTCGATTGAAGCGAACATGCCTGAGCCAATAATATGTTCGTCATTTGTACCGATTTCTTTTAAAATTTCAACTGCTTTATCCAGCTTTTCATTCGAAGTACCGTATTCTACACCTACAATAATATCAATTTTTCTTTTCTTACACACTGAAACATTTGTTATAGCTTCATTAGCAATTGTATTATTCGGAACATTAACGACAAAATTATCCAGTGTTCTTATAGAAGTTGAGCGCAAATTAATTTTTTCAACATATCCTTCGATATTGTCAAATTTTATGTAATCACCGATTTTATAAACTCTGTCACCCAAAAGTCCCAAAGAACCAAACACATTACCGATAGCTTCTTTAGCCGCAAAACCTACTGCCAAACCTGTGATTCCGAAACCTGCAATAAGTGATGAAACATTGTACCCGAAGCTTTGCAAAAATCCTGCCAAAAGTAAAAATATAATAATAGCTTTCAAAACTTTTACCAATATTGGTAACAAATTAACGAGTGAAGAATCCGAATGTTTTTCCCGCAGTTTGGTTGCAAGCTTTACCTCTAGTGCATCAATAACCTTATTAATAAACATTATTATTACTATATTAATGATTACGCCAATTATAAAAGGAGAATGTTTCTCCAAAAAGTGAATTATCGGTTTTAGAACCATATTATAAGCATCATCAATCATTTTTCATCTTCCTCATTTCATTTATTAATGTTGTTTTCTTTGTCTCAAAGCTTGCAATTCTTCTTGGAAAGGAGAAATTGATGTCAATTTATCCATAATTGCCGGCATTTTTTCTATGACATAATCGATATCACTTTCTTTGGTAAATCTTGAAAGGCTGAATCTTATTGAACCATGTAAAGCCGTAAACGGTATTCCCATAGCTCTTAAAACGTGACTCGGCTCCAGCGAACCTGACGTGCAGGCACTTCCTGAACTTGCGCAAATTCCCAAATCGCTCAGGTGAAGAAGGATTAATTCGCCTTCCACATATTCAAAACCTATATTTGATGTATTTGGAACCCTGCCGGAAACGGAGGTATTTAATCTTGCATTAAATACGTTCTTTAAAATTCCTGCTTCAAGCTTATCTCTCAGTCTTTTAACTTCCGTTCCTTCGTATTTTAGAGCGTCCAAAGAAAGCTCCGCAGCTTTTCCCATACCTACTATATACGGAACATTCTCCGTTCCCGCTCTCAAACCTCTTTCTTGATGTCCGCCTGCTATAAGAGATGTAATTCTGACGTCAGGCTTCATATACAAAGCTCCAATTCCTTTAGGTGCATGGAATTTATGTCCAGAAATTCCCATCAAATCTATTTTTGTGTTCTTTACATCCATCGGAATTTTACCCGCGGCCTGAACACCATCTACAAACACTCTTGTTTCAGGTGATTTTGATTTTACATACTCTGCAATTTCTTCCACCGGATGAATTACACCTGTTTCATTATTAGCATACATTACAGACACAAGCGCAGTATCTTTTCTGAGTTTTGATTTCAGTTCTTCAACTTCAAGTTCGCCATACGCATTGACTCCGATATAATCAACCTCGTATCCTTGTTTTTCAAAGTATTTATATGTATTGAGTACACAAGGGTGTTCAACTTTTGTTGTTATAATATGACGCTTTTCTTTGTTGCAGTTTAATACTCCTCTAATCGCCATATTTGCGGATTCTGAACCGCATGAGGTAAAGAAAATTTCTTTTTCATCTTTTGCACCAAAGAAGTCTCTAACCTTAACTCTTGCATCTCTTATTGCAGCGGCAGGCTTTTTTGCAAAATCGTACATGCTGGAAGGGTTTGCATACTCACCTTTCAGATATGGAAGCATTTCCTCCAAAACCTTTTCATCTACTGCTGTCGTTGCATTATTGTCTAAATATATCATATTTGCCTCGATTTTGTTTTTATTTTTGTTGGGGTGAAAACCCGACCTATTTACTTGCCCTACAACATCGTTATACCTGTTCAACCTCTAAAGAAGAATCAACTTTATCCTTCAATATTGATTCAACAAATGTTTTTATTGTCATTTGTGAATTTTTGCAACCTTGACACATACCTGTCAATTTTACCTTGACCTTGTTTCCGTCCAAATCAACAAACTCAATATCTCCGCCATCTTTTTGAAGCTCCGGAGAAATCTGCTGGTCTATAACTTTGCTTATTTTTAAGATTTTTTGTGTAGGAGTCAATTCTTCTTTTTCTGTTTTATTTACCCCGCCCCAATATGTTTCAAGAATATCTTTTATGTAACCTTTGCACCTTCCGCAGGCACCGCCTGCTTTGGTATAATTAGTAATCTCTTCGACAGTTTTAAGGTTGTTGATTTTTATAGCTTCCAGAATCTGGTTTTCCGTAACATTAAAACAAGTGCAGACAACCTTTTCCGATGAATTCGTAACGGTTGTATTATTGTATTTACCGCCGTAATACTTGTTGAGAGCATCTTCCAAAGCTTCATGCCCCATTACTGAACAGTGCATTTTTTCTTGCGGAAGTCCGCCGAGTTCTTCTGCAATATCTTTATTGGTAATTTCTTTTGCTTCATCCAATGTTTTGCCAATAATCATTTCTGTTAAAATACTTGATGAAGCTACCGCAGAACCGCAACCGAAGGTTTGGAACTTAGCATCAACGATTTTTTCACCATCAAGTTTTAAATATAATTTCAAAGAGTCTCCGCAGGCAAGTGAACCTGCTTCTCCAATCAAATCAGCGTTATCAATTTTTCCGACATTTCTCGGATTTCTGTAGTGATCTAAAACTTTTTCCGAATAATCCCACATGTTACATTTCCCCCTGTATAATGTACCAAACAAATTTTAGTACAAACAAAAACGAAAATATAGGGTAGAGTGTTTTAGGTAAATAGTAATAAATTTAAAACCGCAAAGATTACTGTGGGTTTGAATCCGTATATAAAGTAGATAAATAAATCACTTAATTTAGTTATTTATACTTTTTTCCTGTGCTTTTAAAAATTCGCAATCCGCTTCAAGTCGCTTATCTTCCATTGCATCAATCAATTCGTGGATATCTTTTATCTGACCGAGTTCAAAACCGATTTCAGCGTACAAAACACAATCGTTACAAAGTCTGTGATGACCGTACAAAACTGAGCCGGCAAGCGATTTTGTACCACCGCACGCATCACAGGTAAAAAATTCGTGTTCGCAATCAGGATTTTCTTCTATATCGTCCAGACGCATTTGTTCTACAACAAGCTGCATTTCCTTAACAACTTCTTCTTTTGATTTCATAAATTACCTCTATGTGATTAATAATAAATATTATATCAAAAATTATTTCACTTTACCCAATATTCTGTTTGATATAAAATTTTTTTACGGGGGCTATAAAAATATGAAATTACATAATTCATTCACAAATCAGACAGAAGAATTTAAACCTATAGACGGTAATAAAGTCAAAATGTACGTTTGCGGACCGACAGTATATGATAACGCACACCTTGGGCATGCAAGATGCTACATTACATGGGACGTATTATACAGATATTTAAAATTTAAAGGATACGACGTTACATATTGCAGAAATGTAACAGATGTAGACGACAAAATTCTCAAAAAAGCAGAAAAAGAAGGTAAAACTCCCGAAGAAGTTTCAAAATTCTGGTATAACAAATTTACAGAATCTATGAACGCTCTTAACAATCTTCGCCCTGATATTGAGCCTTTTGCAACAAAAACATTGGGCGAAATGATTGCAATGAATAAAGAACTTATAGAAAAAGGATTCGCTTATGAAGCCGGCGGAGATGTATATTTTAGAGTTAAAAAATTCGGCAAATACGGAAGTCTTTCGGGGCAGCCGATTCATCAGCTTGAAAGCGGTGCAAGGATTGAAGTAGGAGAATTAAAAGAGGATCCGCTCGATTTTGCACTCTGGAAAAAAGATGAAAAATTCGGATATAATTCTCCTTGGGGAGTCGGACGTCCGGGATGGCACATAGAATGTTCCGCAATGAGCAGAAAATACTTAGGTAAAACTATTGATATTCACGCGGGCGGAGCAGATTTAATATTCCCGCATCACGAAAACGAAATTGCACAATCAGAGTGTGCAAACGGATGCAAATTTGTAAATTATTGGCTCCACAACGGTTTTGTAACAATTAACAAAGAAAAAATGTCAAAATCTTTGGGAAATTTCCTTACTATAGATGATTTATTAAAGAATTATGATGCAAACACAATCCGTTTCTTTATATTGACAAATCACTACAGAATGCCGGTTGAATTTTCCGATGAATCATTGCAGGCAGCGGCTAACGGAGTAAAAAGAATGCTCAATGCCAAGCATACAAAGATTGATGAAACATTGGACATCACTCAACTTGAAGAATACAAAGAATTTGTCGAAGCAATGGATGATGATTTAAATACATCAAAAGCATTAGCAGTACTCTTTGATTTGACAAACAAAGCAAACAAGGATATTCCATACGCGTTTACTCTTCTTTATAAACTTGCGAATACATTAGGTTTTAAGTTTGAAAAAGCAAAACTTTCGGAAGAAGAATTAAAGCATAAACTGGATTCGATTAATGCAAAACTGAATGAAAGTTTTAATTCTATGGAAGATATTATAGAAAAGCGCAGAATTGCCCGTTCTGAAAAGAATTGGGATTTAGCGGACAAAATTCGTATAGCTTTAGATAACGCAGGAATTATTTTGAAAGATTCAAAAGAAGGAACAACTTGGGAATTAAAAAATTGAAAATTGTAAATGGAAAATTGATAATTAATTTAAAAAAAATATTCATAATTTTTGCAGTACTCATTTTTGGAATGTTTCCTGCGTTTGCAAATATAGAAAACAACATTGTACGTGTCGGACTGACTGATAACAAATTTCAAAATGTTCTTAAACAGGATACCATTGTTTTTGGTACGGCAGAATGTAATATTTGCGACAGAATCAGCAAAAAAGTTATCGCAACTGTTCCGGCAAATCAAGGTATTTATATAAAAAATTCTGAAGCAGGACTTTTAGTCACAATAGATAATCAATCCGCAGTATTGAGAGATGTTGTTATTGTGTGCCCTCAAGGACTTTTAGGAATCAAAGGGCTTTTGAGAAAAGGGATTCAGGCACTTTATCATGGTGCATTTGAAATTGTTAAAAGCGAAAAAAATGACGGATTCTATATTATAAATCTTGTGGAAATACAAGAATACCTAAAAGGTGTTGTCCCAAATGAAATGCCCGTCAGATTTGGATTAGAAGCACTAAAAGCACAGGCTGTTGCCGCAAGAAATTATGTTCTTACTCCCAGAACACAAGCGTATAAAGAATTTAACGTTGTAGATAGTGTTGCGAGTCAGGTATACTTTGGCGCAAACACAGAAGACGATTTAGCAACAAGAGCTGTTATGGAAACAGACGGGATTGTTGCTCTATACGATAATGAATTGATTCTTGCTCTGTATAGCTCAACAGCCGGCGGATATACAGAAAGCTACTCAAATGCTTTTTCCGATCCTTATACAAAGCTTTTTCCATCCTCCGGAAAGCCTTATCTTACTGCAGTTCCGGATAAAGCGGAATTTGAGCCTCTCAATGACGAAGACAAAGCCAGAACTTTTTATGATACAAAAATACCTTCTTTTGACATAGATTCTCCTTATTACAGATGGACAAAAGAGTGGAGCGGAAAAGAGCTGGAAGAAGTTCTTACAAAAACTATACCGGCACAATCAAAAACCGGATATGTATTTCCGGCATTTAAACAGGGGGATGAAATCGGAAAGCTTAAAGGTATAACGGTTATGAAACGCGGGCTGTCAGGAAAAGCTATGGAGGTTGAGATTCAGACTTCACGCGGTTGTTACAAAATTTCAAAAGAACTTGTTATAAGAAGAGTATTCCAAAAAGACGGGATTTCACTTCCAAGTGCAAATGTATTCTTCATAGTATCAATTGACAATTACGGAAATGTTGTCAAAGTTATTGCAAAAGGCGGAGGATTTGGTCACGGCGTCGGAATGAGCCAGTTTGGAGCCGGATATATGGCAACAAAACTCGGACAGGATTATTACAATATACTCAGACACTATTATAAAGGAATAAATCTTGGTACTGTTCCTGTAACCGTTTCGGGAGAAGACATAAAGCAAACTTTCTGGGCGCCTATAGGAAGAGCGCAAATAGTTGTAACGGATACTTCCGCAGGAAAAATTGCAGTTATGATTAACGGCAGAAACCATGAATTTCCGATTACAAAAACTTTATTCCAAAAGGAATGTAAAATAGATATTTCAAGATATATTGATGACGGTGAAAACACAATAGTATATTATGCACCGTCCCTGGGACGTTCGATAACTTTGTATGTAGAATTGGTTGAAAAATATGTCAGAACAGAATACTAAAACGATAAAAGATGAAACTCCGGGTGTCTTGAAAGCAGCCTGGCTCATTGCTCTTGTAACGATTGCAAGCAAGCTTATCGGATTTATTCGAGATATGGTGGTAGCAAATTTTTACGGTGCGACTCTTGTTTCTGACGCATATTTTTATGCCTTACAAATTCCATCACTTGCAATAATAATTTTAGGCGGAGTCGGCGGGCCCTTTCACAGTGCGGCTGTTGCGGTTTTTTCAAAACTTGTGGGCGAAAACGGTGAAATTAACGACAAAGTTAATCGACTTTATAATACATTTTTGACGTGTGCTTTTGTATTCTTTGCACTATGTGCAATTTTGGGTTTCTTTTTTGCAGACAAAATTATGGGACTGATTATTTCTGCGGGCTCACCTGAATTGGTAACACTTGCAACAGCACATTTTAAAATAATGTCTCCGATAATTTTAATCGGCGGAATAATCGGAATTTACTACGGGCTTTTAATTGTACACAAGCAGTACATTTTACCAAACCTTTCCCCTATGATTCTGAGTCTTGTCGTAATTGGTGTAATTTCAATTGTACACAATGATAAATCAGGATACGCACTTGCAATTGCAACAACATTGGGCGCTCTTTGCCAGATTGCAATTCAGTTCCCAAAACTCAGACAAATAGGATATCGAATTAAGCCTAATTTTGATATAAAAAACAATGAACAATTCAAAAATATTTGTGAACTGCTATTCCCTGCAATATTAAGCTCAACAATAGGTCAAATCAGCATTTATATAGATATGTTTTTCGCTTCTACCCTTGTAGAAGGGGCATGGACTTCTGTAGTATTTGCAAACAGAATATTCCAATTCCCTGTAGGAATTTTGGTTACAGCGTTTTTGGTTCCGCTGTTCCCGATATTTTCCAGACTTGCGGGAGAAAAAAATTACGAATCCATAAAAACGTATTTTAACAAAGGAGTCGGAGTTCTTTTCTTTGCGGCAATTCCTATGATAATTTTCATTCTCCTGCTTGCACAAGACGGAATTTCTTTAATCTTTGAGCGCGGAGCATTCAACTCAAACGCAGTTGTAATGGTATCAGAAGCTTTGTGTTTCTTATCATTTTCAATAATTCCTTATGTATTCAGAGATTCAATAACAAGAGTTTATTATGCATTTAACGATTCAAAAACGCCGTTTATTATCGCAATGTCGTCAATAGGTCTGAAAGCATTATTAAACTGGCTTTTGATACTTAAGCTAAATATGGGTATTGCAGGGATTACTCTATCTACGTCTTTTGTAACGTTATTCAATGCGACATTCTTGGGATTGTTTATTTTCAGAAAAATTAAACTTGACTACAAAACCCTGTTTAAGAATTTCGGAAAAATGATTTTAGCCGGTATTTTAACTTTCTTTGCGGGTCTGTTCATTTGCAAATGCTTTGCTTTTGGATTATCACCGCTCATCAAAGCAGTAAAAATAGTTATCGTAATACTCGCTCTTTCAGGAATTTATGCCGCATTAAACATTCTGTTCAAAATGGATTATGCCAAAGAATTGCTTAACCGACTGAAAAAATAAAAATTATTGAGTTTATATTTTTAATTCCTTATAAAGTTTGTGTATACAATTTCTTCCTGTTTTGGCATCTGAACTCCCGCGTTTTTACCAGCTTCCTGACATTTTAAATGCCAAGCCATATTACGTGCAAGAATTCTCATATTCTGCATACCTTCTTCATCCTGTATAACGTCATCCGCTGTGTAACCGTGAATCATATTCCAGTATCTGCCGGAAATTATCGGCATTTCGGAAATGGTAAAATACTTGTTTAACTGATCCAAAGTCGCCGTTGTACCGGCTCTTCTTGCGCTTGCAATTGCAGAACCCGGTTTATGTCTGAAGTAATCCAATCTTCCAGATAAAAGTGCCGAAAAGAAAGCTCTGTCCAAAAAAGCTGTAATACCGCCGCAGGCAGAACCATAATGAACCGGCGAACCAAATATAAAACCATCAAAATCTTTACATTTTTCTACAAAATTATTTACATCATCGTCTGAAATAACGCATTTTCCCAATTTTGCGCAAGCACTGCAGGCTCTGCATGGTGTTATTGATTTTATCCCGATTTGATAAATTTCGGAATCTATACCTTCTTCGTTTAAAGTTTTTGCAATTTCTTCCAAAGCTGTATAAGTGCAACCGTTTTTATGGGGTGAACCGTTAAATAATAATACTTTCATGTTTATCTCCTTATTTTAATTTATTATACACTTCATCACTAACTGCTTCCAGCCATTCATTCGAGGTTTCCGTCCCGTCAATTTCAACAGCAAGATGTGAAAACCAGCTATCCGGTGCTGCACCGTGCCAGTGTTTGACATTTGCAGGAATATTAATAACATCTCCTGCCTTCATTTCAACAGGTTCTTTACCCCATTCCTGATAATAACCTCTTCCGCCGACTGCTATTAACATCTGTCCACCGCCTGATTTTGCGTGGTGTATATGCCAGTTATTTCTGCATTTAGGTTCAAACGTTACATTATAAATTTTTACCTGTTGAGCAGACACTGGTGCAATATAACTCTGTCCTATAAAATATTTTGCATAAGCATCATTTGGCTCTCCGATTGGAAAGAAAATTGTTTTTGCATATTTATCTTTTTCTGACAAAACAGGTGTTTTATCATTCCAAACTTCTTTTGCCAAATTAAATGTCGCCCAGGCTTTTGGCCATCCTGCATAGAAAGCTGTATGAGTAATTGCAGCCGCAATTTCTTCGCGTGTCACGCCGTTATTTTTTGCATTTTGAAGATGATACTTTAGAGAATTATCCGTAATTCCTTGTGACATAAGTGCAATTACCGTAATCAAACATCTTGTTTTAACTGAAATATCCTGATTGTTCCAGTTTTCACCAAACAAAATATCATCATTAAAGTGTGCAAATTCAGGTGCAAAATTCCCTAAATTGTCTCTGCCAGCGGTCTGTACAATTTTACCCATAGGTTTATTTTCTCCTTTATTCTTGTGATTAAGTGCTAAACAACTGCCTTGTGCGCAAAACGCCAATATTAAAATTGAAAGTAAAATCTTTTTCATATTCATTCCTTACTTTTTAAATTTTTCTGCATCAAGATATCTGATTACTCTTGCAGGGTTTCCGACAACAACTGCATTATCCGGAACATCCTTTGTTACAACCGCGCCGGCACCCACAACTGCATTCTCTCCTATTGTAACCCCCGGAAGTATAGTAACATTTACCCCAATCCATACGTTTTTCTTTATATGAACAGGCTTGCAGGTGATTACATATCTGTCATACATATCGTGATTATTTGTAGCAATAGTACAATTTAGTGAAATCATTGTACCGTCTTCTATCGTCAAACCACCAGCGGACATACATTGAAAATTATTCAAAATAGTAACATTTTTACCGATTTTAACTTTGTCCGCCAATATTGTAAACATCGGCGGGTGCAATACAGTATTTTCCCCCAATGTATGATTAAAAAGTTCGTCAATCAACTCCTTGCATTCAGGAGTCGTCGGGTTTGTATGATTAATCCTGAAACACAAATCAGAACTTCTTTTAGCTTCTGCAATTCTTTCAGGTTCTTGGTTTCTTACATCAATTCTAACTTCTTCCATCAAATATATCCTTCTTCTATTAAAAAGCTCCCGTCTTTATATGCGGTACATAAGGCGCTTCAAGTCGTTTAATAATATCATCACTTAATTTGATATCAAGCACTGAAACTGCTTCTTCAACGTGTTTAACGTCTGTGCAACCTACTATAGGAGATGTTATATAAGGTTTAGATAACATCCAAGCTAAAGACACCTGCGCCATTGAATACCCCAATTCTTTTGATATTTTTTCCAAATTATCAACTACAACTTTGTCCTGTGCATCTGTTGCACCCAAAACAGCAGGTGAAACTTCATCAATGGAATTTCTGTGTGTTTTCGTACCCCAAGGATGAGCGCATCTTCCTCCCGCAAGCGGACTCCAAGGAACAATAGCAACTTTTCTGTCCTGACACAATGGTATCATTTCACGTTCTTCTTCACGATAAATCAAATTATACTGATTTTGCATAGAAACAAATTTTGTCCAGCCGTTGCGCTCTGCAATCTGATTTAATCTTTCAAACTCCCACGCCCACATAACAGATGCGCCGATATATCTTGCCTTACCCGATTTTACAACGTCGTGCAAAGCTTCCATAATTTCTTCCATCGGAGTTTCGTGGTCTAATCTGTGAATTTGATACAAATCTACATAATCCAGATTCAGCCTTTTAAGAGAATGGTCAATTTCTGTCATTATATTTTTTCTTGATAAACCTGCACCGTTTGGTCTTCCTTCTCTCATCGCAAAATTAACTTTTGTAGCAACAACGATTTCATCTCTGTCCAAACCGAATTCTTTAATTAATCTTCCCGTTATTTCTTCACTTGTACCAAGCTGATAAACATTTGCAGTATCAAAATAATTTATACCTGAATCTACAGCTTTTTTAAATATAGGTTTAGCATCATCATAATCTTTTGCCCAAGGGAAAACTCCATTTTCTTTCCCCGGTTTTCCAAAACTCATACAACCTAAACAAATTCTTGAAACATCAACACCGGTGTTACCTAATTTTACATACTGCATAACTTTCTCCTATATTAAATATTTATCTAAAACAGCTTTTAACGGCATATCTGCAAATTTTTTAGTCCATTCTGTCGGCTCAAATTCGCCGTCTGACATACACCAGCAGGTCATCATTCCATACAGTTCCGAAATTATCATATGAGTTAATAATTCTACTGGTGTATCTTTTTTTAATTCATTATTTTTAACCGCATTAGTTAAAATATTTTTAAGCATTTCAACATCATACTGCCATTTAGTCATATCAGTATTATCAGGTGCGGTTTTAGGATCAATTGAGCTTCTTATCCATTCTCTGCAGATATTTATTCCGTATAACATAACCGCACGCATAAAACTGTCAAAATAAACCGCTAATTTTTCACTTATGTCGTGCGTTTTCATTTGTTCTATTTGTTCTTCAATTTGTTTAAAATATCCTCTGCAAATCTCGGCAACAATATCTTCTTTATGCTTGAAATAAACATAAAAAGTACCCTTTGCGACTCCTGCAGCTTTTGTAATATCTTCCACGCATAACGCATTAAACCCATTAGTTTTTAAAAGTTTCTCCGCTGTACTTTTAAGCTTCTCCCGAGTTTTTAGCGCATTTTCTTGTCTTTTTGTTGTCATACAAACTCCTAACAAAAAAATATTATCAAATTAATGACCAAAAGTCAATGACTAAGAGTACAAAATTTAAACATCAACAATAACTTAATTAATATTGACTCAAATTTTTCTGTTTGTGATACCATGTTTTGAGAGGTAGATATGTTAAGAGAGTTTCTAAATTCTAAAATACACAGAGCAACCGTCACGGACGCAAACTTAAATTACGTCGGCTCTATAACAATTGACGAAGATTTTCTTGAAAAAGCAAAAATTCGTGAGTGGGAAAAAGTCGAAATATTAAATATAAACAATGGTGAAAGATTTCAAACCTATGCACTAAAGGGTGAAAAGGGTTCAAAATGTTTTTGCCTCAATGGTGCTGCTGCAAGAAAAGCACAAAAAGGTGACAAAATTATAATTGTTACATACGCTCAGCTTACACCGGAAGAAATCGAAAGCCATCAACCAACAATTGTTCAGGTGGGTGAAAACAACGAGATTTTATAATTATGGAAGAAAATAAACCCAAGAAAAAAAAGAAGAAAAAATTCACTGTCGATATAAAAAACATGGGTGTAAATATCGACAAGAATGAATATTATGAAATTGTAACCTCGAATTCCGCTTTTCCGGAAAAAGGACTGAGATAATAATTTTCAATCTTCTTTTTTGAAACAATATCAAACATTTTCTATGCCACAGAAAACATTTTTTTGTTTGCTTGATTAAGTTTAGTTTTCATATCATACGGAATATTTAATTTTTTACTCATTAAATTTGTGTCTTTCGAACGAGTTTGAACTAACTTATTTATAATTTGCGATTCTCTATAAACGGTTGCTTTTTCAATCTGTGCAATAGTTTCAGGGAAATATCTTTCTAAATACTCTGTTCTAATCGAGAATAAAGACAAATTATTATATGTATTTAGTGCTGCTCCACCTTCTGCAATTGTTTCTTCTATTGAAGTAATAGGAGTTAATTGATTTGTGAAGTAGTTAACATGATTTCGCTGAGCTTCTGGAAAATGTTCTAAGAATAATTTCAATTCTTTTTGATATGTATTTCCTATTTTATTTCTAACATATTTAGGCAAGTTTAAAATTTTATCTGCATTCCTTACGTTTTCAGCTTGGCTAATAAGGTGATATAATTCATGAGTTGTTACAAAGTGATTACCGCCTGTTGCAATTACTCCCATATCTTGACCTGCATAACAAGCACAAGAGCCTAACAAATTATCAATAACTTTGAAATTTTTGACTTTATCATTTATATTTAACAAATTTTCACCTGACATTTGTTTCAAAACAGTCATCATTTCCTGCTTTTGTTCAGGTGTACAATCTTTAAGTATCTCTGTGAGATTAATATCTGTAACTTTACCATTTTGAGAATTAAGTACAGAAATTTTATCAGTAGAGTAAGTTATTCTGTAGGTATTGCTATTAACTTTAGATATTGCTTCATTAGGACTGACAAAAGTGTGTGTTAATTGCCTGTTCATCAAAACATTTCCCTCTGCATCTTTAACAACGTATGTTAAAGACATGTTACCATTCGGTTGAATTGTTATAACTTTATTTGTTGTAGTTCCATTTAAAGACTCCATATTTTTAGTAATCGTTTTAATACCTGTTTTGGGGTCAATTTTAGCATCTCCCAGAACTTTTACAGCTCCGTTAGGTGCTTTTTGTAAAATTCTATATACCCCTTCAACCTCTGACGGTACCATTGTTTCTACAAGTTGCTCACCATTTTTACCTATAAATGACATTTCTTCACTAACCACTTGAGATTTATGCAATACGGCTTGTGTTGGAAGATTCCTTGATTCAGTCCAATTAGCTTGTAATGTTACATCAGATTGTAAGTTACCTTTTTTTGATATTCTTTTTAAAGTAACAATGGCATTTTCATCATCTAAGAGAGCTTGTAATTCTTCTCTGTGTGCAATATTTTGTGTTCCAGCCCTTGAAACAGACCTTTGACCATTTTTAATACTTTCAATAAACAATTGTTCTTCACTGATGATATTAAAATCTTTATCAAAAGTTTTTAAATATGCTTTACCATTATGGTCAGTAATTCCCAATGAAAAACTGTTTGGATTGTAATCATTATGAAGAACATGTGCACCTTTAAAATTCTTACCATATGCTTTTTTCGCTTTATTAATTTCTTGTATAAGCTTATCAATATTCAAATCTTTAACCGCAGTAGCTTCTAAAACGCTTTCACCATATAAACCACCGTCGAAAATAAGTTTATTTATCTGTTGTTCATTACAACCACGTTTTGCAAGAGCGATTATTTGTTCATTATTGAATACTTGATAACCACGATTTTCAAGTAGAAAATATTTTTTAAGAAAATCCAATTGCGGTTGTTCCATTTCTGACAAAACTTTTAGTGTATCGGATTTTACAGCTTGGAAGTATTCACAATGAGGGTCTTTCATCCTTATAAAGTCTCTTAGCTTTAACAATTTTTCATCTGGCAATTCTTGTAAGAATTTTACAGTTTCAGTATCATATCTTGCTATACTACCAATATCTTTTACTTTTAAACCGTTTCTTGAACACAATTGTTCTAATAAGTTCCATTTTTGCTCACCAACTCCACTCATACAACCCATATCTTCTAACGCAGGTGTATAGTTATGTCTGAAAAATTGTTTAAATCTCGTTGGTTGTTCCATTACAAACATTTTGGCTTCTTCGCCAACATTACGAACAGGTCTCAAGTTCTTTATTTCTTGCAAAATGTTCTCTATAGGTCTAGCTTTTAATGCTCTCATAGACGCTGTATGTGGTAATATAAGTTTTAAAACTCTGCTTGGATTCATGACTTCCCCTAATTTCCCGTTGTATCTATATAAAGTATTTTTGTTTTCTTAACTTGACTGATTATCACAATATGATTTACATTTTGTAACAATTTGAGTTTGCGGAAAAACTCACGTTTTTCTCGCAAACTCAGAGGAACGGTTTCGAGTCAATCCCTATGCTATCCCGCATAGGGATTGACTCTCACACACCATAGTCGGACGCGGGAAAATCTCAAAATTCTGTCAAATTTTGGATTTTTCCGCGTCCTCATTTTGCATTAAAAATATTTTTTTAATAATAAATAATAAAAATACTAATATTTATAATTTTCTGCCAAAAAAAAGAGCCTCTGGGGCTCATGGAATTAAGAATAGCTGGAAGTATGAAAAAGATTTAATAATTTTATTTAATCTTAAAGAAATCTTTTTTCATATTAGTTAATTGGCTAATATTCAAAGATTCTCTTTCGACACAATGTTTCTTTTGTTGAGATTAATTTTTGATATTTTCTGTATCTTTGTAGCCTTCATTTTCTTCTTTTTGTTTACTTGGCACTTTCATTTCTTTTTTCTCTTTTATTTGCGAGGTAAAGGAGAAAAAAGAAACGAAACAAAGAAAAAAGAGAAAAGCACGCGATTGAATGGTTAACCACTATGCCCTTACGGGCATTTTGACTAAATTGATGTTTTCGGCAAAGCCGAATCTCTTACGTGCCCTAGCGGAAAAGAATAAATTCAAAAAATGTAAAACAATTCTATTATCTTCTCTTGACGGGCGCAGCGTAAAGTGGGCGAACCAAAAGTGCAAGCTCTGCTTGCAACATCCATTCAAGCTTACGTCCGTCAGGACGTTGTATCCATTCAATCCGGTGCTTTCTCTTCTTCTGCTTGGTTGTTGGCGTTAAACGAGTCTGCGTTCTCTGCTTACGCAGAGGAACTCCGCACTCTGCAAACAATCCGCTTTTGCTTCGTTTTCTTCTTCTCTTTACCTCCGAAATAAAGAGAAGAAAATGAAGGCTACAAAGATACAGAAAATATCAAAAATTAATCTCAACAAAAGAAACATTCTGTTAAATTATATTAACATTTATTAACAATATTTATTGATTTTTATTAATGTTTGTTATAAATTAAACATTGTCAGACTGCTGAAAGACGTTCTTTAATGGAGCAGCAATTAATTCAGTAAGTGACGAGTAGTCGGGGGCAAGTAAAGCTCTGGTGGAAAACAAAGCACCGTTTGTTTCAAAAGACATACAACCGGTTTTAAACTACCCTCAAATCGAAAGGATAAAAAAATGAACACAGATCCTATAGCAGATATGCTAACAAGAATCAGAAACGCTAACATCGTTTCACACCCTTCTGTAGAAATGCCATCATCTAAATTGAAAGTTGCATTGGCTAAACTTTTGAAAGAAGAAGGTTTTATTTCTGATTATTCAGAAAAAGCTGAAGGAAACTTCAAGACTTTAACAATCGAATTAAAGTATGATGAAAGCAACAAGCCGGTTATCACTAACCTTCAAAGAGTTTCTAAACCTGGTTTGAGAACTTATCACAAAGCAAAAACTCTTCCGCAAGTATACGGCGGACTTGGTATTGCTGTTGTATCAACAAGCAAAGGCTTATTAACAGACCGTAAGGCCAGAAAAGAAAACCTCGGCGGTGAAATTCTTTGTTATGTATGGTAGTAAAGTGAACAGGTGACCAAGTGAATATAAAGTCATAAAGCATTCACAAATTGAAGTCAGACATTTTATACTCACTTAATCACTCAATCACTCAATCACTCAGTAAATGGGTCATTGACAGAAAGCCCATTAGAAAGGAAAGAAAATTATGTCACGTATTGGTAAAAAACCTATTGATATCCCATCAGGGGTAGAAGTAAAAATTGACGGCAACGTCATAACAGCAAAAGGACCTAAAGGTACTGAATCTGTAACATTTAGAGATGAAGTAAAAGTTACTGTAAAAGATAATCAAATTATTGTTGAACAAAATTCTGATGACAGAAAAGCAGGTGCTTTGCACGGTTTGTTCAGAACTTTGATTTCAAACGCTGTAACAGGTGTTTCAAAAGGTTTTGAAAGAAAACTTGAAATCGTTGGTGTAGGTTATCGTGCAGCTATGGAAGGTAAAAATCTTAATATGGCACTCGGTTATTCTCACCCTGTAATCATTGAAGCTCCGGAAGGAATTTCTTTTGCAGTAGAAGCAAACACCAAGATTACAGTAACAGGTTCAAATAAACAAGCAGTAGGTGATATTGCGGCAATAATAAGAGGCAAACGTCCGCCGGAAGTATATAAAGGTAAAGGTGTTAAATACGAAGGCGAATACATCAGACGTAAAGCCGGTAAAGCTGGTAAGAAGTAAGCAAGTGTACAGGTAAACAAATGAAAAAGTAAATAGAAATATTTCACTTAATCACATGTTTACTAAATCACTTAATCACTTATAAATTACATGTGGAGGGCTATAGCCCGCAAAAGCAGTAAGAAAGAAGGAAAAAATGATTAAACAAGAAATTAGAAAACCAAAAGTACAAAAAAGACACCAAACAATAAGGGTAAAACTTTCAGGCACATCTGAATTCCCGAGATTGGCTGTATACAGAAGTACAAAACACATTTATGCACAGTTAATTGATGATGAAAAGCATGTTACAATTGCATCAGCATCATCAGTTGATAAAGACCTTAAAGAAAAATTAGCACACGGCGGAAACATTGAAGCAGCGAAAGTTGTCGGTGAAGCCATTGCTAAAAAAGCTAAGGCAGCAGGCATTGAATGTGTTGTATTCGACAGAGGCGGCTTCCTTTATCACGGAAGAGTTGCAGCACTCGCTGATGCAGCAAGAGAAGCAGGTTTGATGTTCTAATTTGAACAACATATCAAAAATAAAATAAAACAAGGCGTCCGGAAATTCCGGACGCCTTGTTTTAATATAGCTGCAACTTTTTAAACACAACTATTCCAAATATTTTATATTTTTTGATAACTCCATTACTATCACTGTATTTTTCTTTTTTGTATAAAAATAACGGTATTTGTTTAATACAATATCTCCAAAAATAATTTTTATATGGAGTTTGGAATAAATATTTCCAAAAACAGTTTTTGAACGGATGAAACATTTTCTCAGACCACGGTTTATATCGTCCGGTATAATGAACAATTCCTGGATTTTTAAATATTTCTTGTTTTGTTTTAATATCCAAATTTTTATATTGTTCTGTAAATTTATGAAAATATGGCGTACCTATATTCCATATAATTGGTAAATTCAAACAATGACCATCAAAAACTCCGTTTAAAATATCTTGATCTTGCATTTTTATTATGGCAGAGTTTTGGTTAAAATATTCAAAACATTTATTTTTAAAATCAATTTCTCGAAGCTTATCTATGTTAAGCAGCAAAACTCCTGCATTAAAATATAAGTGTTTTTCAGAAAGATTCAGTCTTTTGTGGTGTATTTTGTCTGATTCATCCTGAACAGTACCTGCATAATAGTTATCAATATTAAAATTGTATAATTCTTCAATATCTCCTAGACAAACCATGTCACAGTCAAGATAGAGACATTTATGCACATCATCAGGCAGCAAATCTGTTATAAGAAGCCTATAATAAGTTGCAGCAGAAATCCAATTTCTGTTTAGCGGAAGTTTTTTAATTACATCTTTATCAATTTTAAGAAAATATATATCAAATGGTTTTATGTTTTTAAGTTTACAAATTTTTTGTATATTATCATCATTCAAGCCGTCATTTAGAATATAAAAACAAATATTTTTATTTGTTTTAGTATTTTTTAAAATTGATACAATCATAGTCGCACACTGCGGTGCGTAATTGTTGTCTGTCGAAAGTATGATGTTAATTTTGTTCATTATTTGTTATTATTTATCCTTGTTTTTAAAATTTCTGCATATTGTAACATTGACTCATCTTTTTCAGAATCACAAGCTTCTATTTCATAAAATTCTTGTATTTTTCTCTTTTGCTCAATATCAGCGCGACCACGAGCAATCTTTTCTTTAAATTCTTCAAAAGATTTTGTATAATAATGATTAAGTCTTATTTTATCCCAACATACTTTTTTATTATAAGGTCCTTCCACTATATTATTATTTGTATCAAAACTATATAAACCGCTGTAGTATATTGGAAAATGACAGTGAGCGTATATAAAAACTTTTCTTGGGTTACAGATTGTTTTTATGTGTTCATTAATTTTATTTGACTTTAGCAAATGATTTGTGTAATTTTCTATAACCAGCCCTTCCGGTTTTTGTACATGACCGGAAGAATTAAATAAGCACCATTGTATAATAAAACCGCCGCAATTTTTGTTCTTTATAAATATATCATTTATAACAGACATTAAATTTTTTTCATCTTCAAGATAAATAAATTCATCTGCATCAATGAATGCCATATATTTATTTCTGTATTTATATCTCTTTATAGCATCATTGTATGCAACACATTGTTGAGCAACTCCTTCTATTAAAGTATATGTAACTATTTCTTTATCTATATATTCTTGCAATATAGTTTTTAAGTTGTCAGTACTTTCATTATCATATATGTAGAATTTGTTTATTCCTATCAACCTATGGTATTCAATCCATTCTTTAATGTAAGGAGCTTCATTTTTTATAATTGCAACAATTGCGATATCATTTTCATATTGTTTTTTAAATTTATCTATTAATAAATTAATTATTTTTACAAATTTATATGTAAACAATTTGCAAAAACAAATTGTTATAATTTTCCCTACTACATTATTGTTGCTTATATAATCTTCTATAGAAAAAAAATTTTTTATTAATGGAAAATTATATTTTTTTAATTGATATTTTAATAATTTCAATGACTGTATATTATTGTTTTCTTCAATTAATACTTCATTATTGTATCTTAATAAAACTTTGTTAATAAATTGAGGTTTATAAAATTTTGAGTAAGTGGCTATCAAATCCCAATCTTCATATCTATTAAGGTCAATATTAAATTTTTGTTTATACTTTAAAGATTTATGATGAACGAATACTCCCAAATCAATAAAATTCTTTGAACATAAAGTTTTATAATCAAAATCTTGCCCTATAATATAATTGTTTCTTATAGCTTGTGCATAAAAGCATTTTATTTTCCTATTACTTTTTATAGAATTGGCAAATGTTTCAAGAAAATCCTGTGACATTTCAGAATTTGAATCAAAATATACTACCCATTCGTTAATAACTTTAGACAGCCCCATATTTCTTAATGAAGAAAGATTCTTGTTTGAAGTTTTTATATAAATAAATTTTTTTGATTTAAAAAAATTATTATATTTTTCATATAAATCATTTTCTAAATCACCTGAGGTGTTATCAATTATTATAAGTTCCCAGTTTTGGTATATTTGGTTTAAAAGATTGTTTACAGCTTTTTCTATATCACAACTTGAATTCAATACGGGCATGATAACAGAAAAACTTGGATTTATTTCTTGTTTTCTTTTTTTTAATTTTAGTCCAAAAACAGTCAAAACTTTATGCTTGTTATCCCACGAGTCTTTTATAGAAAATATTTTTTGACAAATATCTTTAAAAGAGAATAAATACACATTTCTTCCACATACTTTCAAACCATAATAATCTGTCAAAATAGTAAAAATTCTTTCTATTGCGTGAGCTAAATTCCCGCAGCTTTCTGTTTGCTCAATATGCTGCCCGAAATCGTATTCATTAAAATTGGTATCTTTTAATTGTTTTAGAATATTTGCTTTTATAATAAACATTGTTCCTGCACAAAAATAACCATAAGAGTTTTCTATTTTCAATCTCTTTTTTAAATTACTTAAAAGTAAGGTGTCTTCCGGAGTTTTATCTGTAATTTTAAATAAAAATGTTTTACTGCAAATCATGCCGATTCGTTTATTATTTAAAAGCTCTAAGTTCTTTTTAAAAATAGATTTTGTTCCGATTAATGTATTTACAAGATTATCTCTCCAAGAAAAACCTTGTATTGTCATGTGCTTTTCTTTTATGGTTCTTTGTATCATTCTAAAATTTTTTGTATGTATTTTTAAAACATAGTCATAATTGTCTATATCTACCAAATTTAGTACTTGAATAAATGGATAAACATCGTATCCGATATTTTTTACTAAAATAATATGTGCATCGGGTTTAAATTCCAATATTTTTTTAGAAATGTCATCAGATTTTTCACAAACTGTAACAAATAAATCCCAGCGACATCCGGAAATATTGGACAATTTTTGAAGAAAAAAATCCAATTGCTCCTGATAATATAAATGTAAATGTACAAGAATATTTTTTAATTCCATAATAAAATTTTATCTTTCTTTCATTTTTATTTTTATTTTTATCCCTAAAATAGTAATAACTTTATGCTTAATTCCAAATTTACTATGATTTTCTATAGAAAATACTTGTTTTATAAAATACTTCATATTTTCTTGAAAATTATATTTTATAAAATCATATTCAACAAATTTTCTGAATTTTTTATAAGCTTTTTTATTTAATCCTTTTTTTATATTATCTTTTCCTATTTCGTTTATAAATTTTTTATATAACATTTTTATATCTGAATAAAAGTCTTTTTTTATTTTAGAATCAAATTCACCACATTGCTTATACCAATACATAAGTGATTTAATACTATATACAACATATTTATTTACAAATATTTCAGGATTACTAGAATTTTTACAAGTCTCATAGTTTTTTATATGAACTGATAATAAATCTTTATAGTTTGGTTTAAAGATTGTATTATTATTATGAATACGATAATTATAAAGAGATTTATTCAATATAGAAACATCATTTGCACAAACAACACTGTGTACATAAAAAAATAAGTCTTCGCAAAATCGTTCAACGCCAAATTTTATAAAATTTTGTTTTAAAAATGAATTTTTATATATTTTATAAATACATTCACCAAATCCCCAAAATTGATAATCAAGCGCACTAAACCTTATATGCGGATTATCAATATCTTTTTCAAAAAGTTTTAATCGAGCACGGTCTAAATAAAATCTATCTTCTTTTTCTATAAAAAAGCTAAAATTGAAATATGCAAAATCATTGTTGTTCTTAACAATCTGATTATACGCGCTTTCACAAGCATCAAGTTCATACCAATCGTCAGGGTCAAGAAACATTATATAATCGCCTGTTGCGACATCCAAACCCCTGTTTCTCGCAACCCCGGGTCCTTGATTAACCTCTTGTTTCAGAACAACAAAACGGCTGTCTTTTTGCGCATATTCCTGCAAAATTTCATAAGAATTATCTGTCGAGCAGTCGTCTACACAGATTATCTCAATATCTCTCAGTGTCTGATTTACAACAGAATCCAGTGCCTCTCTTATATATTTTTCAACGTTATAAACAGGCAATATTACGCTAACTTTTGGCATTATTTCAATCTCCACCTTCTTATTATAGTACAAAAAGCTGATTATATAAATGCGGGGCTAAATTACTGCGGCGTTTAACTATTTATCTATTTCCCGAGCATTACCATAAGAACCGAGATGTCTGCTGGTTTCACACCGCCGATACGCGAAGCCTGGGCAAGGTTTGTCGGGCGGATTTTTGCAAGCTTTTCTTTTGTTTCTGTTGAAATATGTTGAATTTTATCATAATCAATATTTGCAGGAATTCTGTATTTTTCAAGTTTTTCGCTTGTTTCAACCTGCATTTCCTGACGTTTGATATAACCTTCGTATTTAATAAGAACTTCAACCTCATCAGTTATGTCTTTTGGTAAATTGAGCGAACGGGTTTCTTCTTCCGCCTCTTTGAATACTTCATAAGTAATATTCGGACGTTTAAGAAGTTCAGCTAGCCTTATACCTCTATCAATATGCTCTCCGTATTTAGCAAGAATATTATTAACTTCATCCGTCGCAGAAAGTTTGGTTTCTTCTAACCTTTGAATTTCTTTTTTAATATTTTCCTGTTTTTCTAAAAATCTCTTATACTGAGCTTCATCAATAAGTCCTATTTTGTGTCCGATTTCTGTTAATCTCGCGTCAGCATTATCCTGCCTTAAAAGCAGGCGATATTCAGAACGTGAAGTAAGCATTCTGTACGGTTCCTGAATATCTTTTGTAACCAAATCATCAATAAGAGTTCCGGTATAAGATGATGCCCTCGAAAGCTCCAGCGGTTCGGAATTATTCAAATATTTAACGGAATTTATTCCCGCAATAAGCCCTTGTGCTGCCGCTTCTTCATATCCGCTTGTGCCGTTAATTTGTCCTGCAAAAAACAAACCTTTAATATCCTTTGACATTAGAGAATGCAAAGTCTGAACAGCCGGAACATAATCGTATTCTACCGCATAAGCAGGTTTGATTATATGAGCTTTTTCCAAACCGGGAAGTGAGCGAAGCATTTCCACCTGAACGCAAGCCGGCAAACTTGTTGAAAATCCTTGAATATAGACTTCATAAGTATTTAATCCTTCAGGCTCAATAAAAATATGGTGCGAAGGATTTGAGGCAAACCTGACAATCTTATCTTCAATCGAAGGACAATAACGAGGTCCTACACCTTGTATAAGCCCCTGATACATTGGTGATTTATCAAGATTTGCTCTTATTATTGCGTGTGTTTCTTCGTTTGTGCGGGTCAAGTAACAAGGATACTGCGGTCTTACAGGACGATTAGGTTTAAATGAGTAAAAACTAAGTTCTTCATCCCCCGGCTGAACCGTCATTTTTGAATAATCAATAGTTCTTTTATCAACTCTTGCGGGGGTTCCGGTTTTTAGTTTTTTGGTAATGATTCCGTGTTCTCTTAAGGATGCGGAAAGACCTATTGCAGCGCGTTCTCCGAGCCTTCCTCCCGAATATGCCTGAAGTCCTACATACATTTTTCCTTCAAGAGAAGTCCCCGTTGTAAGGATTATTGCACGGCAGGAATATTCTATTCCGTATTCATCAACAGCACCTGTGATTTGTTTATCTTTTACTTTGATATCAGTAATACAAGTCTGTTTTACCCAAATATTGTCAGTGTTTTCAATAATGTTTCTCATATAGCGGGTATATTCTTTTTTATCGGATTGCGCCCTTAAAGCACGGACAGCAGGACCTTTAGAAGAGTTTAGCGTTTTCATTTGGATATAAGTTGCATCTGCAACTTCGCCCATAACTCCTCCGAGTGCATCAATTTCTCTTACAAGTGTAGATTTTGCAGGGCCTCCGATTGCCGGATTACAAGGCTGCAGCGCAATATTATCCACATTCAAAGTACATAAAAGAACATTGCATCCCAAACGTGCTGCAGAAATTGCGGCTTCACATCCTGCGTGTCCCGCTCCTACAACAATAATGTCAAAATCGTTATTTATATATCCGCTCATAGCTAAAATTATACTATAAACAGCAAAAAATTTTTTTTTCGTGTTTTGAAAGAAATATGAGAACACCAAAAGTACAATTACCTTATAGATATATAAAAGGTTCTGCGGAATACAGAAAGCTTAAATCAAGAGCCATATCTGAAAATATTTTCTATGAGCTCTTAAAACTCTATAAAAACAAAGATGATGTTGCCGTGAGTGAAATCGGAAGAAATTACAATAAATTGATGCCTGCAAAAATAGATTTGACAGTAAAAAAACTTTCTAAAGCGGAAGAAGAAAATTGCGGTGCCATGATGTCCAATGTTATTGATAAAAACGGTAATACAAACCGTTTTAGGATTTCAATTCCGGCAGAAGAAAATGAATTTGCAATAGAAGATTTACCGGCTTTAATTCACGAAACAGTTCATTTATTTGACGGTTTGTGTTCTCCCAAAACAACAAAAACTATCTCAAAAATATATGCTAAAAATTTGGAAAATATAACAAATGATTTTTATAATAAATATTTTTACTGCGGAGATTCAACCCAAATAAAAAAAGTTCAGCTTCCGAAATTAAAACATTTGACAAAAAATTTTCTGAAAAAAAATCAAAAAGAAGACAGAATTCTTGTCCTAAAATATATGAAAGAATCTCTCGAATCAGAACGTAGTGCTTTCAAAATACAAAATGATTGTGACGATTATCTGGAAAAAATAGGACGCGGAGACAGACCATATACTTTTGAAGAAATTGACATGGCATACCATTTTGATGAAAAAATTAATATGCTAAAAAAAATGATTTTTGAAGAGATTTTTAAGGAACGTTTTAATATTGCACAAAAAAAAGCAAAAACTCCTATGGATAAATTAAAATTAGTTTTAGACTATTGTTTTAAATCAATTATGTAATTATACTGTTATTATGATAGAAGAAGACAAGTATTTAAAAATGGTGGGATTAGAACTTATGTTTCTTACACCGGAAAGATACAGCAATGACGACGGTATCACAGCCGTTGAGCTTGCGAAACTTGTTGACCTTCCGCTTGAAATTGTAAAAAAGAAATTGCAAATACTGAAAGACAAAAATATCGTTCGTGTAAAAGGAATTAATCCGAAATACTGGCTTTTTGACGAATATAATTTTCAAAGACTGGATGATGATGACGATATTTTTCATCTTCTTTGTAATTTTGAAGATGTGGATTTTGATAAATATTTTAGCTATTAGGAGAGAATTATGTCCAAACAAAATGCTGACGATGCCGCAAAAAAAATAAAACTGCTCGCATTTGATGTAGACGGAGTTTTAACAGACGGAAGTATTACTTATGACGAAAACGGAGTTGAGTATAAAACTTTTAATGCAAAAGACGGTCATGGCATAGTAAGAATGGGAAAATCAGGATTCATAACTGCTATAATAACCGCAAGACATAACGGCACTGTTCAACATCGCGCAAAAAATCTTAATGTAACAGAGCTTTATCAAGGTCAAAAATACAAGCTTCCCGCACTTGAAGAATTAATGAAAAAATATAATTTAACTTATGAAAATGTATCATATATGGGTGATGACCTTCCGGATATATGTATTCTGGAAAAAGTAGGACTTGCCTGCTGTCCGGCTGATGCCGTAAAAGAAGTAAAAGAAATATGCAATTTTAAATCATCCTATGCCGGAGGCAGAGGTGCAGTAAGAGAACTCTGTGATTTTATTTTGGAAACGCAGGGAATTGAAAAAGAATATATAATCTCCGAAGGGGCTGAAAAATAGCTCTTAGTTACTATTGACACTCTATGTGCAATATATTAACATACTCTTGTATGGAGGTATTTATATGAGGGTACTTTCTGTTAATTCTGCACAAAGTGTTTATCAAAAGAGAAATTTACAAATCAAACAGCAACATCTGCAAAAAAACGAATTAAAAACTCACACCGTTCCAAACTTTAGAGGCGGTACGGGTGCTGCCGTAGGTATTTTGAGCGGTGCTGCAATAGGTGCGATAACAGCCGCCGCAATTATTGCTACCGGAGGACTTGCGGCTCCGGTTGCAGCGGTTGGATTAGGCGGAGTAATATGCGGAGGCGCAGGAGCAGGCACCCATATCGGCGGGATACTGGGCAGCATTATAGAAGACAAGTTTTGCTAATTTATATTCGTTGAATTTAAAATAAAATTTTCCAGTTTTTTGACAAATTCTTCTTTTGATAAATTTGGCAAAATATCTTTTACTGTCGTAATTCCTTTAACCTCTTCTTTAAAAAGATGTTCAAGAAATTCTTTGTCGTATCCGAAAAGAATTGAACCATGCTGTAAAAGATAACCGCTTTTTCTGTATTGAGCGGAGCCGATAATCTTTTGCCCATTATAACAAACATCAGCACCGGTCGATAGCAACATACAATAGTCAAAATGTGTTGAAACTTTTTTGTTTTCTCCAAAATCCAAACTGACTCCCAATGTCTTAAAAAAATCTATCAAAATACCCGAAACGTACTTATAAGATTCAATAACTGTTTCTCCGTTCGGGATTACGGATACAGGAGCAACAAAGCTGTATGTAATTTCATCATCATGCAAAAGCGCTCTGCCTCCGGTCAAACGTCTTACAACATCAATTTTTTCTGTTAAAAAATCTTCTTTTTGGTTTCTTCCAAGAGAAACACACTTTGGTGACCATCCATAAAGTCTGAAAATAGGCTCTTTTTCTTGATTTGTTATTGCGTTATCAAGGATTTCAGAATCTATTCTCATATTTTCTTCACCGGTATATATTCCAAATCCGTAATATTTCATATTCCAAAACTCCGAGTATTATTTAATTATTGGCAAAATTTATTATACAGCCGTTTTATAAACAGACTCAGTTATTTCAAACATCTTGTTTATACAAGCCATTGCTTTTTGAGAAACAGTCTCATCAAGAGTAATTTCATGTTCTTCTCTCAAAAGCGCATTATAAATATCGTCTAAGGTGTTCCATTTCATATTCTGACAGACAAGAGTATCTTTTAAAAGATAAAAAGTTTTATCTTTATAATCCCTCTTTAACCTGTCAAAAACACCTTTTTCTGTGGCAATTGTATATTCTTTAAAATCGGTTTTTTGAACATAATCCATGATTTGCTTTGTACTGCCCACATAATCGGCAAGTTTGCAAACTTCCTGATGACATTCAGGGTGTGCAAGAATCTTAGAAGAAGGATGTTCTTGTCTTGATTTTTCAACATCTTCCGGACGCAGTCTTAAGTGTGTCGGACAGAAACCGTTGTACGTTGTTACCTTAACTCCATCTAACTGAGATTCTACCCACTTGCCCAAATACGTATCAGGCAGGAATAAAACCTCCGGCGCATTAAGAGCCTTGACTACATTTAGTGCGTTTGAACTTGTACAACAAACATCACATTCTGCCTTAATAGCGGCGGTAGAATTTACATAGCATACTGTCGGAATATTCGGATGTTTTGATTTGAATTCTCTCAATTGAGAAACATTAATCATATCCGCCATAAAACATCCCGATTCAAGCCTTGGAAGCAAAACTTTTTTATCGGGAGAAAGCAGTTTTGCGGTTTCCGCCATAAAGGAAACTCCCGCAAACACAATAATATCAGCATTAGTTTCTTTTGCTTTGCGGCTGAGATAAAGAGAATCTCCGACAAAATCAGCAACTTGATCGATTTCAACATTCTGATAGCAGTGTGCCAAAACAACTGCATTTTTCTCTTCTTTTAATTTTTTAATTTTTTCGACTAATGCTTCCATTTTCTTCCCGCTTACTATCTTACATTAAGACATAGACAGGTATTAAAGTCAAATAATTTATCTCACATCAGACTGTACAATATTGCCTGTAAAATACTTATTTGCAACCCTTACTATATCGGAAGCTGTAACTTCATCTATCATCTTAATATAAGTATTCAAAAAATCATACCCAAAACCGTAAGCTTCAAATATACCTATATTAGAAGCCTTATCGGAATTTGTTTCGAGTGCCAAAATGAATCCGCCTTTGAGTCTGTCTTTTGCATCCTGTAATTCGGTATCCGACACAAACTCTGTTTTCAGTTTATTAATCTCAGATAGCATTTTGTTCCTTGAATGTTCAAGCGTAGACGGATTTGTCCCTATATAACCCATAAAGAATCCGCCGAGCATTTTGGGTGAATAACTCGTACCCAATTGATATGCAAGCCCTTCTGATTCTCTTAAGTTTCTGAACAATCTGGAACTCATACCGGAACCGAGCATTGTATTTATTACTTTCAGGGTTACGAAATCCTTTTTATCGCTTACACCTGATGTTTGCCACCCCATAAACAGCCACGCTGTCTGCAAATCTTTTATTTTTTTCGAGGTCGTTTTCGGAGAAGTTAATTTTGTAACTTTATATTTTGAATAATCAAATTTAGCCCCCTGTTTTTGATTCAAAATCGAACCGAATTTCTCTGCCATCTTTTCAGAATTTACGTTCCCGTTAATTGAAACTATAACATTTTTTGAATCCAAAATACGGTTGTAATAGCTGATTACATCACCTCTTGTTACTCTCGGCAAAGTTTTTTCAAGAATCTTGTTTGTATGAGAATAAACACTTCCTTCAAAAATTACTGTCTTAAAATCTTCTATTGCAATATTCATAGGAACATCGCGTCTTTGTTTTATTTTTGCAAGAATTTCAGTTCTCTGTTTTTCAAGTTCATAATCATCAAACAAAGCATTATTTAAAATCTCATCAAGAATTTCCAGAGTCTTATCAATCTGAGCGGTTGTTGTCTGAACATCAATCATAAAGAAATCTGAATCACAAACCGGTGAAATTTTTATACCGTTTTCATCCAAAATAACCGACAATTCCTGAGCGGAATATTTCTGTGTACCTTTCAAAAGTGTTGAAGCCGCAAGCGTTCCTTCACCCGCCACTTTTTCAATAAATTCACCGCCTTTTGCAATTATATTTATTGCAACTATATCATTATTTTTATTTTCGCTCACTAATAGTGTTGCACCGTTATCAATCTGATATTTTGCAACTCCGGAGTTTTCAGAAACCTTTGTATAAGAATGTTTCTGAACTGTTTTTGGAGTTTGATTTTTTATTGATTCAGGAAGGACAATTGATATTGCACTTTTGTTTTCACCCAAATATTTTCTTGCGGCATTCTGAACATCACAGGCTGTAACCTTTTTTATTCCCGCAACATAATTATCATATAAATTTGAGCTGCCGGTCAAAGCCAAGATATACCCTAGTTCTGACGCTATGTTAGAAGTTGATTCTCTTGAATAATAAGTATCCTGCTCTATCATCTTCTTAGCACGTTCAAGTTCTTCTTCCTTAACTCCGTATTTCTTAATTTCATTTATCTCGGAAAAAATTGCTTTTTCTAATTTTTCCTGAGAACTTGGAGCATAGTTTGCGGAAATATAGAAAATTCCGTCATCACGAAAACTTCCGTTAGATGCGGAAATTGAATACGCAAGCCCTTTTTGCTCTTTTATATTTCTGTATAACCTTGAAGATTTGCCCCCTCCAAGAATTTGGGATAGAACATCAAGCGCAAAAGTTTCATTTGACGTAATATTTTCGCCTCTGAATCCTATCATCATATATCCGGATTGAGTATCCGTATATTCAACTTTTCTCTTTTGGGAGGTTAATTGCGCCTCTTTTCTGAAATTATTTCTAATCGGTTTTTTGTAAGCCTGATTAAATGCATTCTGAATCTTACGTACGGTTTTTTCCGTATCAACATCCCCGACAATAAGAGTAACCATATTTGAAGGGGAATAATATTTATTAAAATATTCCAGAATTTCTTCCCTTCTCATAGTGCTTACGTTATCAGAAGTTCCGATAACTTTTCTTTTGTAGGGATGAAATGTGTACATCATATCATTTAAGTTATCATAAGCCTTTTTGGAAGGAGTGTTGCTGTCTTTTGAAATTTCCTCCAAAACAACTTTGCGCTCTTTTTCAAGTTCTTTCCTCGGAATCTGAGGATCAAGAAGCATGTTTGAATGCAAATCAAGCGCTGTATCAAAATCCTCCGAAGGGATTGTTATATAGTAATGAGTAAAGTCCTTACTGGTGGCAGCGTTTACAACAGCACCTTTTGATTCCAGAATCCTGTCCATTTCGCCCGCAGGATGCGCCTTGGTTCCCTTAAAAAACAAGTGTTCCAGAAAGTGTGAAATTCCGTTATTGGAATCGTTTTCGTTTATTGAACCCGTTTTAATCCAAGTATCAATTGTAACAATAGGATTGTTATGAATTTCATATACTACAAGCGTCTGCCCGTTCGGAAGTTTTTGCACTGTATAATCCGCAGCCCAAACGCTTGCTGAAATTAAAAATATAACAAATAATAACAAAATTCTTTTCAATTTAAACACCCCTCGACTTCTTTACGAATACTATAATAATATAGATATACTCATTTTTCTATAGGTTTGGTGTATAAACTCTATTTTTGGTATACTTTTTTTATGAACATCAAAACAAAAATTACCAAATTACATTATGACAAGAATCCTAAAGGGATATTATTCAGTTTACTCAAATTTTGTTCATTTTTTTACGGACTTGCAAGTGCGGGCAAAAATTATTTGTATGATAAAAATATTCTAACCCCCAAAAAGGTAAATGCTTTTGTGATATCTGTCGGGAATTTTACAACCGGCGGCGTCGGAAAAACCCCGGTGGTTGCGGAACTTGCTAAATATTTTATAAATAAAGGTGAAAAAATTGCGATTGTATCAAGAGGATACGGCGGTAAATTAAATAACAAAATCGTACACGTAATTTCTGACGGAACAAATTTGTATTATAAAGCAGTTATGGCTGGAGATGAACCTTATTGGCTTGCCGTAAACCTCGACGGATGTGCAGTTTTGACATGTTCAAACAGGTACAAAGCCTGCAAGTATGCAGTTGAAAAAATGGGAATCACAACAATAATTCTTGATGACGGTTTTCAGCACAGAAAACTTCATCGGGATTTAGATATCGTTCTTGTTGATTCGGAAAAAATGTTCGGAAACGAAAATCTGCTTCCCGCAGGGCCAATGAGAGAAGGAACTGAAGGTTTCAGCAGAATTAATAAACTTGTGATTGTAAGCAAAAATACTGACCACACAAGAGCGGAAAAAGTTGCGCGAATTTTTGAAAAAAAACAAGGAGTTAAGACTCTTTTATGCAAAACGGAGCCTGATTATATATATAATATTATTTCAGGCGAACACCTTGAAAAAGGGGGGGAAATTACAGCACTCTCCGCAATAGGACAGCCGGAGCAGTTTTACAAGTTCTTAGAAAAAGATTACATAATAAAAACAAAAATAACCTTTGATGACCATCACAAATATACTGAAGATGACATCAAAAATATTGAAGGAATAATTATTACAACAGAAAAAGATGCCGTAAAACTTGCACAGTTCGGGCTTAATAATATTTATGCACTAAAACTGAAAACAAATGTTCCTGTTGAAGAAATCTTGAAATAACTCTATGTTTTTTATTATAATAATGATAAATAAAGCAGCCGGATAATCGCGCCCTTCGGGGTGAGGAAAGTCCGTGCATCCAAGGACAGGTCGCCGGAGAAACTCCGGACGGTGTGAGCCGGTGGAAAGTGGGACAGAAATGATGGGGTAAATAGTTCCGACTATAAACCCCGGCAAATTGAAAAGTTTGTCAGACTGCCGATGGAACGTAAGTTTACAGGCGATGGTGCAACGGTGAGTTAAGAGCTTCACCAGCGGTATCGAGAGGTACCGGCTACCTAAACCCCGACCGGATGCAAGATTGAAACAGGCGCTTGAGGTGTCCGCCGAGCCTGAAAAAATCGCTAGAGATTGGGAGTAATCCCAATACCAGACAGATGATTATCGGGGTAAATATATTACCCCCGGCTTTATTTAAAACTAAAATTTGAATAAAGTCGAGAAACAGAACACGGCTTATGAGCTGCTTTATTTTTTTATTTTTATACTGCAGAATCTACTTTTGATTTGTTTTTCATCTCTTCCTGCATTTTAGCATGAGCTTTTCTTGTATTTGAATAAGTAAGCATTGGTACCAAACACCCTAAAATTACAGGAGAAATTATAACTGTAACAATTGCGCCCGGAACTGAGTACAAGCCTCTTGCAATACGTGTAATTGCACTCTTTTCAATTTTTCCGGCATCCTTCATAACTTTTTGAATAAGCTCGTTTGCTTTTGCTTCATCAAGATTTTTAAAATATTTTGTTATTGTTTCGTTTCTTTCTTTTAAAGACATTCCTTTCAGTTTTTCCATATCAAAAACATCTTTATTGAATATCAAATTTGCATTTTGCGATTTGGAAAGGATTTTAGATAAATCACCTTCTTTTTGCGAAATATATTCACAAAGATTAAGCATCTTTGTTTTATTATCAATATTGTTATAAAGCGCCTGAAGTTCAGCACTGTTAAACACTCTCAAATCACTGTACGGGTTGAGAACGTCCAACATTTTATTGAACCAGTTTTTATTACTTGAAGCTCTGTTTGTCAAAACAAAACCTGTATTCTTTTCACACCCTTTTACAAAACATTTTGTCAAAATAGGTACAGTATAAACAACACCCAGCGATGAAATCGTATCACGAAGAAGAATTTCATTAAGTTCTGACAAATCTTTTTTGCCGTTTTCATCTACAATTGCTCTATCATAAGCTTTTTTACCTCTCGGCAGAAGCAATCCAAAGAGCGCTAAGCTTGCCATTAAAGATTTGGTAAAGTTCATACCGTCATATTCAAACTCTTGCTGTATCCATGCCGGAACTTTCTTTGTCAAAAATTCACCTAACTTTGCCAGAGGCCCGCCGGAATTAAGACCTCTTCCTTTGAATGAAACTTCTTTTGTATCTTGCTCTGATTGCGGCTGAACAGATTCATTCTGTTTTGCTTCCTCCTGAGCTTTCAAAAGTTTTTGAGCCCCCGGAGCAACCTTGCCTCTTGCGTATATTTTAGGAATAACCGCTAATCCGCCCAATGTCGCAGCTATGTTTGCAATATTAAAGAACAGACGTCTTGCAGCAAGATTATTTTTAATATTTTCAATTGCTTTGTCATCAATAGCTTCCGCTTTGCTATTTTTCTCCAAAGCATCTATACCGAAGTCTCTGATTGATTTTATAATATCCTTGACAGAATACGTTTGAATTTTGTTATCAATATTTATATTCATTCTGCCCAAACCGTCCAGATTTGCGGACTGTTCTATAATTCTGTTATTAATCTTGTCTGTAATTCTGTCTACTGCGGCACTGCGTTCTTTATACGAACCTTTTTCCAGAACGTCAAATTCTTTCATTATATAATCAATTATTTCGGAAGAATTTTTATCATTGGGAATTGTATCTTTATAAAATTTTTCCAGACTGTATCTGTAGAACTTCTCTTTAAATTTAACTCCGTCTTTTTGAATTCCTTTATCAAACGAAGGTTCATTAATCATAGATTTTAAGTTTTTGCCGGCGACTTTTATAAGCTGAGTATTAGTTCTCATAGAGCGGCAAAAAAATCCTGTTAAGAATATCATAAGAGGTGCAACAGCCATCATATAAGGACCCGACAAAACTTCTCTTAAAAAAACTTCTGTCGCTTCTTTTAAATTTAAAGATCCGTTTTCTTCTTTGTCTCTAAATAAACCGGTACCAACACGCGGCAAAGTCATTCCAAGCCCGTCCTGTATTAAGAATGACAGGATGTAACCCTGCTTGTCAATAAAACTCATTAAACCGTCCGCACCGTTAAGCGCCCACATATATCCTTTAAAATTTGGGGCTTTTTTATTATTTTGTTGTTGTTGATTGTTTTTGATAATACTATTTACGCCGTAGATTTTCAATCTGCCACATCCCTATATTCGTCTAGTGTACACTCTACACTATTATAACGACACCGTTTTTTTTGCACAATAGACAGTATATACTTTCTTAAGAAAAATTTACATTTTTGCATAAGAATTTATTTTAAATTTTCCGCAAGCTTTTTTATCATTATTCTAAAGAATTATTCCAAATTTACTATATAATTGTTATAATCATTTTATATAGTAGATTAATAGGAGGTTTGTATGTCTGTAGATGACGCATTGGTAATGATTTTAGCGGGCGGAGAGGGGAAAAGACTTTTTCCATTAACTCAGGACAGGGCGAAGCCTGCTGTTCCTTTTGGCGGAAGATACAGAATTATAGACTTTGTTTTGAATAACTTTATCAACTCGGGATTTTTCAAGTTGAAAGTTCTCACTCAATACAAGTCGGATTCTCTTAATAAACATATTTCAAAAGGATGGGCATTGTCTCCGTTCTTAAACCAGTATGTTGATTTGGTTCCGGCTCAAATGAGGACGGGAGGGGCATGGTATCAGGGTACAGCCGATGCCGTATATCAGAATATTTTTCATATTCATGATGAAAACCCTGACTATGTCTGTGTTTTTGGCGGAGACCACATCTATAAAATGGATGTATGGCAAATGCTGAAATTCCATAAAAATCAGGAGGCGGATTTAACAATTTCCGCAATTCCTATCCCGATTGAAGAAGCTCACGAATTTGGAATTATAGAAGTTGATGAAAACTGGAGACTCACAGGATTTGTAGAAAAACCTCAAACTCCTCCGAAGCCGATGCCAAACAATCCCAAAATGTGTCTTGCATCTATGGGAAATTACATATTTAACAAAGAAATTCTTGTAAAAGCACTTGAAGAAGATGCAAAAATTAAGGAATCTAATCACGACTTTGGCAAAAATGTTATTCCTATGCTCTTAAATCAGGGAAAAAGAGTTTTTATTTACAACTTTAATGAAAATTACTTCCCCGGAATGACAGAAAAAGAAAAAGGATACTGGCGTGACGTAGGATGTATTGATGCATACTGGCAGGCAAACATGGATTTACTGGACTACGAGCCGGAATTGAATTTATATTCAAAAGAATGGCCGTTGAGAACCTTCAATTACAATTATCCGCCTGCAAAATTTGTATGGCAGGAAGGCGACCGTGTCGGTATGGCAACAAACTCTATGGTATCAGAAGGGTGTATTGTATCAGGAGGTACAATTTCAAGATGTATTCTTTCGCCGGAGGTTCGCATAAACAGCTTTTCACAAGTTACAGACAGTATTTTGATGGAAAATGTTAATGTAGGAAGATACTCCGAAATCAGAAAAGCCATCATTGACAAGAATGTAAACATTCCGCCATATACAAAAATCGGAGTAGACAGAAAAGCCGACCTCGAAAGAGGGTTCTATGTTTCCGAAGGCGGCGTTACTGTCGTTCCGAAAAACGCTATTCTATAATTAAAGCTTATCATCTTTGTCATTTAATTTTACGTCTTCTACCCATATAAGCGTAATTGGTATGTTCGTTCGCTTAAAAGGATTTGAAGCCGCTTTATCGTATTTTTCTATTTTCTTATTGAGTATTTTAAAAAAGTTTACGAATTTCATATATTTATGGTTGCATTTTTCTTTTAGGTATAAATTCTCCCAAAGTATTGTAAATTTTTTTTACAATAGAACAAATTGTTTAGTAAATTTTAGCAATTTTTGAATATTAAATGTTTTTATATATATATGAACATGAGATTATTTTATAAATTTTTGGTGCCGGCTCTTACGCTTGCAGCATTTACTGTAGCAACAAAGACAGCAAAGGATGACAAACCGGCAGAACCGCCGAAAACTAAACCTGCAAAATCATCTAAAAATACGGATAACTGTATTTTTAATCAAAATGAGATAAGCCCAAAAGATATGGATGGGCTTAAAATTGTTGCAGATACAAATTTTGTCGGAGGAATCAGTCATCATTTTGACAATGAATCCGTTCAAAAATTAAAAAAGAGAATTCACAAACCTGATTCATTACTTGAATTTAAATCTCCTATCGAAAATAAACCGAATATTTACCTGGAACCGTTCGGATACTTTTTTGCAAACAGACCTAACGGAGATAAAAAACGTCCTCACATGGGACTGGATATTTATGTTTCACCGTATTCAAGAAAACCGAAAGACCCTGTTCTTATTCAAGCACCGGTTGACGGAGTGGTAATCTCACATAAAAGAGCAAGAGAAAAAGATAATGTTATAGGAAATTGCGTTATTTTGCTTGGAAGAGATGGCAGAAAATATGCATTTGACCACATGGCGCGTCCTACAGATTATTCTGATTCAATCCCTATGCCGACTGTAGGAACTATTATGAAAGCAGGAGACCCTGTAGGTTATGTAGGAGCTACCGGTGAAACCACAATGTGGCATTTGCATCTTACGGTTATGACTGACGAAGCAAAAGCCGCACAAGAAAATAGCAAATATTGGAGAACTCTCGCTTCACAAGCAGGTTACAGCGCGCTTAGGGGACAGGTTAATCCTCTGGATAAAAAAGAAGCCGGCCCTATTGCTGATTGCTTAAAAGAATATAGAGGCGGAAAACTAAATCTCAAAGGCGATTTTAAGCTCGAAGAATAGCACCAATGCAATTATGCAAATAATAGTTTCATTATACAAGAATTTATGCTAAAATAAAGAAAAGAAGAATTATCAAATGGGAGTTTTGAAATGAAAAAAAACGGTTTTACTTTAGCAGAAGTTCTTGTAACATTAGGTATTATCGGGGTTGTTGCAGCTCTGACGACACCTGCTTTAATTGAAAATATAGGTAATGCAAAAATTGTGCCAAAACTTCAAAAAGGAAAAGCAACATTTGAAACAGCGGCTCAAATGATGCTTGTTGATAACTCTATGAAAGCTATAACGGATTTGGTTGAATCAAAAGGAGAAAACGGTAAAAACGGTTCCTGGTCATCTGAAGAACTTGGAGATGAACTGGCAAAATATATGAAGATTACAAGAAAGAACGATAAGTACGACATCTATAGTTACACAGGAAACACTCCTCAGAGGAATTGGGGTTCAGGAGCTCCTGATAATGATATGCCGTACGTCAGATATGATTCAGAAGACGGTATTACATATTGGATTTGGCAATGGCACGGCATTTCCCACCCGCATTCAGACTGGGCAGATATTCCGAACAATCAAATTATAGGTTCTGTTGCTATTGATATAAATGGGTCTGAAAAACCAAACAGAATTGCGAAAGATTTTTTCCCGTTTTGGATGTATAATGACGGTACACTGCGTCCTGAAGGAGGAATTGGTGCAAACCGAACAAAGAGCATTGCCGATCAGGAAAATGCAAGCTGGAAAAACGGGTACTGTGATAATACAAAGATTTTACGTCCAGGAACATGCACCGGCTCAATTTATGACAACGGCATGAAGATTATTTACCAATAATAATTATTTATAAATAAAAAACAGCATTCAAATTTCTTTGAATGCTGTTTTATTATTTACATATCTGCAGGAACTTTGTTTTCCTTCAAAAGCTCCATCACCGGTTCAAGAAAATGCTCTTCGTCCTCAAATTCACGTTTAAGAGAATAGTGCGCTATATTAACAAGCTCTTTGCATATATCTGAAGCTCTATGTTTGCGGATTTTTGCATCAATCGCATATTTTGCAACATTATACCTGAGTTCGTTTATTTCTTTAAACGAATATTTGGAAAGCAAGTTATCCGCCTCTGAAAGTGCTGAATAATCATACATTATGCCGCGGTAAAGAGCAGGTATTGAATATTCCAGCCCGCCTCCCACACAATCGTGATTACGAATTTCTATAAAATTTCTTAGTCTGACTTCCGGAAAATACAAATTAGAATGAAGTTTCCAGTCTTCAATATTTGCTTCAAAACCTTCATGCCCCTGATTCATAAATTGCTTAAAAGTAAGTCTACCGTTGATCGAGCATGGTTTATTGTCACGATTTATGAATATCATAGGAGTTGAAAGAAGGGTATCTACATAATCTCTAAAAGTCATACCGTCATTAAATTTTGTGGCAAAGCCGCATCTTTCATTGTCTGTATTTAGCCAAGCCAAAGCTCTAAAAGACTTATAGCCTGTATCAACTCCGCCTCTGATTTTGGAATTTGCATACATTGCTGTAACAAAAGGCATCATAAGGTTTGCTATACGGAATTTTTTCATAGCATCTTCTTCAGACTTGTAATCAATTCCGACCTGAATTCCTGCCGTTTCTCTCATCATAACGTCAGACAAAATTCCCCACAAATAATTCGCCATTACCGCATAACGTTTTTTGGGTAAAAGTTTTATATTCTTATATGTTGTTTTGGGTGAAACGCCTCTATTAATAAGCTTTATCCCGAATTCTTCCAATATCGGTTCAAGCGCCGAGTCAATCTCTTCGATTTTACGCTTTAAATCCCTGACATATTCCTGAGGTTCAAGACTTAATTCAACCTGACACCCCGGTTCAAGCGTAATTGTATCATGCAGTTTTTTCAGTCCTATTATATTTGTACCGTCTAAAATATAATCCCAATTGTCTGAAGATGCCAATTCTCTGAGCATTTCACATACACCAATCTCTGTTCCGTATGGCACTACTTCACCTGTAATTTTATCTATGGGGATTCGTTCATATTCCATACCAATTTTTTTGGTTTGTTTACACCCCAAAATAAATTCTTCAAGCAATTGGTTGTACTTTAACTGTTCCTGCGGTTTTGTTTCACAAAGATGCACAATACGTTCTCCTCACTAAATTATATAACAAACAATAATTTAATTTGAAATAATGTTTTTAACAATAAGCAAGTCAGACAATATCTTTTATCAAAATTCAACTAAAAGATTGATTGAAAAATTCTGCAAAAAGTTTTATTCTTACATAAGCAAGGTCTTTTATATGAACGAAAAACAACAACTAAAAAAACAAATACAACTCAAAGAATTACAAATCAAGAAACTCGCTGCACATCTTACTTCATCTGATGTGTGTAACGAACTCTATAATACGCTTATTCTTGAAAAAGCCGTATTAAAAAAAGAACTGGAAAATCTTAACAAAAACCCGATGATTGAAAACATAAAAAAAGCTTTCCGTAAAGAAAAGCTTATTTGTGACTATTTTAAAGAATCATAAAATCTTTATCGGTATACTAATACGCTCTGACCAAAAATATTTTTATGCCCTTATCCAGTCTTTCTACCCTCTTTACGTATCTGTAGTCCAATGGTGAAGTCAAAATTAATGCCACAGCGGGTGCCTTGCCGGTCATTTTGGAATAATAAAGCGCCTGACCAATACTCTCTGCCCATTTTTTAGCAAAATCAAACTCAATTGCATAGTCCTTTGCAAGACAATCCACCCGTGTCATATCCCACAGTATAGCCTCTTTTCTACCAAAATCTTTTGTGCACCACTGGTTTACATAGTACGATTCAACCTGATTCGGAAGCATTGTCTGAGTTTCATACCACTTCTGCGGAACATAATTCAGTCCCATATAGTAAACACCCGTAAACATTAACAAAAACACCACAACAAAATGCAGTATTCTGTTTTTGCCTGCAAAATTTTTCTTTTTTCTGCCCATTTGTTGTTATACCGCAGTTACAACTTTATCAATCAAACCGTAATCAACAGATTCCTGCGCAGATAAGTAGTGATCTCTTTCGCAGTCTGCTTTAACTTTTTCATACGGCTGACCTGCATTTTCTGCCATAATTCCGATAAGAAGTTCTTTCATTCTCATAATTTCTTTTGCTTCAAGTTCTATATCGGTAGCCTGACCTCTTGCACCGCCTAAAGGCTGGTGAATCATTATTCTTGAATTCGGAAGAGCCATTCTTTTACCTTTTGCTCCTGATGAAAGCAAGAATGCACCCATTGATGCAGCTTGTCCCAAACAAATTGTCTGAACGTCTGCTCTTATGTGAAGCATTGTATCATATATTGCAAAACCCGCAGTTACGCTTCCTCCCGGAGAATTGATGTACAACATAATGTCCTTTTCCGGATTTTCACTGTCAAGCAAAAGAAGCTGAGCAACAATTGTATTTGCTACATCATCATCAATCTCAGTTCCCAAGAAAATAATTCTTTCTCTTAATAATCTTGAAAAAATATCAAAAGATTTTTCACCCCTTGAAGACTGTTCTATAACAGTAGGAACGTAACTCAAAATCTTGTTTGTATCTTCACTCATATATCTCTCCTTTTAAATTGTTAAGATAATTTTACAATAAATTTCAATCTTAAGCAAGCGGGGGGGGGGAGGGGGGAATAAGAAGGGGGGGGGAGTAAATAGCTGGAAGAATAGAAATGAAGTTAAATTTTTTGTTAAAACTCAACCTATAATTATTTTTTCAAAGCATTTTCCAAAGCTTTTTCAAGAACCTCAATTTTTTGTTCCAATACTTTTACCCTTGCAGAGTTTTCGTCAGAGGCAATTGATTCTTTTTCCAATTCTCTTTTATAGGATGCAAGTTTATTATCTTTGACATTTACCTTAAAAAACATTAAAAACATACCAATACCGACTCCGCAAATAAAAATACCTGCAAGAAGAAATTTACCAGCAAGATGAGTATAACTGTACCACCCTTCAAGTAAAGAAAGCAGAATTAACAAAAATGCAAACAGATTTTTTTTCATTTCGTCCTCCTTAGAATGATTATATTCTAAAACATAAATTTATGCTATCATATATATGAATTCAACTATAGGTACCAAAAATGGGTGATGAAGATAAACAGTTTGACGCCACCCCCCAAAAACTCGAGAGAGCGAGAAAGGAAGGGCAGGTTGTAAAATCCAAGGATGTGTCAATTGCACTATCCCTGCTTGTAATGTTTTCTTTTATTTACCTCTTGTCACCCGTTATCTGGAAATTAATAGTAGGACTTTTCAGAACACTTTACGAACAAATTCCGAATCAACACATAGATCAAGTAGGTATAGCATATATTTTAACCGTTACGCTAATTCCTGCCGTAGCGATAATAGGTTCAATCCTCTTTGTAGCAGCATTTATAGCAATTCTCGGCGATTTTATGCAGGTCGGACCGCTTGTTGCTACAGCACCGCTTGTACCAAAACTCGACAAATTAAACCCTACAAAATATTTTAAAAACCTATTCCAAGTAAAAACACTTTTTGAGCTATTCAAAAACATTCTAAAAGTTGCGGTATTGGGGCTTGTCGGCTGGTCAGTATACAGCAAGCATCTGGAAAGCATTCTTATGCTTGCTTCAATCGACAACAATTTTGCAGTTATGATTGAATTCGGAAAACTCATAGTAGAATTTATCTACAAAGCCTGCATTGCATTTCTTATCATTGCCGCTGCCGATTATGGCGTAACAAAATGGAAATTCTTAAAAGACCAGAAAATGTCATTTAAAGAAATAAAAGATGAGTACAAAAACTCTGAAGGTGACCCGCATGTCAAAGCTGCTCTAAGACAAAGACGTATGCAAATGCTGCAGCAGGGAGCTATGGACTCTGTTCCGGACGCGGATTTTGTCGTAAGAAATCCTACCCACGTTGCCTGTGCCCTGAAATATGATGCCGAAACAATGCAGTCTCCGACCGTTACGGCAAAAGGAACCGAGCTTATTGCAAAGAAAATTATTAAAATAGCTCAAGAGCATAATGTTCCGATTATAGATAACCCTCCGGTTGCAAGAGCTTTGTTCAGAATGGTTGATTTGAACCAGCAGATTCCGCCGGAACTATACAAGGCTGTTGCGGAAATCCTATTATTCGTTTACGGTTTAAAAAACAAACAACAATAATTATGGTATAATTTTTGAATGATTAAGAATGTAAAAAAATTATCAAATGGTTTGAAGGGTGAAATTATTATCCCCGCCGACAAATCAATTTCCCACAGAGCTGTAATGTTCTCTTCTTTAGCAAAAGGCAACTGTGTTATTAAAAATTTTTCAAGCGGTGCAGACTGTCATTCTACGTTAAATCTGTTTAAACAACTTGGAATTGATATAGAATTTATCGACAAAAAAACACTCAAAATAAAGTCCGAAGGAATATTAAAACCGAATGCAAGTAAAATATCCCACGATAATATTTACCTCTGCGGAAACTCGGGTACAACCATGCGATTGGTGTCCGGAATCCTTGCCGGACAAAGGTTTGATTCTGTTTTAATCGGCGACGAAAGCCTTTCTAAACGTCCGATGAAAAGAATAATTGAGCCTTTATCACTTATGGGCGCAAAAATTGAATCCGTAGATGGGCATGCTCCGCTTAGAATATACGGAAGAAAGCTGAACGGTATCAACTACTTTTCTAAACTGGCAAGCGCACAGGTAAAATCCTGTGTCATTCTTGCCGGATTGAATGCAGAAGGAAAAACAACCTTTACTGAGCCTTATCAATCCAGAAACCATACGGAATTACTGCTGGATTATTTAGGAGCGGATATTTCTGTTGAAGGAAATTCTGTCACAATAGCACCTTCAGAGCTAACGGCAAAAGATATTTCTGTAGCCGGAGACATTTCTTCTGCAGCATTTTTTATTGTGGCAGGATTAATAGTTCCTAATTCTGATTTCATTATAAAAAATGTCGGCATAAACCCTACAAGAACAGGTCTTATAGATGTTGTCCGCCGTATGGGAGGGAATATTGAAATTCTGAATGAACAAATAATTTCCGGTGAAAAAGTCGGAGACATAAAGGTTTCTTATTCCGAAAATCTCAAAGGATGTATAATAGAAGGGAACGATATACCAAGACTTATTGATGAGCTTCCGGTTATTGCGGTTTTGGCTTCACAGGCAGAAGGTGAAACAATTGTAAAGAATGCCGAAGATTTAAGAAACAAAGAAGCAGACAGAATCAAGTGTCTCACCGGAGAATTGTCTAAAATCGGCATGAATATTGAAGAGCGTGAAGACGGATTTGTCGTGTTCGGAAAACAAGAACTCGAAGGTGGAGCTGAACTTGAAACATACCATGACCACAGGCTTGCGATGAGTTTTTATACAGCAGGGCTAATCTGCAAAAACGAAATTGCAATCAACGGTTTTGAATGGACAAATATATCGTTTCCGGAATTTGAAACTTTAATGAATACTTTAAAGTAAAGTTCAAATACATTTACCCCTCAGATGAAAATTGGCTGACTTTTTTCTGAATAATTGCAAGGACAAGTATCACAAAGAACAAAATATAAGCAAGCGCGCAGGATTTTCCTATATCAAAAAATTCAAAAGCGTATTTGTAGATTGAATACACAATAACATTGGTAGACTCACCGGGGCCGCCCTCTGTCATAACATAAATCAGGTCAAAAACTTGAAACGAAGATATTGCGGTCACAAGGGTAACAAAATATGTTGTAGGTTTTAATAATGGCAGAGTAATTCTAAAAAACATTTCTTTTTCATTTGCGCCGTCAATTTTTGCCGCTTCGTACAAGCTGTTATCAATAGAAGTGAACCCCGTCAGAAAAAGAATAACATTATATCCGACAAGCTTCCAGACAGAAACAAAAATTAACACAGGCATCGCAAGATTTGTGTCAAAAAGCCAAGTGAGGTGCGTATTAAATAAAGTATTAATCAGTCCGCAATTCGGGTCAAAAATCCAACCCCAAACGATTGCTATAACTACAGCCGGTGTAATAAACGGAAGAAAATATATTGTCTTAAAAGCCTCGCCCCCTCTTATTTTTGTATTCAAAACAGACGCAATAATTAAAGGAATTATCACGCCAAAAACGGTTGTAGTAAGAGCATATACTATTGTATTAACAAATATGTTCAAAAATTCTTTTTGGGTCAAAACAGCTTTGTAGTTTTCCAGCCCCGCAAATTTAATTTCACCGAGCAAATCCCAATCAGTAAAACTTAGAGCAAAAGAGCAGAATATCGGAATTATTATAAAAATAAAAGTTCCGATTAATGCAGGCAATACAAAAATTAATCCGTTTTCTGTTCTTTTCATGCTATTATTATACTGTAAAAGGACAGGGAGTATAAATATGTTAAAAACAACAGCATTTGGGAAAAACGATATTCGCGGAATATACGGCGATGATATAACAGAAGAACTATACTATTACACGGGACGCGGTTTTGTACAATATCTTGTAAAAGAAGCAAAAAGACTGCCTTCTGAAATCTGGATTACTGTATGCAGAGACGCAAGACTTCACTCTCCCGCGTTATCAAAATCCCTGATTGAAGGTATCCGCTCTTGCGGTGCAAATGTTGTTGATATGGGGCTTGCACCGACTCCTATCGGATATTATTCGGAAGCGGCAGGAGTTCCGCCGTATTTAACAAAATATCTTCCGGTTACAGGTGCGCTTATTATTACCGCAAGCCATAATCCAAGCCAATACAACGGTTTAAAAATGACTTATGCAAAACAAACCCTTGGAGAATCTCAAATCAAAGTTGTTAAAGAATTAACGGAAGAAGAGTATAAACTCAACATTCCGCCGGCATCAGGAGGCATGCTCGTAGAATACGACCTTATTCCTGATTATATAAACGATATGAAGAAACGTTTCGGAAGAATCGGAGAAGGAATCAAAGTTGTTGTTGATAGCGCAAACGGTACAGGAGGAGTTGTCGGCCCGAAACTATACAGAGCTTTAGGGTGCGAAGTCATTGAGCTTTATTCTCTGCCGGACGGAAGATTTCCGCACCACCACCCGAACCCGAGTGACGAAAAAACTCTTACTGATATTAAAAAAGCCGTTGTTGCAAACTGTGCAGATATAGGAATTGCCTACGACGGAGACAGTGACAGAATCGGAGTAATCACCCCGGAAGGGAATTCACTCACCGGAGACAAACTTTTGCTGATTTATGCCGAAGATATTATCAAAGAATACAATTCAAAAGGACTTAAGCCTTCTATCGTTTCAGAAGTAAAATGTTCGCAAGTTTTGTACGACACAATTAATGCTATGGGCGGAACCGCTATCATGGCAAAAACAGGACACGGGTACATCAAGGCAAAAATGCGTGAAACAGGCGCGGTTCTTGCCGGAGAAATGAGCGGTCACACCTTCTTCAAAGACCGGTACTACGGATTTGATGATGCGGTTTATGCAGGATGCAGAATTATTGAAATTATAGCAAACAAGAAAAAACAAAACCCTGCTTTTAAAATTTCGGAAATGCTGAAACCGTTTGATATTGTATACAGCTCTTCGGAAGTTCGTCTTCCTTGCCCGAATTCACTGAAAAAAGCAACGTTAGATGATTTTCAGGCAGTTATTGCAGAGCATCCGGATTTCTTCGGTGCTGAAATCAAAGATATTATTACGCTTGACGGTATGAGAATCATTTTCGGCGGTGAACACAGAGGCTTTGCCCTTATAAGACAAAGTAACACCGAACCTGTATTTACACTCAGATTTGAGGCAGAAAACAAAGAAACCGCTGAAAAATTTGAAGAACTTATGGTAAACAAGCTTTTGCAAATTGTGCAGGAAAAATCTAAAATGGCTGCTGTGCAATAATCAGCTGATTAAAAGTTTACTGTTCTTTGTTTCGATGAATATATATCGGAATTTGGGATTTTGAAGCCGAAGATATTTCTTTCGTCTGCAAAACTCTGAACGAAAATGGTACCGTCATGAGCTTCTACAATTTTTTTGGACGTATATAATCCAAGCCCTATGCCGATTTCTTTATGTGCGTTTGCAAAAGATACATACCTTGCAAAAATTTGTTTTTGCTTTTCAGGATTAATATATGGACTGTTATTCTCAAAACAAAAACAGGTAAAATCACCTTCGTTGTATATTTTTACATTCAATTTTGTATTCCTGTAAGCATATTTTATTCCGTTAGTTAATAAATTCATAACTACTCGCTTTAGCTGAACTCTATCACCGAAAACTGTTTCTTTTTCCGCGCTGTTATTAACAGAAATGTTTACTTCCTTGTCCTTTGCAAGGAATATAACTTCATCAATACATTCAACTGCCAAATCTGCAATTGAAACTTCTTCGTTTGATAATTTTATACTTCCGCGGTCAGTTCTGTATGTTGTAAGAAAAGAACACAACATGGCATTCATATATTTACAGGAATCCAAAACCATCTCTATTATTTCCTTTTGCTTTGGTTGAATTTTTCCGAAATTCCCTTTGAGCATAAGTTCTAATGCTCTTATTTGCGCAATTGTAGGATTTTTAAGATCATGACTTAATGATGCAACGAAAGTTTCACGCTGAGTTTCAATATTTGCATCAATCTCTTGACCCTCTGTATTTACTCTCTTCATTTTTCATTTCCTAATTTTATATAAAAATGCTACAACAAACCATTTTAAGAATGAATTAGTCTTATGACTAAGAACAAATATACAATCGGGTAATTTTATGCAAAATATGATAGCAGAAAGTTGTAAAACAGCAAGACGCAATCCGTCATTCAGAACAAAGCATTATATAAATCGGATTATATGTAAGTGTCGGACGATTTGAGCAAAAATTATTGTATCCGTTTTCAAAATCTTTCATATCTTTTTTTGTCCAAGTTTTTGATTCTATTGCATTGACACCGGTTAAATGCAGGTGTTTCAAAACATCCTTGGGAGTCTTAAATGATATTATATGAATTTCTTCTTCTGCTTTATTCAAACTGTTTTTAAAAAGCTTTTCTAATTCAGACTTGGAATAATAATTCAATTTTTTCCCCATAACAAAATATATTTCTCTAAAGTTTTCACTCCCAAAGGTAGAAAAAAGAAGTATTCCGTCCTTTGTAAGCTTTGTAAGCAAAATATTCACAACCTTTTCAAAATCATCAACCCATTGAAGCGATGCGTTTGATATGATTAAATCATATTTTTTTAAACTTTTACTGATAAGCGCTTCAATGTCACCGGCAACAAAATTTATATCAGGATTAATTTTTGTTATAAATTTCTGACAATTTTCTACAATATCATTCGCTGTATAAGTTTTAAATTTAAGTTTTTTTACTGCAAGCTCTGTCAATAGTCCTGTTCCGCATCCGATTTCAAGAACATCATCAAAGCTGTTATTATCCAAATAAGACAAAAGTTTCTCTGCCATTTTCCTTTGAATACCCGCATTTTCTGAGTATGTTGATAATTTATTGGAAAACCTTTTCTTTATCAATTCTTTATTCATAAAAGTTCGCTCCACTTTAAAAAAAGATTAAAAGGAGCATGCCCGCTTTTAAGATTGGGCTGTTGATTCCAAAACTTTATTTGATTTTTTGTCGGGATAATTTTATCATTGTCACTTATCCAAACTTTATCGTATTTAAAATTCATATCCGATTTATAATTTTTAAGTGCGTAAAGCTCTGATTTTTGGTTTTCAAATCCGCGTGAAACAGAAAATTCTTTAGGCGGTTCATTAAACATATTTTGAATAAATTTTTCCGCACTTTTTGGGCTAAAGCCTTTTATTGTCAAATCATAAATTCTGTTTGGGATTCCAAAATTATCATCAATGGGTTTTAAAGTTCCGTTTATTGCAACTTTTTTTTCGTACTGAATATCAAAAAGAGTTGCACACATTACACCCATCGACCAGGCAACCAGATATTTTTTCCGGCTGTTTAGTTCCGAAAAATCAAAATCAAGATTATTGTAGTCATAAAACATTACAACATCATAATCTTCGGGTAAAAGGTGTGAAACAACAGCCTCATCCATACCCCATCCGTTAAAAAACAGTATAATTTTAAAATTATTCTCTCTGTTTAGCCATTTATATTTCATACCCTGATTGTAGCATAAAAAACACCCTTGTGATAAGATTAGAGTTGTATTATATAAGAAGGAGATTTATAAATGGCACAGAGAATAGGCATTGACGTTGGCGGAACTAACGTAAAAATTGCACTGGTAAGCGATAAAGGAAAAATTATATACTCAAACTCAATTCCCACAAGGGCTGAAATGGGATATGAATATACGGTAAACAGCATGAAAGATGCTATAAGAGACCTGCTGAAAGAAACCAAGATGAAATCTTCTGATATAGAAGGAATGGGATTTGGTTTCCCCGGACAAATAGATTGCAAAAAAGGTGTAGTAAGATTAGCGCCGAATATTCCGGGATGGGTGAATGTTCCTATTGCATCTATGATGGAAAAAGAATTCGGAATTCCGACAAGAGTTGATAACGATGTAAGAACTGCCGCATTAGGTGAATTAAACTACGGGGCGGGTATAGGATGCGAAAACCTTGTTTGTATAACAGTAGGAACAGGTATCGGCTCAGGTCTTGTAATAAACGGAAAACTTGTTCGCGGTGCTAATAACGCAGCAGGCGAACTCGGTCACATAAAATTAAATATGACAGGCGGTCCGCTCTGCGGATGCGGTGACAGAGGATGCTTGGAAGCTTATGCTTCCGGTCCGAGCATTGTTGCTATGGCAGAAGAATATATTAAAGGCGGAAAGTCAACTAAGTACAGAGAACTTGCAAACCCTGACATTACGCCATATATAGTTGCAGTCGCTGCAAAAGAAGGCGACCCTGTCGCAAGACAGATATTCAGAATCATAGGTGAATATATTGGTATGGGATTAACAAGCGTTGTAAATCTTCTTAATCCGGAAAAAATCATAATAGGCGGCGGAGTTGCTGAAGCCGGCGATATTTTGTTTGACCCGATTCGTGAAACAATATCAAAACGTGCAATGACTATTCAGAAAGAAGTTGAAATTGTACCTGCGCAACTCGGAAATACAGCCGGTGTAATTGGTGCAAGCTTGTTAATTAAATCATAATATTAAGACATTAAGTTCATTTTTTTTTTGCATGTACATTATTCAAACATGTGCTAAAATATATTTATACTTAACGGAATAAAATATGGATTACGATTATAAAAACTTAATGCATCTGGCAAAAGAAGCCTCAAAAAAGTCTTATTCACCATTTTCAAGATTTGCTGTCGGTGCTGCAGTTCTGGCAAAAAGCGGTAAAATCTATACAGGCTGTAATATAGAAAATTCTTCTTTCGGAATGACAATTTGCGCCGAAAGATGTGCAATTTTTAAGGCTGTTTCCGAAGGCGAGCGTGAAATCGTTGCCGTAGCCATTTATTCTCCTAATGCTGATGACTGCAACCCTTGCGGAGCTTGCAGACAGGTAATGTATGAGTTTCAGGATGACGAGTACGGCGTTGATATCATAACAGAAAACATGGGTTCGCTAATCACACGTAAACTTGAGGAATACCTTCCATACGGATTTAAAATTTAAAAATGTATATAATTGAAGTTTTTATAAAATGGCTTAATAAAAATAAGAGAGGACGAAGCGCAAATCCTACCAAAGGATATCGGGAAGGAATTATTCTTAATTCTGAAGGAGAATCCGTAAAAACTCCCGTTGATGAAGCTTTAACTTGTGAACACAACTTCATGCCCGTTGATAGTACGGGTTTGGTCTTGGCTTGTACAAAATGCGGGTTTGTAGTAAAACAGAGGGATACATTTAAATAAATATATTATATAAAGGAAAATTATGACAAAATTTTTAGATTTTATATCATCAAAACAATTCAGGAATGGATTCTGTTTTGTATTGTTTACGTTTCTTATGACAGTTACAATATCTTCGCAAAACTACTTTTTCCAAAAAGTTATAGATAACGGAATAAGCAAAAAAGATATTGTTGCTCAGAAAGATATCAAAGTTATTGATACAAAGAAGACAGAACTTCATAAAAAGGAAGTTGCTCAAAATGTTGAGCCGATTCTGACTCAGGCTGAAGATGAATTTATTACAACCAATCTTCTAACATTAAAAAAATCGGTTACAAAAATCAGAGAAAAAGATGCTGCCGATTCAACCAAGCGCGATGAATTAAAGGTGCTTTTTGACGAATCAGGTAAACAGTGGCTGTTGGATTTTCTGCTTAAATCCAGTGAAAATGATTTGAATGCCGTATTTGAAAAAGCACAGATAACACTGACTTCTGTGTTGAACACCGGTATTTCTTCGGAAGACTTTGAAACAAACAAAATCAATAAAATTATTGCGCGTAATATTCCGAACAACGTTCCGAGATATCAGGCGGCACTAATAACAGGAATTTTAGATCAGGTTATTGTACCGAATCTTGTTGTGGATGAATTCGCAACCGAAATTGCGAAAAAAAATGCACAAAATTCGGTAAAACCGTACGAAGTTGTATTCAAAAAAGGGCAAAAAATTGTTTTTGAAGGAGAACCTGTTACAAAACTAAAACGTGATGCTTTAAGGGCTGCCGGATATAATGTTTTGGAAGTCAATTACGGCGGTATTGCCGGACTTTGGATTCTTATTGCATTTTTTACTTTCGTATTTCTTCAATATCAAAAGAATTTTGAAAAACAATATTTTGATGCAAAATATATGACAATAACAGCATTCTTTACATTAATTATCGGTTTGTTTTCCGCTCTTCTTCCGACAGGAGCATCACCTTATATAATGCCGATTCCCGCATATACCATTTTGCTGTCAATTTTTACGACCCCGCGAAGCGCATTTTTCTGTTCAACAATAATTCTTGCGGTTGTGGCAATCGGAATGCACTGGAACATTGAAGTTATAATTTCTTTTATGCTTTTAAATACCGTAGTTATGACTGCAGCTTCCAAATTAAAATTCTCAAAACGCTCTGATTTATTGATTGTGAGCGCAAAAATAACTTTGGCATCAATTTTAATAACAGGCGGAATTTATTTCCTTGAAAAATACATGATGGACATTGATAATGCTTTAATTATGCAGGATTTAGGACTTCTTGTGATAAACTGTTTCTTAATAAGCGGAGTTTTAATTCTTGGTATACTGCCTATTATTGAAAACATGTTTGGCATAATGACACCATACGGATTAGCTGAACTTGCAGACCACAATCAGGAACTTCTTAAAAAACTTATGCAGGACGCTCCTGGGACATTTAACCATAGCTTAACAGTCTCACACATGTGTGAAACCGCAGCTGAAGCAATCGGAGCAAATCCGGTTCTTGCAAGGGTCGGAGCAATGTATCACGATGTGGGCAAACTTTCACGTCCAATGTTCTTTGTGGAAAATCAATCTTTCTACGGAATTGATAACCCGCATAACTCCTGCACACCGAGATTCAGCAAAATGCTTATCACCGCTCACCCGAAAGACGGTATTGAATGGGCAAAAGAAGCAAAACTACCTCAAGTTATCCATAATTTTATATTACAGCATCACGGAACAAGCCTTGTTAGTTATTTCTATAATGAAGCACTAAAAGAAGAAGGTGCTGAAAATGTTCAAGAAGAACAATTCCGCTACCCCGGTCCAAAACCTAACATGAAAGAAACTGCAATATTGATGATAGCTGACGCGGTAGAATCAGCGGTTAGAGCTGCAAAAAATCCTTCCAATGAAGAAATTGATGCAATAATTAATAAAATTATTAAAGAACGTTTAAATGACGGTCAGCTTTCTGATTCGCCTTTGACACTCAAGGATTTAAAAACAATCGGAGAAACCTTCTCCAGAATGTTGAGAGGTATGCATCACAAACGTATCAAATACCACAATGATTTAGTTCAGGAGCTTGACAAAAATAAACTGGCACACGAAAATTTTGGTGTCGACATTCTTGATGCAGAAATGGAAGCTAAGGTAAAAGAATTAGAGAATAAAAAGAATGACAACAATTAATATCTTTACGGATAACCTCTATAAAGATTGGGAAGTAAATGAAAAAGATGTTATAGAAAAAACCCGCCGAATGCTTGAATTTTACATCAGGAATTTGGGCGAAAATTCTTGTCTTAAGCATGAAAAATATGACACAATTTCTCTGGATATAGTATTTTGTGATTCTGTCAAAACTCAGGAGCTTAACAGAGATTACAGAAATAAAGATTATCCGGCGGATATTATAACATTTGCAATATTTGCAGATGATGAAAATCATTTTGTTTTTGACGGTGAAATTAACCTTGGAGAAATAGTAATCGCACTGGATAAAGTTATTGAAGGCGCTAACCGTGATATTAGTGATTCAAAAAACAAAGAACAGGAGCTGTTTTTCCTTATAAGTCACGGATTAATGCATTTATTGGGGTTTGACCACCAAACAGAAGAAGAATATAATTTTGTTATAGAAGAACAAAAAAAGGCTTTAGGGAGTATAGAATATGACAAAATTTAAGTCGCAGGGATTTAATAATACTTTTAAAAATGCAAGAAAAGGGTTTAACCTTGCTGTCAGAAGCGAGATTAACATACGAATTCACGTTGCGGCTGCGACTTTGGTTCTGTTTTTGGCACTATTTCTGAAATTTTCGGCTATAGAATTTTGTATTCTGCTTTTTGCAATTGCGCTTGTAATTGTGTCAGAAATGCTTAATACAGCAATAGAATTTGCATTGGATTCAATCTACCATAATAGATATTCCAAAATGGTAGGTATGGCAAAAGATATTTCCGCTGGTGCGGTTATGTTTTCAACCATTGTCAGCGTTATTATAGGTATAATTCTTTTCGGACAGAAATTACTGGAAATATTTTATTAAAAACCAGATTACTTTTCGTTTTTTACATCCATGTCATACTCCAAAATTGTTTCTTCGGAAATAACTTTATGTTCCCATATTGACTGAATTTCACAGACAGGTTCATCATCTTTTGTTATTTTGTGAACAAACATATTTTCGGAATCGGTTTTATATGTTGAACAAACCAGCAAATCATCCAGAAAAGATTCTCTCAAAAATTTAATGTTGAGCATTTTAAGTTTGTGAGTTTTTTTATAATCAATATTTACAGAAACCTCCGCAACATTGATATAACTTTTGTTATTAACATGATTGTTAAAATCTATATCCGAAAGGTTGTTTTTGTGTCTTACTTCAGAAATCTTTTCACTTGTTTCGCTCAGATTGAATTTTTTATGCTCACCCATAACAAAATCGTTACAAACATCAAGCACATCAGAAAGAAAATCTGTTTTAACCGGACGCCTTGTTTCTTGACTCAGAACATACCAGCAGCTATTTCCCTGAGCAAAAACTTTATCTTTGTAATAAAACCTGAAATCCACATAAATCTTTAATTTTGTAAGCTCGGAAATCCATATTTCCGCATCAATATCTTCTGACCAAAAAGGCATTTTATCCGGAAATTCAATATTGAATTCTGAAACGACCCAATATAAATTCTCTGGAAACAAATCATAAGCCGCAACTCGTCTTGTAGCACATAATCTTGCAAACGCATCTTGCAAATACATAATCGCAGCAATTGGTCTTAGGCGATATTCACTCATATCCATATTATCTAAAATTACATTATATTTATGTCTGTATTTATCCATCACGAACCTCTTCTATACAAATATAATATCATAAACTAATATTCCTGCTTTTCCCATTCGTAATCTCTCAACATATTTCAACACTATTTATCTTCCATCATCCTCCTATCCTTTACCCCTTTACCCCTTTACCCCTTTAACACCCTTTTTTATATTTCCCCCCCTTGACAATAGGATAATTTTTCAGTATCACATTAATTACAATTAAGATTAGGAGTATTAAATATGAAAATTTTTAAAGTATCACCAACATTTTTTGTAAACAACAAATCAGGTTTAAACAATGCGCTCAAGGAACTCAAACTTAGCGAAAAACCGGCAATTGCAAATTTAAAATCATACTACGCAACCGCAGAAGAAAAACTGAATGACATTCTTCTAGAACGAATAGAACAAAAGCTTTCTACTTATGTAGTAAAACATAATATAAGTGCCTTTAACAGTCTGCCGTCTGCTATCAAAAAATGTATTAAACCTGCTGACATCGGAATGGACGGACACATAAGCCAAAGTTATGTAGATTCTCTCTGGGATGCTGCAAAAAAGGCTGATAAACCCGGCGTATACGGCATCGCACCAAGTTTCAGAGGACTATTAAAAGACATGCCGGAAGACAGTGTCCCGCCGCTCGACACTGTAGCAGATATGTGTGACCACTTGTCCGATATCGGAGATTTGGCTGAACACACAGATTCTGCTTTGGAAATTTTACCGGAAGCTCATGAACACGGCATGAATTTTATAGACCACATAATTGGATTATTTAATTAACCGGCAATGAAAATACTAAACATCACAGAACAGCACAACGCAAACTTTTGCGGAGGAATGACCTCCAAAATAAAATCCGAAATAGCTTCAACAGACTGCAAAAGAATTGAAGCGGCTCTTTTTCGGGAACAAGGCATTAATACGGATTTTGCGGGTAATAAAGTAATTGCTTGGTGCGTAAAAAAAGTTACGGATATTTTTACTGAGCTTAACAACAAGTACAAATTAAATTTGTTTTTTCCCCAAAATGTTATGACAGAAGATTTAAGAAAATTTAAAGGCATGCCGGAAAATATGATATACGGCTTTACAAACTTTTTACCTTGCAGGTTATATAAAAATGAAGATACAATATTGCCTCCGATGAGTATTGTTTTTAACCGTGATTTTGCATGGGAAAGACTTGATATTATTAGTGATTATGACTATTCAAACAATCACACGGCAACCGACAACTTTCTGGAATCTTTTTTCCATGAATTTTGCCATATTTTACATGAAGGAAATCTTATTACAAAATTTGGACCTGCAAAATTTTCGGATAAAATTTCCGAAATGACGAATAAAAAAGAGAGTTTGATTTTCAATAAAAAATACAGCCGGTTAATATGCCGGCAATTATGCAACTATGCAGCTGAAAATCCGACAGACCTTATTGCCTGCGATATGAGCAAAAGATTCATTAAAAATATTGACAGCAATACTTTTGAAACAACATCGAACCCATATAAAGATTCTCCGTACAATTCATTTTACAAATATTTACAACTTTTCGACAAACAATTTAATCTGGATAAACTAATTTACAAAATCTACAACGGACAAAGCATTAAATAATTGTAATAAAAATACACAATTTATTGACACAAAAATTTATCTGTGTTCCTATTATATCTATAAGTACAGTATGTGTGCAATACAATCAACATAAAATTATTTTTCAAAAAAACATTTTAAGGAGTACACGTGAACATTTCAGGGATTTATAAATACAATAAGACCCCTTTAGAGTTATCAAGATATATCTCTTCTTTGAAGCCGTCCAATTCAGTATCTTATATGAAAACATCTTTTCCGAAAGATTTAGGGATACCGCTTATCAAAAAAACACTTGCCGATGATTCTGCCGTTGAAACCATTACAGAAGCAGCAGGAAACGCGCTGGAGAAAGCTGCCACCGGAGCAGAAACTTTTGAAGGAGCCGGTGATATAGCAGAACATTTTGCAGGAGGAGAAAGCATTTATGGTTTATCATTTCTAATCAAAGGAATAAAACCGTTAAACGATGTTGTACATGGCCGTTTCGGAGATGCTATATCAAGAGGTGTCGTTAGATTTTATGACACTTTGCTTCTTCCTGTCAAATATACCTGGGGAGCAATAGGCGGAATTAAAGGAGCTTATCTTTCCGCAAGAGGGATTAAATCTGACCACACAGGGCTTATTAAAGGATTTAAGTACAATTATAACAACTGGATAAAAAAACGTAACGAGTTTGAAGAATGCTGCATAAATCCGGATTTGATTGATGAACCGTCCACTGCAGAAAAATATGCAGAAGCAAAATCACTTGAAGAGAGCAGGATTATGTCATGGCAGTACAAAGTAAAGGAAAAAAGCCAAAAGCAAGGAGAAAAACTTGCCGAATGGTTTAACAGCATGTACAGTGCACACGCAAAAGCGCAGGATGAATTTGCAAAGATATTAGAAACTGAAACGATAAAAAATGAACAGTGTACAAATCATATAAATACGGTTTTAAAAAACGATAACTATGATGACACTGCTATTTTAAAAGATTTAAACGAATTAAAAAAAGAAAAAAATGCTCTGGAGAGTTCATATAACGAATACATTGCAAAATTAAAAATGTCTCTTGTAAATCTTGGTGACGAAGAATTAATTATGCAAAGAATTAAAGAAATAACAACTGATATTAAGCAGGAATATGAAACAAAAAAAGAAGTTCTTGCCGGTGAAATAAACAAAATTAATAATCTTATACTTATAAATAAAATCCAAAATTCACAAAAAGAACTTCCGCCAATGCAAAGAATAGCCGGATACAAAGAAGTTATTTCCGAAATAAACAATTCATTACTGGCGCCTATAAGAAAAATACATTCAGGTAAAAAAGCAACCCCTCCGAATGTTGTAATGTTTTACGGGCCGAAAGGCTGCGGCAAAACTTTAATTGCAAACTCTATAGAAGAAGAGTCAGGATGCAACATTATCAACCTTGAAACAACTCTTGATGCGTCTCAAGACTTAAAGAATCTTGAACAAGCCATTGAATCCGCAAAAAAACATTTTGAAGAAACCGGCAGATACAGCCTTATAAGAATTGAAGAAATGGACAGTTTCCTAAACGGTAAACAGAATGAAAACTACAGTTCAACGGTTAATTTATTATCAGGAAACAACCATTGTACAATTCTCGGAACAACAAATTTCCCGAATAATGTAAATAAAAATCTGCTGCCTGCAAACGGAACAAAAACGATTTTTATATCCTATGCAGACAAAGCTGACTTATCTGAAATTATTAAATATTATTCACAGGATTTTGCAAGAGATTCTGTAAGATATGATAAACTTGCACAGCAGCTTACAGATAAAACCGATAAAAACGGTTTTAGTAACGCTCAAGTAAAAAACGGAATTATAAAAGGCATAAAATCTAAATTTGTACAAAACGGAAAATTAACAGAACAGGATTTATCCGAAATTTTAAAAGACATAAATCCCGACATTGAAATTCCAAATTCAAACCTCAAGAAAGGCATATAAAATGAACATCAATCACATTAGCTCAGTAAAACTCGGAGCGAAAAACACAAATCGTACAAAACAACCAACCATACAGCAACCTGCAATACAGCGTTCCGATAGCATCTCTTTTAAAACTGAACAAACTATAAAAACAGAAAACAAAAATCTTGCAATTTTTAAAAACGTTTTCGGCGGATTATTAATAATCGGAGCAATAGTCGGATTTTTCTTGGAGAAAAAAGCTGCAAAAAAAATGGAATCAGAAAAAGATGCCGCCAACAAATTAAAAAATGAACTTGAAGAACAATACAAAAAATTACTTGATGACGCAAATAAAAAACTTGAAGAATCTGAAAAAAAAATTCAGGATTTGATAAAAAATTTAAAAAAAGAACCTGCTGCCGAAGAAAAATTAACAGCAGAAAATACCATTCGTCAGGCTGATTCTGATAACAGCATTATTAATGAAATACGAGAACTCTCTCAACAAGTTAAAGAAACAGAAAGTACTTCTGAGGAAGCAAAAAATGCAATTATAAAAAATCAAATAATCAATCAGGCAGACTCAGTCAATGATTTACCTGGGATGGTCAAAGTTGCGGGATATAAAAAAGAAAAAAACATACTAACAAATAAATTTATTGAACCTTTAAAAGAAGGCAAAGAAGATGAGCTTCCGAATGTAATTTTGCTGTACGGCCCCAAAGGAACGGGAAAATCTTTCATTGCAAATGCTTTTTCGGAAGAATTCATATTAAATAAAATTAAAATCGACACAACTCTTAACCCGAAAGAAGATTTAAAAGCCCTTAAACAAGCTGCCCAAGACGCAGAAAAAATTTATAAAGAAACGGGGAAATTAAGTATTATAAGAATAGATGAAATCGATTCACTGTTTGAAACAAATGATAAAAATATAATAGAAGCATATAAAAATTTGATACAGAATTTGATGAAAAAATCACACGCAACAATTATCGGAACAACCAATTACCCAAAATCTATAAATGAAAAGATTCTGAACATTATGAAATCAGATATGATATATATACCGCCAATTAGCAGAGAAGACATGCCGGCTTTATTAAAACGTTATACAGAACATTTTGCAGATGATTCAGTAAATTATGATGAATTAAGCGATTTTATTTTTCAAAAAGCAGGAGAAAATGCTTACAGCAACGATAAAATTTCATCACTGATTCGCGGCAGAATAAAAGAACTCAACAGCATGATAAAATCAGACGTGAATACACAATTGCTGAACCAAAAAGAATTGATGGAAATATTTGAGAATTCAAAACCCGATATAACAAAAGAAAGTTTAAAAAATTACAAGATATAACAGAAAGGATTACCAGATGAGAATTAGCCCAATCGCCGTCAGACCGGCTGTTTTGAGAACAAATAATCTTAGACAGAGAAACTTAAATGTAACAAATCAAATGACATTCAAAAGTTCCGTTTATGAAGAAGAAGTGGAACGCGAAGTCGAAAAACAGCGTGAATACTACAACTGGTTTGAATGGAACCTTGGCGGTGCCGAAGAAAAAGAACGTAATAACGCAAAAATTAAAATTGACAAACGCAATCACGAAAATGAACTCAAAAGAATTGAAGCAGAAACCATAAACAGAGTAAACGAAGCAAGAATGAAAGATTTGCAGGACTATGCAACAAAGCTTGAAGCTCAGCAAAGAAGAACCGACGAATTGATTGTTCAATTTAAAAATTCTCATAATGAAACCATAACTATCCAAAATAAAGCCTTAGAAGCACAGGCAGAAGCTGCAAAAAACCTTAAAACTCAGTTAATCGGCTACCAAAAATTGTTAAGCGACCAAAAAGAACTTCAAGCAAAGCGGGACAAAGAAACTGAAGAGTTAATAAAAAAAATGGAAGAAGCTCGTACAAAACGTGACAGCGAAATGGAAAAACGTTTTGAACAAGAATTATTGAGAATGAAAGAATTGTACGAAAGCCAAATAAAAGCAAACCTTCAGGAAACTGAAAAAGTCCAAAACATAAAAGAAATTTTCCAAAAAATGAATACTGTTTCAAAGAATAAAGGTTTCGGAAGAATCGGCGGATATACTAAAGAAAAGAACATTTTGATGGAAATGGTAGGAAGTCCGATTGCTCTTGAAAGAGACGGACAAAAAGCCGATGTGCCAAACGGAATACTATTCTTCGGACCGAAAGGAAATGGCAAGACCTTGTTTGCAGAATCATTTGCACAACAGCTTGACTGTAATATCGTAAAAATAGAAGACACACTTGACCCTGTTGAAAACCTTAAAAATTTAAGAGCAATAGCAAATAAAGCTCAAGAAAATTTTGAGAAAACAGGCATTAGAACAATTATACAAATTGACGAATTTGACGATTATGCACCAAAAGGTTCAAGGCTTGTCGGGCCTCTAAAAACCTTTATGGATGATGCTTCTGAAAAATATCACTGCACCCTGTTTGCAACAACAAATTATCCTGAGAAACTTGACGATATCCTTTTGAGATCAGGACGTTTTGCCGTAAAAGTAGGATTAGCACCGGCAGACAAGCAAAATGCTCTTGCTGTTCTTAAATACCACGGACAAGTTTTTGCAGATAATACAGTAAACTTTGAAAAATTAGCGGAAGAAGTTACCATAAACTATCCAACAATAGCATACAGCAACGCAAAACTTGCAAATATTGCATCTGCATTTGCGAAGAAATACAATCTTAAAACTATGACGCACAAAGATTTTATGAAAGCCATCAAAAATACAAATCCGGATATCAAAAAAGAAACTATGGAACTGTTTAAAAAACAAATGGAATTCATAAAACATACATAATAAAAAGGTGCAATATGAAAATCTGCAATATAATTACAGTACCGAATATCAGACCTAAAAATTTAACATTCGGACATTATTTAAACGATGAAAAATATTCAAAAAAATCAGAATTTTCTTATCTGGAATCTGATAGAGTACGTATTGAAAAAGAAAAAATTCAGGAAAATGAAACCTTTTCCCAAAAAGAATCTTCTGTTAATAACTCTATTTCCAACGTAAAAAAACAAATTGACGACACAAACAGAAGAATTTCCGAACTGCGAGAAAAAGTTAAAAACACAGAAGCCAAAATTAATTCTGAACGCTCTTTAGGCGAACGATATACCAAAAATATTAAAGAAAATAATGCAGAAATTGAAAAATTACACAAAAATCAGCAAAAAATCATTTCGGAAATTTCAGAAAAAAAAGATAAAATAAATAAAAACGCGTCCAAAAAGCTTGCATTAGTCGGAGCAGAACTACAAGAAAAATATGCTAAAGAGTCACAAATTGCCATAAATGGTATTAAAGCACAATTTATTAAAAAAATAATAAATCCTGCCATTTCTCTTTTGGAAGGTGAATCCACAGAAATGCCGTCAAGTGTGGAAATAACAGGTCTAAATGAAGATTCCGCAAAAACTATTCTAAATTGGCTATCTACCGTAACAGACTCTAATTATGCATTTATAAACGCAGGCAAATATAAAGATGAATTTGTACAAATTCTGAAAGAATTATCTTTTCTTGCAAATAAAGAGTACGAAAAAAACGGAAGTCATTCTTTTACAATGGTAGAACATTTTGAGACTGTTGATTCGGTTTCGGAAGCAGATAAGAAATTTTTGGATGCAATTTTAGAAAACGGTGCAAAAACGTACCACAATACAATCATTGCTTTGACCAGATTTACAAAGAATGCTAATACATTTACATTTAATGAAACATTTAAAATAACCGAAAAATTTCTGGAACACAAAAATTTCGGTTTACAAAGTATAATAAAAAGCCTTAACGGCAAAAAATCAGCCGGTATAAACTTGCTGAACGGATTGAGGAAATAAAAATGATTATTCAAAAAATAAATTCATTTCATTCACCAACTTATATAAAACCCGCATTCAAAGGCGAATATGAAGACAGGGTACAACTCCTGCGCGGTGAATATAACCGTTTGTCGTGGTGGCTGTACGGGGAAGACGAGGCAAAAGAAATCGTTGAAAAAAATATGAAAGAAGAAATCAGAGATATAGAAAAAAATATTGCACGTAAAAAAATCGAACGAGACGGCGCAAAAGATTCTCTGAATGACCTTGTCAATTACCATTCCTCAGTATTGAAATCAAAAAACGCATCACTTGAAAATTTAAAAAGAATACAACAACAAAAAAAAGATACAATAAAACAACTAAAAACAGTTATTGAAAGCCTAAATTCCACAAACGAAAGCATTAAAAAATCTAATCAGGATTATCTGAATACAATCAATGAACAAAATTTGACAAAACAAAATATTCAAAAGAAAAATACTGAAATTGTAAATTCTCTAAAACCATATGAACAAAATGTTGAACAGGATACAAAAACAAAAATTCAACAACTGAGAAATTCTCAAGAATTAAAAATTAATGATCTTAAAAACAAACAAAATGCTTCAATAAAAGTTCCGAACATTGTAAAACGCAAAATAAATTGTCCTGCACCTGAAGGATTTGGTACAATATCCGGATATAAACAAGAAAAAGAAGAAATTAAAAAACTTTTTGGAGAAGCTGTAATTCTGGAAAGATACGGAGACAAAACTTTTGTACCGAACGGAATTTTGCTTTTCGGACCGGATTCAGAACTTAATGATATGTTTGCATTCAGAATTGCCAAACAGTATGACACTGAGTATATTGAATTAAATACAACCGGTAATGAAGCACAACAAATTGCAAAATTAAGGGATTTGGCAAAAAATGCTCAAAAAACTTTTGAAAAAACAGGAAAAAGAACCGTTATTCACATAAAAGATTTTGAATATTTTGTTCCTGCGGAATCAAAACTTACCGGACCGATGAAAAGCTTTATGGACAATGTTTCTGAACAGTTTCATGCAACCGTTATTGCAACATGCAATAATCCTGAGGCAATAGATGATATACTTCTAAGAACAGGCAGGTTTGAACCGATTGCAATTCCGCCTGTTAATACAGAAAATACTTCTGAAATGATAAAACGATATGTAGAAGCGGATCATCTTGCAAAAATTAAAATTGAGGATATTTTAGAACGAATAAAATTACTTCAGATTGGCGGGATTTATACATATAATTCTCTTAAAAATATCATTCAGAATATAATCCCGAATGTAAGCGAAAAATCAATCAATGCTTTTAAAAAACAGATAGAATTCGTAAAAAGTATATAAAATAAAAATAAGAGGTACAAACTTTACTTGCACCTCTTATTTAATAACCTTTATAAATTACAAAACATCAGAAACGGCATCTACAACTTGGTCACCCCAGGCTGCAATACCATCTTTGATACGCTCCAACCGTTCTGCCGCAACTTCTTTTACGGCTTCAACCGTATCCGGAATCCCCATAATATCAAAAGTTTGAGTAAGGTCATATTTCAATGCTTCGATAAGACCATCATCCACTACATTTGGAGTGTGATGAATTTCAACCCCGATTGGCGGAACACTTGCAAATTGGTCAGCAGAACCGCCTGACGCACCTGATAGAACTGCTAAGCCTGTTACACCGGCTATTGAAGCCGCTGTTTTTTTTGCAGCTGACTTAGCCGGATTTGCTAATTTTGGGACAACTGCACCTGTAATTCTTTGAATCATAATAACCCCCTGTTTAAATATAGGAATATTATACACTTACAAACAAATTTTGCAATTTATTTAAAAAAAATAATTACATATTTTAACATTTTTAATTGAAGGTACTTTAAAGGATAAAAACCCCACCCCGAAATCGAAGATTTCGCCTGACCTCTCAAAAAACGATACTCAATCGTTTTTTTCGGCAGAGTCTCAAGTAGAGGGTGAGGGTGCATTTATTTGCACCAAAACTTGCCCAGCCCCCAGCCGAAAATCTAATTTTCGCCAAAGGGCTCAAATTGATTTTCTGCCTTCCCCCTAGGAGAAGGGAAGATGAGTCCACTGCGGGGTTTGCAGGGTTATATATTAAATTTTGCCTTCTTATTTTTTGCATAATTCCATTAACCGTTCCATGGTCACTTATTATGCATGTTCCACATTTTAAGGATTTAGTAACGGCAAAAATAAATATTGTTACAAAAATTTACAAACAAATCTTTTGTTCAGTTTTTCAGATAAAATAATTCATAAGGAATGTGTATATGAAAATCCAATCAACAAACCAAACATTCAAATCCGGATTAACACCAAAAATACTAAAAGCGGAACGCGGATTAAATACGAACGCGATTCAATATTATTTGTTTCAAAATAAAAAAATTTTTTCTGATTTTGAAAATAACAAACCAAATGCACTCGCTGTACTTTTAGGCATAACCGTTCTGGATAGTTTTAAAACAAAATACAACGGTTTCAATCTCTTTTGTCCGTCTATTAAAACTTACGAACAAAAAGAATTAATAACAGATAAAAATTTGCATAATTTTTGCATTCAGGAAAAACAATTTGTACTAAAAAATCATCAACCTTATGAAAAAGGTTCAATTTTTTATGAAAAAGTTAATTCACTTGAAGAAATGAATTCCATCATCGAAACAGATGCAAGAAAAGGGAAAAGAAGCTCCGGACACTTCCTCGCGGAAACAATTCACGAAATGCTTCACGCAATTTATCTTGAATACATTTCTAAAATAAATCCGAAACTTCTGCCTGAATTACAGAAAAAAACTTTTAACGAAAAAGAAAATACAATAATTAAAAATACTCTGGGTTCATATGCCTCAGAAAATAAAAATCAATACCACGAAGTTTTTGCAGAAGCCTTTACTCAGGTAATTTGCAATTCGCTTGACAATTGTATACTGGTTAAAAACCCAAAAGAAGAACTTCGTAAATATCCTCAAAATTTCTTAAATATTATAAAAAAAGTTTTACATCCTGATATAAATTAAAATGTTTTATTTTTGATATATTTTATGATACATTAAATGATATCAGGTATATATGTATGGAGGCAATATGAAAATTAGTCCAATTAATTTTTCATATAATAAAAACAACTTAAAACCAAATTTCAAAGGGGTTTGGGGAGAACGTAAATTTATAAAAAACACCGAGTCAGACAATCTTGTTTCAGACTACTACGAATTACGTTATCATCCGTTTTTGGAAGAAACGAACGAAGAAATAGACAAAATAGTTTCCGATAAAACTAAAGAAATCAGCAAAACAGAAGCCGAAAAATTTTTTGAAGAAAACGTATCATACTGCGAGCATACGACCGTAAAAAAAGCAAAAAAACTTAAATTTACATCTCTTGAATGCGAGCAAATGGCAGAAAAACTAAACAAAGAAATGCCAAAATCTCTGGATGAATACAGCAAACTGATTAAGGCCGCAAAAAAATATTTAAAAATTTAAACATATATAGCTAAATGTGTGTGTATTAAAGCGGGCAGAAGTAAAACTTCTGCCCGCTTAATTATTATTAAAAAATACTATACTTCTTTAAATACCAAAGTACAATTGTGACCGCCAAATCCAAATGAGTTTGAAAGCGCTGCATGTACTTTCTTTTCTCTGGCTTTATGCGGAACATAATCCAAGTTTGCAACATGTTCATCTTGATTATCAAGGTTAATAGTAGGAGGAACAATACCTTCCTGTATAACCTTTGTACAAACAATAGCTTCTATAGCACCTGTTGCACCAAGCATATGACCATGCATACTCTTTGTAGAGCTTACAAGTAAATTAGGATTTTGTTCTTTGTCGCCAAAGATTTTTGCAATCGCCTGAGATTCTGCAATATCGCCCAAGCCTGTACTTGTACCGTGCGGATTAATATAATCAATATCTTCCGGTTTCAAGCCAGCATCCTTAAGCGCAAATTCCATAGATTTTAATGCACCCTTACCTTCCGGATCCGGAGCTACAATGTCGTGAGCATCAGCAGTTTGACCGTAGCCAACAATCTCTGCATAAATATGCGCACCACGTTTTTTAGCGTGTTCATATTCTTCTAAAACAAGAACGCCTGCACCTTCGCCCATAACAAATCCGTCTCTGTCTTTATCATAAGGTCTTGAAGCTTTTTGAGGTTCATCATTTCTCTTTGATAAAGCTCTGCAAGCAGTGAACGCACCGACACCGAGAGTTGTAATTGTAGCTTCACATCCGCCTGCTACTACAACATCCGCATCGCCCCATTGAATACTTCTGAACGCATCACCGATTGAATGTGTACCGGTTGCGCATGCTGAAGCTACGCACTTATTTAAACCTTTATAACCATGTTTAATAGATACTCTGCCTGAAGCAATGTCCACAATAAGCATCGGAACCGTAAACGGTGAGCCTTTAGTAGGACCATAATTCATCATTTTTAAATGATTTTGTTCAAAAGTCTTAAAACCGCCGGCTGCAGAACTTACAATAACACCGATTCTATACGGGTCAATATCAGCATCATCAATTCCGGCATCAGCAATAGCTTCATCTGCTGCAACCATTGCAAACTGAGTAAATCTGTCCATTCTTTTTGCTTCTTTTGCATCCAAATAATCTTCCGGATTAAAATCTTTTGCTTTAATTTCTCCCGCAATAGTAACGGTATGTCCTTCAGTTGAAATATTTTCGAAAGTGGATATACCGCTTTTTCCGGTTTTCATAGCTTCCCAAAACTTATCCATGCCGATTCCGCATGGTGTAACAGCGCCTAAGCCTGTAATTACTACTCTTCTTTTTTCTGTCATTTATATTTCCTCATTTAAAATAATTAAAGAGCGGGCAAAGACAACCTCCACCCGCTCTAATAAACTATTATGCTCGTAAAATCAATTATGAGTGAGCTTCGATGTAGTTAACTGCATCTTGAACTGTTTGAATTTTTTCAGCTTCTTCATCAGGAATTTCGCAACCGAATTCTTCTTCAAAAGCCATTACTAATTCAACTGTATCTAAAGAATCAGCACCTAAGTCAGCAGTAAAGCTAGCTTCCGGAGTAACTAATGCTTCATCGCAGCTTAATTGATCTACTACAACTTTTTTTACTTTTTCTAATGTACTCATGTTTTCTATCCTCTTATTATTGTGTTATACACTTTTCATTTTAAATTATACCTGTTAAAGATAATATTGCAATAAAGTTAAGAAATTGTTACAGAACTTTAACTTATATTATTATCAACTTCACAACTATATAATCAAACCGCCGGAAACTTCGATTGCTTGACCTGTTACATAGTCTGTATCTAAAGCTAAGAACTTAACAACTTTTGCGATATCCTCAGGAGTTCCGAGTCTTCTCATCGGAATAAGTTTCATATATTCATCAGTATTACCCAAATCAGCTGTCATAGCTGTTTGAATAAATCCCGGACAAACTGCATTCACTCTGATGTTTCTTGAACCGAATTCTTTTGCAAGAGTTTTAGTCAAACCAATCAAACCTGCTTTTGATGCTGAATAGTTTGCTTGGCCTGCATTTCCGTGAAGACCTACAACTGATGACATATTAATAATTGAACCCTGACGAGCCTTCATCATATGTTTGATAACTGCATGTGTTACATAGTATGCACTTCCAAGGTTAATCTTAATAACTCTTTCCCATTGTTCAGCATCCATTCTTACAAACAAACCGTCTTTTGTAATACCTGCGTTATTCAAAAGAATATCAATCTTGCCATGTTCTGCTATCATTTTTTCAACAGCTTCCTGAACCTGAACATCGTTTGATACGTCAAATTGGTAGAACCATGCATTTACTCCGAGAGCTTTAATTTCATCTATAGCCGGTTGTACTTTTTCAGCGTCACAAATATCATTGATTATGATATCACATCCTGCAGAAGCAAGTTCTTTTGCACAGCTAAAACCGATACCACGGGAACCGCCTGTAATTAAAGCAATTTTTCTTTCACTCATTAATCTTTCTCCTTATTTCTGTCGAGCAGTTATGCCCAACCTACATTATACTTATTCTTAGTAGTGCAAAAATTGCACCCTACATATTTTCTATCCCACTGAAAAATTATAACATAAAAAGATTTTTTGCTCGCAATACATCAAAAAATATATTTTGATGTATTTTAAAATTTTGTTTTTGAAGAACTTATTTTTGGTAGCCTTCATTTTCTTCTTCTCTTTATTTCGGAGGTAAAGAGAAGAAGAAAACGAAGCAAAAGAAGAAGAGAAAGCACCGGATTAAATTGATAACCATGATGCCCTTCGGGCATTCTAATTAAATTGATGTTTTCGGCAGAGCCGAATCTTTTCTTGCATATTAAAAGTCGAAGCAAAGAGTGCAGACAGGGTTCTGTCTGCAACATTAATTTAAACATACGTCCGTTAGGACGTAGAAAACAATTGCGTGTTCTCTTTTTCTTTTGGTACTTTTCTTTTTCTCTACCTCGCAAATAGAGAAAAAGAAAAGTACAAAGATTAAATTAATATATAAATTAAATAAAAATAAGAAAATCAAATACATCAAAATATATTTTTTGATGCAAAACCTATTTTTTCTTTTTAATTAATTTACATGCCCCATAATATTCGTAAGAAGTTAAAAGATACTCAACTTTAGTTGCAGTAACTTTGTAAGCCCCTACATTATAGGTGCTTACAATTTTGTCCCTTACTTGACCTTCTTCTCTTAATGCTGTTGTAAGTTCCCTAATCTGAGTATCGTTAAAATAACATTCTTTCCAATCCTGCCATTCATTTTTGTTAATCTTTAACCAAGGATTGTATTGTGATTTATAATGGCAAGCTTTGCGTCTGTCATCCCGTCCTAAAATTATATATTTATGTGTTCCGTACCAATCAACAAACTCGGAAGCCTTGCAGTCTTCTAAATTTTGAATAAATACATGGTCAAACTCCGGCGGAATATAATATTTGCGGTATTTATTATACCCCGTTCCGCCAAAGGCAAATACTGCAGTTGTCGAAAGTATTAGCAATGCTGGTAAAAAATACTTTTTCACAAAATTCAAACCCCTGCCATTTGTTCCTTTAATGAGGCTACAGTAGCATCAAGAGATGCTTTGTCAAAAACATTATAAACATTAGCTTCCGGAGCAATCTTTTTATTCAAACCTGCAAGAACTTTCCCCGGTCCGATTTCAATAAACGTATCAACACCTTCCTCAACCATTTTCTGGATAGTTTGTGTCCAATGTACCGAAGAATAAATCTGTTTTGGCATTTTTGCCCTAAAATCTTCCGCACTTGTTGTAAGTTCAGCATCTACGTTTGTAATAACAGGTATCGCAGAATCATTGAGTTCAGCATCTTCTATAAATTCAGCAAAAACAGCTCCCGCTTCCTGCATAAATTTTGAATGAAAAGCACCTGAAACAGCCAACGGAACTACTCTTCTCGCACCGTTTGCCAAAATATAATCTCCCGCTGCCTTTACAGCATCGCTATCACCCGTAATAACCACCTGAGCCGGAGAATTGTAGTTTGCTACATCTACATAACCTACTTTTCTGCCTTCTTCCAGACCAGCCTTCAAAACATCTTCACTTGCATTCAAAACAGCAGCCATGCTTCCGCCCTTGGTTTGTCCCATAAGATCCGCACGCTTTTGAATAAGTTTAAAAGTTGTCTCCAAACTCATAACCCCCGCAGTAAACATTGCGCAGTATTCACCCAAACTGTGTCCTGCCGTATAATCCGGTACGATATTCAATTCCGAACGTAAAGCTTCCATCAAAGCTATTGAAGTTGTTACGATACAAGGCTGAGTATTAACCGTTTGTTTCAAATTTTCTTCCGGTCCTTCAAAACAAAGCGTTGTTACACTTTTACCCAAAACTTCGTCTGCTGTATCATAAACGTTTTTAGCATCTTTATAATTTTCATAAACATCTTTTCCCATTCCGACAGCCTGTGAACCCTGCCCGGGAAATAAAAATGCAACTTTTTTCATATTATATTCTCCTTATTAACAAATTCCTTCTCTTAACCTTACAACAGCACCGCCCCAGGTCATGCCGGCACCAAATCCACAAAGAACAGCGGTTGAACCCAGTTTAATTTTACCTTGTTCAACTCCCTCTACTAACGCAATCGGAATAGACGCTGCAGAAGTATTTCCATAATATTTAATATTTGAAATAACTTTATCATCTGTGTATTTAAGCCTGTTTTGAATAGCTTCTATTATTCTTTGATTCGCCTGATGCGGAATAAGATAATCTATTTCTTCCGCTGTTTTTCCGGATGCTTCAATACATTCTTCAACGTATTTTGGTACCGTTGTTACAGCAAATTTATAAACATCCTTACCGTTCATAATGATTTTGCCGGTTCCGACTTCATCAGCCTGCTTCACAAGCGGACAGCACTGTGACGGCATATTTGTCTGTATCATCTGCCCGATTGAACCGTCTGCACTTATTTTTATTGATAAAATATCATCAATTCCGTCATCAGAAGGTGTTACAACCATTGCACCGGCTCCGTCACCAAATAATATTGAAGTTCCTCTGTCTTCCCAGTTTGTAATTTTTGTATTATTATCAGCCGCAACAATAAGAATGTTCTTATATATTCCTGCTCCGATAAACCCTCTTGCAACCTGCAGAGCATATATAAGACCGGTGCAAGCTGCAGTCATATCGAATGCGGGAATCGTTTTTGTAATACCCAGCTTTGCCTGCAAAGTACAAGCCAGTGTCGGGTACAATTGTGGTGGAACGGACGCTGCAGAAATTATACAATCTATATCATTAACATCAATCCCTGATTTTTCAATCGCATTTTGTGCAGCTTTCAAACCCAAATCCACAGCTGTTTCATTACCTGAAACAACTCTTCTTTCTTTTATACCGGTTCTTGTATAAATCCACTCATCCGACGTTTCATACAATTTTGTTAAATCTTCATTCGTAACAACCGTCTCGGGAACACAATATCCTATCCCTGCAATCTTCAACGGTATCATATTCTCAGCCATACCTTATTCATACTCCTCTTGTATTTAAAATTATACCATAAAGAAAAAGTCGGAAATAAACCGACTTTTTCTTTTATATTGTTATATTACAATTATTTTTACTTATATAATTTATCCTTCTATGCTTTCGGCAATCTTTTGGTTAACTTGAGTTTCAACAGCCTCTTTTGCTACTCTTACGGCATTTTTAATTGCATAAGCTTTACTTCTGCCGTGAGAAATAACCGTTATTCCCTTAACACCCAAAAGAAGCATGCCTCCAAATTCTTCATAATTAATCTTTTCATAAATTCTTCTGAGGAACGGTTTTGCGAACATACCTATAATCATACCCAAGAAATCGGACTTAAATTCATTCTTAATCATCTTAAACAGCATTGAAGCGGTACCTTCCGTAACCTTCAATACTACATTTCCGACAAAGCCGTCACATACAACTATATCGCAGTGATTAAGAAATAATTCTCTACCTTCAATATTTCCGATAAAATTAAATTTTTCTTTTTCCTCTTCAAGCATATTATAAACGCTTTGAGCAAGTTCATTACCTTTTCCGGCTTCTTCACCGATATTTACAACACCTGTTTTCGGATTATCAATATCCAAAACGTTCTTTGCAAAAATTCTTCCCATAATTGCAAATTGTCTGAGCATTTCCGGAGTGCAATTTGAGTTTGCACCGCCGTCAATTACAACAACAGGTTTTTTCATAGTAGGAAGCGTAACCGCAATTGCAGGTCTGTCGATTCCTGGAATTCTGCCTAACCCAAACAAGCTTGCTGCCATAGCCGCGCCGGTTGAACCTGCTGCAACAAGAGCCTCCGAACTGCCCGTCGCAACAGAATTTACAGTTAAAACAATAGAAGAATTTTTCTTTTTACGAATAGCCTGTCCGGGGGCTTCACCCATCTCAATAATTTCTGATGCGTGAGTAATTTTAATATCAAGAGATTTTACATCAATTCTTATACGCTTATTCTTACCGATTTTACCGCAAGGCGACATAAAACCTTCACGCTGAATTTTATCTAAGCATTCTTCAATCTGATCTTGTTTCCCGACCAATTCTAATGCCACACCGTATTCAGCTGCTGCCCATACCGCACCGGCAACAATCTCAAAAGGTGCGTGATCTCCTCCCATTGCATCTACTGCTATTCTTGTCATTTATCCCTCTTTCTTAGTGACCAAGTAATCAAGTGATTAAGTGACTAAGTGATTTAAAAGACGAACCTCCGGTGAATTATTAATAATTGTAGATTTACTTAGTCACCTCGTCACTTAGTCACATTACACTTATATAATTATTCTGCTTTATCTTCTGTTGCTTCTTCTTTTACTTCTTCAGCTTTTTCTTCAGTTTCTTCAACTTTTGTTTCTTCAGCTTTAGGAGCTTCTTCTGCTTTAGCTTTCTTTGTTGATTTTTTAGCCTTTTTTTCTTCTTTAACTTCTTTTACTTCTTCAACAGGAGTTTCAACTACACCTTTTTTAGAAACAGCTTTGCCTTTGTATGTTCCGCATGCTGTGCAAACAGTGTGTGCTAAAACTGCTTGACCGCAATTTGGACATTTTGTCAAAGTCGGTTTTGTTGCTTTCCAGTTTGATCTTCTTTTTCCTTGAGCGCTATGCCCTGTTCTTTTCTTTGGTACTGCCATTTTTCCATCCTTTTCTTTTACTATATATATTTCGGGTTAATTACTTTTTATCAACCTTAATGTTCTTAAAAACACTCATTCTTTCGTCGGGAATTTTGTATTCTTCTTCAGACACAAATAATCCCTCATTACAATTTATACCACAAACTTTTTTATTTGGTAAGTTTAATATTACAGATTGATACAATAAGTCATAAACATCAATTTCATCTTCACCGTTCAAATCCGTAACAAACTGTCCCGAAGAGAGTTCCAGCTCTTGTCCGTATTCGTCATACAAAGATTTTTTTGCAAATGTTTCATCAATATCAAAATCTAAATTATGCTCAAATTTATTCAAGCACCTGTCACACTCGAGCGTAATTTTACCTTCAACGTGCCCTGATGCCGAAATAAATTCTCCCATTGACTTAAATTCAATATCCGCTTTGATTTTACATCCTTCAAGCTCTGATATTTCACCATCAAATTCATAGTCAATAGAGCCTTCAAGTTCAATATCATCAACTGAAACAATGTGCTTAGACATACGGTTCTTCCTGTAATACAAGTCCTGCTATCTGAGTTGAAACAAAGCAAATTTTCTTAATCGGTCCCATTGGTTCTTTTTCAACTAAAACAGGTGTCGGGCTTTTCATTAGTTGTTTAAATTCAGCATAAATCGCCTGCGGATTTTCAAAATACATCACAACAGGAGTTGCAGAGCCTTTCAGAAAAAGGATTACAGCCTGTCTTGTTTTTTGAGGTCCTTGGTTTGCAAATTGTTGTACCATTTTGGTCTCCTTTATTTTTACATTGGTATTATAATATAAATTGTGGAAAATTGAAAATGGGAAATTAAAAATTGAACAAAATTAACGAAATACTTAAAAATGACGGCGTAATAGCCTTTGTTACAGATACGGTCTGGGGACTTGGATGCTTGCCTTCCAGCGAAAAAGCCGTTAAAAAGATTTATGAAATCAAGCATCGTGAAGCAAAAAAACCGCTCATACTTATGAGCAATGAAATATACAATCTTTTTGATTATGTAAAACAGCCTATAGAAAAGCAAGCGCAAATCTTAATAAAAAAACATTTCCCCGGTGCTTTGACTCTGATTTTAGAAAAATCCGAAAACACACCTGATTATATTACATCAGGTTTCCCAACTGTCGGAATCCGAATTCCGGACAACAGAATCTTTGCAGAAATTTGCGCAAACATAGAAGGACACGTTCTTGCTACAACAAGCGCAAACATTTCCGGCGAACCTCCCGCTCTTACTTATGAAGAAGCTCTTGAATACATTGGAGATAAAGTTGATTTGGTTGTCGATAACCAAGGTGAAAAAGCACAAGGGCTTGCGTCCACCGTTGCCGGATTTAAGGACGGAAAAATTGTTATCTATAGACAAGGAAAAATTGAACTATAATCTTATTGTCCTAAATAGCGTCGAGTACTTATGACCGCCATAATATATAACAATTGAAACAAAGTAATTATCCAAATCGTTTACTTCCAAATAAGTTTGAACAGGTTCTTTACGTTTTGTACTGTTAAAATGACCTATAAAATCCAACAACCCCATATGAATTTTCTGCGCCTTTGTGAGTTTTGGCTTCGGAATATGCTGATCATAAAACATTTCCGGAGTGTAATCTCTGTCATACACAGGAATAATATGCATTACAATGCCATTTTGCTTAAATAAAATATACCATTTTCCTTCATGCTCTCTTGGAGTAATTAAATAATACCCCGGCTCTATTGTTATGTTTTTAAAATAAATAGGCGAATTCAGCCTGAATAAAGGATATATAGACCATGCCGTGTCTTTCATATCATAATATTGATCAGGGTCTATATTATGCAGGTACGAAAAATCAGCCGGTTCCAAATCATTATATATTTGAGCGTAATCTTTTGTAGGTTTTGTTTCTTGAGTCTGAGGAAAACTTTCTTCCGAAAAATGAATATATCCCCCATCTTCCGATTCTGTATAAACAGAATTTTTATTTGCCGGTTGTCCTCGTAAAGCCGGTCTATCGGAAGAATTGTCCGTTTCTTCAACACTATTGGGGTCAATATCATCATAAAATCCGGCAGGAGTGCCTGCAATATCTGCTTTTACCGGAAGTAAAAGCAGAAGGGCAAATATAATAAATACAAAACTCTTCTTTATCATATAACTATTTTACTGATTTTTCAGTGAAAATCAAGAGAAATTCATTATTATTTGATATAAATTTCATCCAGATTATACAACAACCCGCTCAAAGGTGTCGGGAAAATATTGCCAAACTTCTTGCGAATTGCAGTAATTCTAATCGGGGAATAAAGATATATTATCGGATTCTCTTCTGAAATAATTTCCTGATATCTGTCATAAATCGGTTTTCTTTCTTCAAAACTGAGTTTTAAAGCGCCACGCTCAAAAATTTCATCCAACTCTTTTTCCCACGGATAAATATTTTCTCCCGCGCCCATGTTGAACAAATGCAAACTGCCCGTTGATGTCCAAACATTTTTACCGTCATGAGGTTCAAGCGGTGAACCGGTAAGTCCCATTATAACCATATCCCAGTCATATGTATTTGTAAGTTTATTAACAAGAGAATTAAACTCAATCGGTTTAAAATTAACCTTCATCCCTAAATCTTCCAAATCTTGTTTAATCATAACCCCGATTGATTCACGTTCAAGGTTTCCGGCATTGGTATACAAATCAAACTCAACCTTATATCCGTCATTATCGTACAAAATACCGTTTTTATTATTAAAACCTGCTTTTTTAAGAATTTCCCGCGCTTTATTGGAGTCATAATTGTGCCCCTTTATTTTTTTATTAAGATAAATTGAATTTAAACTTTCTGATGTAAACAATGGTTTTGCAACACCAAAAGCAATATTTTGAACCATACTTTTTCTGTCAATTGCCCAATCTATTGCACGTCTAAACTCTTTATTCCTGAACCAGCGCTGTTTTTTCGGTTCAACATAATATTTGCCCTGTGCATTCTTTCTGTCGTTCAAATTTATTGCAATAAACATTGTGCCTGTATCAGCACCCAGATTATAAACTTTGTAGTCAGAATTATCTTCTCGTTCTTTGTATCTTGCAACATTATCGCCTCTTAAAGAAAGTGCATCAATTTCTTTAGCTTCAAATTTAAGAATTTCATTATTTGTATCACCAACTATCAAATAAACCAGTCTGTCTAAATAAGGAAGCTGCTTATTTTCAAGATTAATTTTATAATAATTCGGGTTTCTTTCAAAAATAACCCTTTGAGCAGCAACGTATTCTTTAAGCTTAAAAGCTCCTGATGACACGATTTTTTCAGGATTTGTGTTCGGGCTTAAAAAAGTATCAAATGACTTTGCACCCTTGTCAGAATACGGTTTGAAATAATGTTTCGGAACAATCGGATAAGAAAGCTGCCGCAAAAATGGAGCAAATGGTTTATATGTAGTATATTTTACGGTATAATCATCCAATTTTACAAGTTCGGGCAATTTGCCCTCAACCGTCATAGCATCCATCGCCGAAGGATTTCCAAGTCCTTTAAACACGATTTCTTTATATGTATAAATAACATCATCCGCAGTAATCGGATTGCCGTCAGTCCATTTTATTCCTTTTCTTAAGTGAATTATATAGTCATTGCCGTTTATTTCAAAGGATTTTGCCAGTAACGGTTCAACCTCACCGGTAACAGGGTTTGTCGTAACCAGTCCGTCATACAAAAGTCCTGCCATAGAAGATGATGTTGCATCTTTCGTACTACAAGGATTGAGAGTTTTAGGTCCTTCTCCTATTGTGGAAATTACAATTTTTCCTCCAAATTTTCCGACAGGCGCCTGAGTCTGAAGATAATCTACTCCGTTAATTGTTACATTCTTTTGTCCTTCAGGATACTGAACCGAATTATCCGTGAGTTTTGTATTTTTTATATCACATCCGCTAGGGATATCCGCTCTGATACAAGATTTTAAAACAATTCCCGCAAATACTAAAATTAAAATTATACTAAAAATTTTTTTCATAAATTAAGAATATCACATTTGTATTTAAGAATCATCTCCGCCAACCTCTTCCCCGACAGGATAATTCTCTATTTTTCTATATTCAAGCAAACTTTATTTCTGCCGGAGGTTTTTGCCTCATATAAAGCCCTGTCTGCTCTTTCAAACAACTCTTCTCCGGTTTCCGTCTTATTAAACTCTGCAAGCCCCATGCTTATTGTAACCTGAATTTCTTTAGTATCAACGTCTTCAACATCTATTGCAATCGACGAAGATTCAACGGCTTTTCTTAAACGTTCACCAACAATTTGCGCTTCTTCAATATGTGTATAAGGAAGAAGTATTGCAAATTCTTCTCCTCCGTATCTTGCAGGAATATCAGATTCACGAAGAGCAGATTTTATAATACGTGCAACTCCTCTTAATACAGCATCACCGCTTGCATGCCCGTAAGTATCATTAACCTTTTTAAAGAAATCTATATCAATCATCATTGCGCAAAGCGGATTATTTTGACGCTTAGTTGTTGCAATCTCTTGTTTTAAACGAATTTCGAACTGACGTCTGTTATTAAGATTCGTAAGTGCATCAATTGTAGCGTATTGCAAAATTTTAGAATATGCATTGGCTCTATTTATTGTAATTGCAGACTGACGGGTAAGCTGTTCAAGATAACTTATATCGCGCTTAGAAAGATTATCGAGCGTACTTCTTGCAACTATACACCCTGTAATTTCACCCTCAGAAACAAGCGGAAATGCGCCAATTTTATCGTTGTTTGTTAGTATGTATTCAGTTTCGGGAGTAAGCTGTTCAAGTGCTTCATACACCCTTGCATCATTACAAGCTTTTGGCCAAACCAAGCTAAACCCTTCACTCTTTTTAAGGAAGACATAAATCAAATGATCTGATATAAATCTGTCAAGCATTTCACCAATCAATGGCACTATATAATTAAGCTCATACTGTGTTTCAATAATTTTTGCGATATTTTTCATTGAATCATGAAAATCCACATTTATTTTAGACTGCTCATCAAGAAAAATATTCTGTAATTTAAGTGATATCTGAGAAGAAAAGATTTTCATCAAAAATAAAAATTCCATATTAGAAGAATGATTTTCTTCCATTTTTAATTCAATCAAGCCAAAAACCTTTTCATTTCTGATAATAGGCATATACAAAGAAGAAATTTTCAGTGTCATTTCGCTTACCGAAGGAGGAAGTTTGTACGCTTTTGAATTTATTACAAAATCATGCCCTTTTATTTGTTCAAACAAACTGTAAATTTCCGAATCCTCTTCCAAAATTCGCCAATTATCAACACAATCTCTTATTGTAGATGTCACATTATCAAAAATATAAATATTAAGTTCTTTTACAGACTCATCCAAAAGCGATTTCAGTTTTACACTTAAATCCTTAGCATCTATTTCTTTATTTAATATATCAGATACTTTAGATAAAAAATACAAATTTTCCATCAAAACTCTTCATCTTTCTCATATTTAAATGTCTCATATCCTGCGCAGGTTTTAAAATTCTTAACCATTGCTTTATCAAACTCATCATCCGCTACAATTTTCCCATTAATATACGTATAGCTCAGACCGTTTTTCGGTTCATCAGTAAGTTTTTGTGTTCCGTAGTCGTCACTTGTCATAAATTTCCTGGAAACTTCATTAAGAAGATTAAATATATATGCCGTCTGTAATTCGCTTGAATCTTTAGATTCCGTAATTAATAAAGCAGCTTTCTCAAGTTCGCTTATAGATTCACGATAATGGTGGGTGTGTCTTAAAAGCACTGCCAAATTGTAATGCGCCTCAAATTTCATCGGCTCCAACTCTATTGCTTTACAATAATCAAGTCCGGCTTCCGAATACTCTCCTCTCAAATGATGCGCTACAGCTCTGTTGTACAATATATCATAGTTCTTTTTTAGAATCTTTAATGCATTAGTATATGCCTCTATCGCTTCACCCAAATACTGATATGCAAGATATTTTTTTTCATAAGGCAGGTACATTGCTTTTTGTTTATAAGCTACACCCTTATTGAAATAAGCAATCCCTCTGTTAGCTCTTATACTCTTAACATTACTGTATACAAAAGGAATCCAGAGCTTAAACAATTTGATTTCCGTAATTGTATCAAATTGTTCTATTGCTTCATCAAAAAATCCCAAATCCTCTGAGTAAACAATTCCGAGGTTCATTCTTGCCATAACAAATTTCGGATTATATTTTATTGCATTTGTATAAGCATCAACCGCTGAATAATAATCCTCATACACAGCATAAATATTGCCTAAATTGAACCAAGCCTCATAATGTCCGGGGAAAAGATTCAAACCTCTGTTATAAAATTCCAGAGTTTTAGCCATATTATCCTGAGAATAAGCCTGATCACCTTTATGAATATAATAAATACCCTTAACTTTTAAAACCTGTCTCTCTATCCACGGATGACAGAAGTAATAAATCAAATATACTGCACAAACCAGCAATAATAATGAAAATATTTTCTTAAAAAATCGCTTCATAGGTTAATTATAGCACGAATCGATATTCAGTGGAAGAAGGGATAATTATTGATACCAATTAACCATTTTCTTCCTGACGTTTAGATTTGTAACTGTATGCGGCATAAATTACCACACCTATCAAAAGCCATATTAAGAAATAAAATGCCGATGTAGCTTTTGCTGAGAATTTACAATACATCAAAGCAAGGCAAGTCAATATTCCCAGAATCGGGAACCAAGGACAGAAAGGAACCTTGAAAGGACGATGTCTATTCGGTTCTGTTTTTCTCAAAATCAAAACCGCAATACAAATTATAATAAATGATGTAAATGTACCAAAATTACAAAGTTCTGCCGATAAATTCAAGTCCATAAACAACGCACAAATTATAACAACAAGACCTGAAATCCAAGTCATAACGTGAGGCGTTTTGTATTTTTTATGAACTGCATTTAAAGATTTAGGGAGAAAATTGTCCCTGCTCATTGCCCACAAAATTCTTGTCGTTCCAAGCTGATAAATCAAAAGAACTGAAGTTAATGCGCACAATGCACCCACAGATAACAATCCGGCATACCAGTTCATTCCGATAAATCTCATTGCATGTGCAAGCGGGGCTTGTGTATCAATTGCGTTAAAAGGAACAATTCCTGTCAGAACAAGTGCTGCACATACATACAAAACGGTACAAATCAAAAGTGTTCCCATAATCGCAATCGGCAAATCTCTTTGAGGATTTTTTGTTTCCTCTGCTGCTGTTGAAACAGCATCAAACCCAATATATGCAAAGAATATTATAAACGCACCGGAAAAAATTCCTTCTATACCGTTTGGTGCAAATGTTGCTAAATTTACCCCCCAATGTTCAGGTTTTACGTAAAAAGAACCTACCAAGATAAACGAAACAATAATGAACATATTTACGCCAACCATTATTGTTGCAACTTTTGTAGATTCTTTTACTCCTTTAATCAAGAGTAAAGTAAGAATAAATACAATTGCTATTGCAGGAATATTAATTGCTATCGGAATCTCCAATCCAAACGGCAAATTCAAAAACGGCATTTTATCATGAACATCCCAGCCGTATTTATTACAAATTTCATACATCGTTCTGTAATCATTTCTGAGCCAAAGGGGACAATTAACGACAAATGCGGGAAGAATGTGTTTAAATCCTTTCAAAAACTGAACAAAATACCCTGTCCATGCACTCGCAACAGTAATATTTCCGATTGCGTATTCAAGCATAAGAATCCAGCCAACCATCCAAGCCATAAATTCGCCCATTGTTGCATAGGTATATGTATAAGCACTTCCCGCAACAGGAATCATAGAAGCGATTTCAGAATATGATAACGCTGAAAACACACTCGCAATTGCCGCCAAAAGCATTGATATTACAACTGCCGTACCTGCACCTGCTCCGTCTGATGAGCCTACAATCGCGCTTCCTATAATAGTAAAAATGCCTGTTCCTACAACCGCACCTATACCCAATATAATTAAATCGAATGCATTGAGCGTTTTCTTTAATTCCGACTTTTCGCCTTCCTCAATCAATTCCTGAGGACTTTTACATTTTAATAAGTTTTTAATTATCTGATTCATTTGCTATTTCTTTTTCCGCTATTCTGTTTTTTCTGTATCCGTATGATGCATAAATCAATGCACCCATTATAATCCACGCTATAAATAATTCTGTTGAAAGTGTTGCGGAGCTGCCGCTTGCAGTTACCATAGAAAATACCATCAATCCGCCACAGCAAAGAATTCCCGCAATAGGTGTCCAAGGACAAAGAGGGACTTTGAATGGGCGAGGTCTTTCAGGGTCGATTTTTCTCAAAATTAATATAGCAACACAAACTATTATAAATGATGTGAACGTTCCGAAGTTGCATAAAGCTGCCGCAGAATCCAAGTTCAACGTCAAAGTTCCGAATATTGAAATTATACAAACCGTCCACGTTAAAATGTGCGGAGTATTGAATTTGGGATGTAATTTTTGGAACGCTTTCGGTAAAAAGTGGTCACGACTCATTGCATAAAGAATTCTTGTCGCTGCCATTTCCATAACCAAAAGAACGGATGTCATACCTGCAATTACACCAATTGAAATGAATCCCGGTATCGCTCTTGCAACCCATCCTGTCGTAACATTTGTAATTGAAAATGCCATAGGCGCACTCAAGAATCCTGCATCAACAGAACCCTGTGTTTTATAAATACCTGTAAGCACAAGTGCCACAAGAGTGTAAACAATTGTTGTTACAACCAGAGAACCGATAATCCCTATCGGCAAATCCTTTTGAGGATTCTTACATTCTTCTGCCGCAGTTGAAAGTGCATCAAATCCGATGTATGCAAAAAAGATTATAAATGCACCCATAAATACACCGCTTGCCCCGTTTGGCGCAAAAGGAGTCCAGTTAGAAGGCTGTATATAAAACAAGCCCGTCAATATAAAAATTCCGATTACTCCAAGCTTTAAAGCAACCATTATTGCCGCCATTTTACTTGAATCTTTTGTACCTTTTATCAGAATTAATGTTATCGCTAAAATTATCAAAACCGCAGGAAGATTTATACTAATCGGCAGTCCAAACACGGTAGGAATAACCGAATGCCAATCCGTTCCCTGTGCAGAAAGAGTATTAACAGCACTTCTGAAATCACTCACAAGCCAAATCGGCGGATTGGAAATGAATGACGGTAGAAATTCAAACCCCTTCAAAAATTGAACAACATAATTTGCCCACGCGCAAGATACCGCAATAAAAGCTATAACATATTCCAGCATTAAAATCCATCCGACAATCCAAGCCGCAAATTCACCCAGTGTTGCAAACGCATAGGCATAAGCACCGCCCGCAACCGGAATCATAGAAGCAAATTCACTAAAACATAATGCTGAAAATACACACGCAATAGCTGCAACAATCATTGATAAAATTAGCGCAGGACCAGCCCCCGGAGTTGCTCCGTCAGCAGAACCGGCTGCCGCAATACCCACAACAGCAAAAATCCCCGAACCAATAATCGCACCAACACCTAAAATAATCAAATCCCAAGCAGTCAAAGTCTTTGCAAGTCCACCCTTTGCCGCATTTGCAATTGCATCGTCAGGATTTTTTCTTTTTAGCAGGTTTTGTAATAATGTCATTCGTGGTCCTTTCGTTTTTTTGAGTGGAAAGTGGAAAGTGAAAAGTTATTTTAAACTATCACTTGTTGTTTTTACTATACCGGTTAGTAATTATAGGTCGGGTTTCAACCCGACAATAAAGTTTTTGTCGGGTTGAAACCCGACCTATATTCTTAGTACCCTAGTGCCTTTACTTGCAAAGAGGGAATCCTAACTTCTCGCGTTGCTCTACGTAAAGCTTTGCAACTGCTGAAGCCATCGTACGAACTCTGTTTATAAAGTTTATACGTTCGTCTTTTGAGATTACTCCTCTTGCATCAAGAAGGTTAAAAGTATGTGAACACTTTAGAACATAATCATAAGCGGGAAGAACAAGTTCTGCCTTTACACAGTTATCAACTTCTGCCTGATATGCATCAAAAAGTTTAAATAATCTGTCTGCGTCAGAATATTCAAAATTGTATTTTGACTGTTCAATTTCGTTCTGAAGGTAAATATCACCGTACTTTAAGGTATTGTTCCACATAATATCAAATACAGATTCTTTGTTTTGAATATACATGGCAATTCTCTCTAAACCGTACGTAATTTCCAAAGCAACAGGCTTAACCTCTAATCCGCCTACCTGCTGGAAATATGTAAACTGAGTAATTTCCATACCGTCAAGCCAAACTTCCCAACCTACACCGGCTGCGCCAAGTGTCGGAGATTCCCAGTTATCTTCAACAAATCTCACATCATGCTTTGATAAATCGATACCCATAGCCTCAAGACTCTTTAAATAAAGTTCTTGAGCATTGTCAGGAGACGGTTTTAGAATAACCTGATACTGAAAATAATGTCCCAGCCTGTTCGGGTTTTCACCATATCTTGCATCAGTAGGACGTCTGCAAGGTTCTACCATTGCAGTTTGCCAAGGTTCAGGCCCCAAAGCTCTCAAAAAAGTTGCAGGGTTCATTGTAGAAGCACCTTTTTCGATATCATAAGGCTGTTGAATTATACAACCGTATTCAGACCAAAAACGTGACAAATTAATAATTAAATCTTGAAAATTTAGCGCCATTTCTATTTCCTATGCTTCTGCCGGATTATTCAATCCGACCTACTATATTGTAAAATTTACACTTAATAAGTATACACAGAAAAGTGGTAAATATCAAATTGAGTGATTAATCAATGTAAAGTTTTGTAACAAACCTAAAACCATGTGAAATCGCGGGTTTCAAAAAAACTTTATATATATGTAAGATATTAATGAGGTGTATAGTGAAAAATGCTGAATTATATGTAAATACGGGTTTTTCACTCCTATTGGGAACATTAGGAACTGTATCAGGCAGCGCAACAAAAGCACCAACCACTAAACCTAATTCTGTATGGAATGAACAAGAAACTACCGAAACTCCTATAGAAACACAGCAACCTGCCGCACAAGAAAAAACTGCGGAAGAAGAATTTACACCTTTTGATGAAAATAGCAAATACAAAGATAAAGATACGATTAACGTTTTAAAATCTGTATTTCCGAATTACAACAATTATGACAAAAGTTATCAAACAAGATTTGCAACAAAATATAATACAATGGTTGATATAGCAAAACAGAATAAACAGAAACTGAGTGATGAAATAATCGAGACAAGATTAAAGAACTATGCAAAAGGTTTAGACTATCATACATTTGAACTTTGTGCAAGCCAAGAAAAAGCACAAGAATACAAAAATTCACGCGTTGGTAATACATCAATAGCAAACCTAAAACAACAATATATATTAAAAGGTATGGAAGAAACGCAAGCAGAAGAAAAAGCAAAAGAAGAAATGTTAAATCACATCAAAACATCATATTTACAGTTTGGAAAAGAATACGTTGAAACCTATGATATTGACGGAAACGGTAAAGTAGATGTAAATGAAATGTTTTATAGAAAACTCATAGACTATTATCAAGCGCAAGATATGAAACCTGATGAAATAATATCTAAAGCGGAAGAAATGGCAAATAAAGCAAAAGCCGGAACATTAGAAGAAGGCTCCGAAGAAGAAAATTTATATTATGGCGTAGTCAGCAGAATCATAAATCTTGATAATGATAATGATGATTCTTTATCTACAAAAGAAGCCTCTGCATATTTGATGTCTATGGCATTATTAAACGATGACAAGCATAGTATTACATCAGAAGAATTAATAATGGCAGATGAAATGCTTGAGTCATTTGACGTTTCTGCAAACATCTTTAACAGTGATAATAATAAAATTCGCCTTAGAGGGAATCAAACACTAACGGAAGATGAAATTGAAGAGAATTTGCAAGCATTTGCAAAAGATAATGACATACCTGTAGAAATTTTAAAACAAATTAAACAAAATAAATTATCCGACAACGACATCAAAAACTATATTGATATACTTATGAAAGAAAAAAATATGAGTGAAGAAGATGCAACAACCAAAATACTTTCAGTTATTACAGCAAGAAAATTCACTGAAAATTTAAACGCATATCAAGAATTTTTTGCTAAATAGACTGCAATCTTCAGTCCGACGAAAAACCAATTGTCAAACCTCATTACAGGAATCTGATTTTTGCCTTTACCCCTTTACCCCTTTACCCCTTTACCCCTTTAGCCCTTTACCCCTCGACAGAAGCAAGGAGCATATTGATTTCTGCAACCAAATCTTCATCCGTACATTTTACTGCATTAACAAGCGCCTTTTTAAGCAAAGATTTAGCCTTATTCGGATTTCTGAAATCTATCATCAATTCCGCCGCAGCTTTATAGTTACGGGCAATTTCTTCCGTTGAATGTGATTTTTCATAATTCCTTACAGCCTCTGCATAATATTTCAAGGCTTTATCACTTTTTCTGAATTGGACACAAGCGTCAGCAGTATTACTCAAAACGTAACCCTTCATAGAAGAATCCGTTGTCTGGTCAATCAATTTACGTGCTGTATCATAATAATCAAAAGCATTTTCATCATATTTATCAGTGAAAATATTTGCCATTTTTGTCAATGTCTCAGACTGACCGATTAAGTCATCAGACTTTCCTGCATAAGAAATTGAAGTTATATAGTGTTCAAGCGCTGCTGATGTTTGGTTTACGTCATCATAAATCTGTGCCATAGAAAAATGCGCGCGGGATTTGACATTGACATCTGTTGTATACTGCAAAGACTTATTATAACTGTTCAAAGCCTGTACAAAATGGTCATTATCATCATAAATTTTACCGATTTCAAGACAAATTCTTGATTGTGTTTCTGTGTCATTAAGCTCTTGAGCACGGACAAATGCTTCCTTAAACATATTCATAGCTTTTTGCGGATTGTTTGAAAAAGCTTGTTTCTTAGCTTCCACAAATAATGACTTAAGTCTGTTGTCCTGTGGTATTATCGTGATATTCGGTTTGTGAGAAATTACAGCCTTAGCATGTGTAAATTCTTCTTCCAATGATAATTCTTCCGGTTCAATTTCGATTTGAACATTCTCCTGAACATTCTGTGCAACTTGTGTTTGTTGTTCAGTTGTTTGCGGATGGGTTTCCGGTTGTTGTTCCTCCTCATGTTTTGGTGCGGATTGCTGCTGTTCCGGAAATTTTACCAAAAAGTTCGGATTAATTTCTTCTTCATTATAGCTGTAATTAATTTTTTGCAAGAACAAAGCATCCAGCCAATTCTGAACGACTTTTGATTCTTTGTTAAGAGTTTCTGAAATATATTTATCCAAAAGAGAAGCCGCAATTTTAAGGTTGCTCTGTATAAGATTAACCTGCGGATGCTCCGCACGAACCTGCTCACCTACAGTTTGAAGATACTTGTTTACCTGTTCTTCAACTTCGGGAGGTGTTGCAATTGCTTTTATTGTATTTCTGAAATCTTTTAATATCTGCGCAATATTAATTTTGTTACTTCTCATGCCGGCAGTGGTTGTTGGGACGGCTTGAGGTGCCGGTTGTTGCTGAATCGGTTGATACCCTGCCTGTGCAGCTTGATATTGCATCGGATTAATTTGGTTCGGTGATACGTGTCTGATAGGCGGAGGTGTTGTAACCTGATATGACTGTCTTGTCGGATAAGCCTGAGCATAAGCATTTGCTGCCGGAGAGTAAACCCGCGGGGCTTGGTTTTGAACATCTTCAACTCTTCCGCGTGCGACGGTTTGACGGTTTTGTTGTCCGCGGTTCTGGTCTTGCGCATTTTGGTTATGACCGTCTTTATCGGTCTCTCCGTTTCCTGCTGTGTAATTCCCGTTAGCCTGTGGATACTGGCGCGGGCGTATTGTGTTCATTGTGTTAAACATAAACCGTCCTTCCTTCAATAATATCGGTATTATTATTGATGTTCTTGACTTTATTTTTAAAATTTCATCCGTTTAGATGATATTTTTTTAATAATTTAATAAAAAAAGTCAATAAAAATGAAAAACAGTTTATCCTGCAAAAATTAAAAAGCCCCAAAATTTTGGGGCTGATAGGGGGAATTAATAGGAAATTAATTCTGTTTACAAAGCTACTCTTACGGCAACGCCTTGCGGTACTTTTCCGTCTTTGAACAAATCTTTATAACATTTTGTTAATGCTTCTGAATTATCATAAACATAAGCACCAAACCCATCACTGCCTTTTTTGCGGAAAATAGATTTGCCATTAACTGTTTCATAGAAACCTTGCAGTTCACCGTTATTCATTACAAAAGTTCTGCCATCAGTCTCAAAAATTACACTTTCAGGAGTTTTGCCCATCAAAATCTTACCGTTTTCAAAATCCTTAGATTTAACGATTTTATCAATTTTTGGATTCTTCAGAAGGAAGTTTTTAACAGCCGGATCATTTTTTTCTAAACGTGCTATTGTGGTTAAGCTTTGCAAAGATGGTTTTTCTTTGTATTTATATACACCGGTAAGAATATCATCACCGATTTGTCTTGTAATATTTGCTTCTATCAATCCGTCTTTTCTTATTTTTGGATTTTTTACAATTTCTTTAATAAAATCATCCATTCGAGTTAAAAATACTTTATCATCACCTGCCAATTCTGATGTATTTCCAACAAATTTTTCTAATACATCACCTGCCGCATTTTTCACTTCTGTTATTTTTCCGTCTTTGAACGAAACAGTATTACCGTCAATTTTAAATATACCGCTATTTACGGTTGTTTTTCCACCGGATTTCAAACCAAATAAGTTTTTAAGGTTAATTCCATATTTTTCTGCAAAATTAGTTATTTCGTCACCTTTAACAGTAGTATTTTTACCGGGGACGAGGAACTGAACACTACCATCTGCATTCTTAATTACAGTAAATCTGGTTGTCTTCTTGCCTTCTGCGCCATTTACTAATTTTGAAGAAAGACCTTTTACATCCTGCCAGATATTTTTAAAACCTTCAATCATACCTTTGCCGTTACCGCGTTTGGCTGCATATATACATGCCCCTGTCGCTGCAGCTACTGCCAATGCACCGCCTACAAGCAATGCAGTATTTGAATCATCCTTATCTCCATCGGATGATGCTGCTGCAGAGGTTTGAGTTGTTACAGCCGGAGTTGTTAAAGGTGCTTGAACTGCTGATGCAGTTGAGTCTGCTGCCGCTGCTGATGCAGGTGCAGACGCTCTAAAACTCGGATTATATGACTGCATTAACGCCATTAAATACGGATCATTATAATAGCTGCCGCCAATGCCTAATGTACCATAAGTCATAGTGTAACCTACCTTTCAATTAACCTTTTTAAATTAACCCTTATATATATAAAGTTTTTTTGTATTCAAAAATTGCCTCTTAAGAGTAAAAGTTGTTACAAAACTTTACAACTTGAGTTTCACTTGAGTTTCTTGAGTTACGCTTAGGAAACACTTGGGGAATAGGGGGCTTAGAGGATGCGGAAAATGCTAGTACTTTAGTTTAAAAGGTTCATCACCCCCAAATTAATACTGTGTTCTGAATGATGTATTAGCTGTGTTTTAACTTTCTTATCATTCTAATGCAATATCAATTTTTACTGAAGTATCTTTATATTAATTAATTTTTCCGCATCCTCATTTAAATTTATTTTGAACTCGCAAGAGTTTCTTATATCTTACATATCAGTTATAATAATTTTCTTATCAGAAGCGATTTTTTCTATATTTAAAACCGTGTATAAGGTTTCATTATAAATAAATTCGCCTGCAAAATAACTGTCACCTGCGTTTAATATTCCGTCTTCTTGATAGTCAAACAATTCATTAATTTTATCTATCAAAAGAGCCAAAGTCAATTCATTACTTTCTATTATAATAACCGGATTTTTATCCGAGACAGTATCCTGTGGAAAATCTAAAAATTTCTTTAAATTTAACACCGTTATATAATCCCCCCTAAGGTTCATTATTCCTTCTATATAATTTGGTGTCCCTGGGATTGGTGTTATAGCCGTATCTTTCAAAACTTCTTTAACAGAATCAAGAGGAATGCAATATGAAACATCATTGAGTTTAAAAGAAATAAATTTACTTTTCGTATGAAGTTCTCCTGATACAAGACGCATATTAGATTTTTTTGCGATATCAAAAGTTCTTTTTGCAAGCAAACCAGAAGAAGCTTCATCCTGCGGGAACAATGACTTCATATCAAAATCCGGCATAACATTGTGTTCTTTTAAAATATTTTCGATAGCATAAATGTTTATTATAAAAATAGTTTCATTATTAAACTTGTACAAAGAATCAACAATTGTCCTGTTATCTACATAAGGAATTGAATCTATCATTGAAGAATTGAAAGGAATAATACCAATCACTTTATCCGTAATAATTCCGAATATTGTTTCATCGGTTTTTACAATCAAAAGTTCATTATGAGTATTATAGGGTTTTACTTCAATATCAAGATAAAATCTTACATCAATTACATTAATAACAAAATTATTGTATTTTAAAAGTCCGACTATATTATTCGGAAGCTTTTGCGGATAATCCAGAGCAGGAAGCTTCATAATCTCAAGCACATTATCAGAATTTATTGCATATTTGTTATCACCTATCTGAAAATAGAGGTGAGTATTTTTCTTCTGTTCTATATAATTACTGCTCGTCATGTAATATTACTCTGTTCCTTCCCTCTTCTTTTGCTTTATATAAAGCCTCGTCAGCGGATTTAAGCATTTCAGCAGCTGTATTAAATGATTGAAAATTCATAGTCAGCCCTATACTTGCTGTTACTTTTGCTTTTACTCCGTTATAATTGAATTCATATTCTTCAACCGCACGTCTGAGTCTCTGAACCGGAATAATTGCGCCTTCTATATTAGTTTCCGGCATAATCATTACGAGTTCTTCGCCACCGTATCTGTACAGCAAATCCGTTTTACGGAATGATGATTTCATCAATTCGGCAACTGTTTTAAGCACATAATCACCATACTGGTGACCGTATGTGTCATTAACTTTTTTGAAAAAGTCTATATCCAGAATTGCTAAACTAAATTCTGATGTATGACGCTTTGAACGATTGTATTCCTGCTCCAAACTTATTTCAAATTGTCTTCTGTTATAAAGACCGGTAAGCCCGTCCAATACCGACATAAATTCTTTTTCTGTATATTGATACTTCATTTTGAATATTGTCAAAAGCTCACTAATCATAATATCAAAATACCCGAATGACGCATAATCAATTTCCGCACGAGAATAGAAGCAGATTCCGCCGATAAGTTTTTTATCAAAAACAAGCGGGATTATGATTTTGGATTTAAAATCGGAAAATATATAATCCATTTCTCTGCCCAAGAGCATTCTTACAACTTCGAATTTAGAACCTTTACAATCTTTAAACTCTTCCATTTTTCTAAAAAAGTCATACTGAATGTCCGTAAGCAAATTCTTTGGGAAATTTCTTCCCAGCGTATCAATATAAAGAATTTTATCCGCAAAATCATCCGGAGAAGAAAAGAATATTCCGGCAACATTATATTCAACAAAAGAACTCAGCAGAGAAAACATTTTTTCAACCAGAATTCTTTCATAATTCATAAAATCAGAAAGATTTCTGAATTCATTTGAAAATACAGATTTCATCAACAAATCATTCAATATTGTATTAAGCTGTGATTGCGCAGTATTTTCACCTTTCGCCATGCCGGCAATATTTGCTTTGTATTCATCCGTAACCGGATATCTCCTTAGTGTTGAATTTATCCCTAAAGAAAGCTCCTTTATATCAATAGACTTTGACAGAAAAAGCTGTGCACCGGCTTTTTTACCCCAAAAGCCGTCAATCTTTCTTTCCAAAACCGTCAAAAGTATAACAGGCACTTTTTTTGTCTCTTCTTTACTTTTGATTAATCTACACAATTGATAACCGTCAATCACAGGCATCATAATATCAGAAACAACAATATCAGGAACGAATTCAAAAAATTTTTTATATGCCTCCGCACCGTTTTGAGCCGTTTCTACGGTATACCCGCACCCAACCAAACCCTCCTGAAGGAATTTTAGCTGTGTCTCACTATCTTCTACTAACAAAATTTTTGCTGACATTAATATATTCCAATTTTAACGATTTTAGTATAAGATAATTATATAATAAATGAATAAAAAAAACTATAGGAGAAGAAGAAGTGGCTAGCAATTGGAGTTTTGACGTAAAACAAAAGTTTAATGTGAAATGCATAATTGATATTTGTGTTTTTGCTTTGTCTTGTATAATTTTTATGCTTTTTGCAAAAATAAAAGGAATTGCACCTTACGATGCATTTCTGTTCTTAACAGTTATTATTGTCACAAATGCGCTGATATACTTTGTTACAAAGCAATGGGTTTCAAGAGCAATCAAAAAATCTCTTAATCAGCAATCAATTTCTTTATCCGATACCGCTGAAGATATACTCAAAAACGTAAACTCCCAGAAGAAAACAATAGAAGCAATTTCCGGCAATGCAAAAAACATCTCCGGACTTGTTGATAAATTAAGAACTCTGTCTGAATCTTCCCTAAGTACATCAAAAAATACTGAAAAACAAATCGGACAATCAATAACATTTTCTCAAAAAGAAAATGAATCAATATCTGCAAATGCAGAAAAAATGGTTGTTTTGAGACAAAAAATACAAATGATTGCAGAACTTGTACTTGAGCTTTCCGAACATACACAACAAATCGGAAATAGTATAAGTGTTGTAGATGATATTGCGGAACAAACAAATATGCTTGCACTAAATGCGGCTGTTGAAGCGGCAAGAGCAGGCGAACACGGCAAAGGTTTTGCAGTTGTTGCCGGCGAAATAAGAAAGCTTGCAGACGAATCAAAACAGGCAATTACAAAAATCACTTCTCTTACCAGCAGTATCCAATACACAACTAATTCTACCGTAATGGCAACAGAAGAAGGTTCAAAAGAAATTGAGTCCGTTGTAAAAGATATTAACTCCCTCGCAACAGATTCCGACACTTTACTCAACCTTATAAAAGAAATTCTGGGCTCACTTGAAATATTAAATCAAAATGCCAAAAAGCAAGATGATATCATCGAAAAACTTAACCAGATAGATGAAGATAATATTTCAATTTCATCAGAACTAATTAACAGCATGGCACAAAGTACAGAAAAAATTTCCGAACTGAGTGCTTTATCAAATGAAATCAAGAATTCAGCATCAGAAGGCTAACAATAAAAAATAATGGATTTTGCAGATAACGACAATAAAGAAGTTTTCAGTATATTTCAAACCGAATCTGAAGAAATATTGGAGCGGTTATTTAACAATTTGTTTTCTTTGGAAACAACACCTGCAAATAAAGAACTAACCGCAACTATTTACCGTGATTTGCACAGTCTTAAAGGTGCAACACGGATGGTAGGATTTAATAACATCCAAATGATTATTCATAAAATGGAGGACGTGTTTGATGCTGTAAATACAGGTACATATACTCTCGAACCGGATGTTATAAGACTTTTATACAAAACTCTGGAAACCGTATCTAAATATTTACAGGAATCAATAAAAAATGAACGCGAAATTATTGATGACGATTACACAGCGGCAATGTCCAATATAGAATATGTTGTAGAAGTTGAAATTCCCGAAGCATCAAACAAAACAACTATATTAGATGCCGAAAATACTGAAAATGATATACCTTCCGAGCTTACTGATAATCAGGAAATAATAAATACCGAATTTAATAATTGTTTCAATCTTGTAGACGGAATCACTCCCGAACAGGAATCACAAGATCTTGTTATTTTGGAAGAAGAAATACAAAAGCTTTATGAATACTTTAAAAATACAAACCTGTACGAGGTAAAAACATCTCTGGAAAATATTATTACAAAGCTTGATTTTGTAATGAACGCAACAAACACATTGACCGTAAGCGAAATTTTAGAAATAAGAAACGAATTAAGCTCAGCAGCAGCAAAATACACAACCTCCTGCATTGCTTCAGAATCAGGCGGACTTTCGTTTTTTGATGTAGCGGAAAAAATAACAATGCTTCAAGGCAGCAGTGTTTACACAAATGAAATAAAAGAAGATATATTAAAACTTAAAGAAGGTATTGATGATCATAATATTCTTGAAATCATCAATATGACTTTAGAAATTTTGGATTTCATAACCGAAAATTCCGTACAACTTGAAGAACAAATGATGCTCACTTTAAAAAGCGGAATAGAATATTGCGCTGCACCAAATGAAAATATTGATTCCGAGCTTATTGTTCAGCAATTGGAAATAATGAAGCAATTGCTGGAGCTTAACTATAAAAAAGATACCGGCGTAAGTAATATAAAAACCCTTTCAACTCAGACATCCGTAGGCGGAAATAAGACAAATTCTTCAACAGAAATAAAAACTCTGCACGTAAATGCACAAAAGCTTGATTTACTGGTTAATCAGCTTGGTGAACTCATCATTACAAAAATTAAAACCGAAAAGAATCTTGAAAAGATTGATTCTATAAAAATTGCAAATGAAGTTTGCCAAAAGGATTTATTGAAAACTTCAAATTTTTTAAGATATTATAACCGTAAATATCTTCAATCCGATGGCTCTTTTCAATACACAGGTGCATTTGTTAAACAAGTATTTTCATTACTTTCGGATATCACACAAAATGTTTCAAAGACAATTTATGATTTAAATTCACTTTACCGTTCATCAAAAGAAGACGATATAAAAATGAGACTTATTATTGATGAAATGGAATCAATGGTCAAAAATATCCGCGTACTTCCTATTTCTACAGTATTTAATTCTTTTTCCAGAATGGTAAGAGATATCGCAACTGAAAAAGGTAAAGATATTGATTTTGAAATTGAAGGAAAAGAAACCTGCGCTGACAAAAAAATTATTGAAGAGATTAAAACTCCTTTGATACATATTCTCAGAAACTCAATTGACCATGGAATTGAAACACGTGAAGAGCGAATGGCAGCAGGAAAAAGTCCTGTCGGAAAAATTATACTTTCGGCGAAACAGGATGATAATAAAGTTATTATAGATGTTGTCGATGACGGCAGAGGATTTAACCTTGAAAAAATTAAAGATAGAGCCGTTTCCAGAGGTTTTCTTACAAAAGAAGATATTGCATCAATGAATGATGAAGCTATTATGAACATAATATTCTGGCCCGGATTTACAACAGGTGATTCTATCACAAGTGTTTCCGGAAGAGGAATCGGACTGGACGTAGTTAAAACAAAAATTTCTCAGCTCAACGGAAAAGTTAAAGTAATTTCAGAATTTGGCAAAGGCAGCTGCGTACATATAGAAATTCCTGTAACACTTACAACACTGAGAGTATTCCTTGTAAAAATTTCCGAACAAGTTTTTGCAATTCCTATACAGGTAATTTCAACATTTATTTTAAAGAACCAAAGTGAAATAAACACTAATAACGGTCAGCGTTCTATATTGCATGACGGCAGTATCGTTCCGCTTTATTATCTGTCTGATATTTTACAGCTGGAAACCCCGCCAAGACAAGAAAAAGAAACAATACTTATTGTAGAATCCGATGATAAAAAAATCGGTCTTGTTGTCGATAAATTACTCGGCGATCAGGATATTCTACAGAAAAAACTTTCTCCGCCTCTTTATAAAGTTAAAAACATTTCAGGAATAACCAACCTTGCATCAGGAGAATTATGTCTGATTCTTAACATGCAGGATATTATGCATTATGACTTCAATAAAGCTGTAAGCGGAAATTCAAGTCAAAACCTCTTGTCAAATGATATTCTTTCTTACAAACGAATTCTCGCAGTTGATGATTCTGTTACAACAAGAACGATGGTAAAAAATATCTTACTAAATTCAGGTTATACAGCAGATATTGTATCCAATGTTGAAGAAGCATTGGTAAAACTGAAACTTAACCATTATGATTTAATAATAACAGATTTGAATATGCCAAAAGTTGACGGATATGAATTTGTCCAAAGGTTAAAAAATGATGAAATGTTTGCCGATATTCCGGTCATTGTAATGAGTTCTCAACCTGAAAAAGAAGCCAGTGAAAAACTTCAGGGCATGAAAATAGATTATTATATGTCAAAAGACAATTTCAATCAGGCAGAATTCTCAAGACAAATTAAAAATATTTTAACTAAATACCATGTTTAAAATATAAATTTACGGCTTCCGGCACAAATTTTGAAATATCTCCTCCGTTTTTAAGTATTTCTCTTACGGCAGAAGATGATACAAAGCTGTATTCCGGAGCAGAAATTAAGAATACTGTTTCTATTCCTTTATTAAGAGTAAAATTTATCTGTGCCATTTCTTTTTCATAATCAAAATCAACAGAAGAACGAAGTCCTCTCAATAAAACTTCTGCACCGCGTTTTTTCGCGTAATCAACCGTTAATCCATCAAAAGCATCAATTTCTGCGTTTTTAATATCTTTTACAGATTCTTTTATAAGATTAATTCTGTCTTCTGATGGTACAAAACTCTGCTTATTACAATTATAAGAAACGACTATTATAACTTTGTCAAAAATTTTTGATGCTCTTTTTATAATATCAAGATGCCCATTTGTCAAAGGATCAAAGCTGCCGGCATAAATAGCTGTTTTCATAAAATTCCTTTCCGAAATATTTTATAAATAACCACATTTACAAAATTCTATTTTTATTTTTGTATAATTCCATCAATTTTATCTATTATCAAATTAATACTATCCAAAAAATCATCAGCAGAAAGTTCTTCATTATCATTAATCGCATTTTGAGCAGCATTCCTGAGAAGAAGTGCTAAATTTTTTAAATTATTCAATTCTGCGTTAATATCTTTTTGACTTTCACTCATAATATACACCTTTTCAGGTTATGCTGATTTCGTTTAACTTACCGTATATTGCCATCCATAATAAATATAAAATATCTATATCACAATTAATTTTTCGAAAACCAAATTTGAAACCTGTATTATATAACATATTATCACATAAAATAACTTCAGACTGTATAAAGCCCAAAAAATTTGCATTTTCTTTATTCAACATTACTTCTGTTTTTTTTGAAAATTCTGACAACATTTCCTCCGGTACATTTTCAACCGGAAATGTTATAAGGTTTTTACCATCATAAAGAGAGATAATGTAAAATTTTTCTCCCTCCAAATATTTTTCCAAATATAATCCTGCAGCAATGTGCGGTGATTTATTATAAACTTCCTGTCTTATTTTTATAACATCCTGAAGGCAATCTGCTTTCTTTAGTACACCATCTCCCTTAACTATTAGAGGAAATTCAGAAGGAAGAAGTGTTGTCTTTGGCAGATTAAAACCATATTTTTCCAAAAGTTGTCTCAAGTAAGAATTTGAAAGAGCCAGTTTTGTCCAGTCGGAAGTCGGAGCAACACAATTAATATAATTGCTTTTCATTACATCTGCAATTCCTTCATTAATCCATCTTTCATCTTCTACTAATACCAAATCTATTTGTAAAGTTTTACATTTTTGGGCAAGCTCTTTAAACGTATTAAATGAAATATTAACAACACCTTCAACATTTTTGTCCGACACTGCATACATCTTTCTGAGGAATTTTGATGAAAGAATGTACTCCGTATTCTCACTGCCAATTAAAAGAACGTTTAATCCCTGACTGTTCAGAATACCTACTTCGAACATCCGCTGCATCCTCCGCAATGTTTGCTGCCTAAAAGAGTTTTACTTTCAAACGGTTCGTTCTTTAAAATTTTATTCGCAACAGTTGTCAAAAGTACCTGCTCTATGTACGTAAGTTCCTGATAAATTTCATCATAATGGGCATCATTATATATAAAAACTGGATATTGAGCTAAAATTGTTTCAGGATTTGAATAATACACAGTTACTCCGGTTACCTTTACACCTGAAAGAACCGCAGTTTTCACCGGTTCTTCATCCGCAAATGCAGGAAGTAATGATAAATGAGACGTCAACACTCTAAACGGAGTTTTTTTACTATCATCCGTCGAAATAACCAAATCATAATCATCAGGACTAAAATTCAAAGAAGTATAGCAATCAGTAACATATCCGAGCGACTTTAGTGAATCAATAACCGGTCGATAAGTTTCATATAGGATTGCAATTTTCTTCATTTGCTAGTAATCTTCTCTGGTACTGTTAATAGTATTCAAACGTTTAACCGGATCAGTAATGTGCGTAATTCTTAAACCAAAGTTATCTTCAATAACAACAACTTCACCATACGCAATAAGTTTACCGTTTGCATATAATTCAACAGGTTCACCGGCTGCTTTATTAAGAGTAACAATAGAACCTTTTGTAAGCTCCAAAACTTTTTTGATAGGCAAATCTGTTTTACCAAGCTCTACTGATAACTGAAGCTTAACATCAAGAAGAATATTCAGGTTTTGGTTTTGAGGTCCCTGAATCTGGTCCATATCCTCAAAAGATGCAAACTGAACCGGTTGAACAGTTACAGTTCTCGGAACCTCCTCTTCTTCGGGATGTTCTTCTTCAAAAGATTCCGGCTTGAAATTTTTTACACCATCATTCTTTTTTGTCTCGTTGTCTTCTTTTCCGGTTTCATCTGCTGCCGGTTCTGCTGCAGAACTCTCCGTTTTTGAAGTTTCTGCTTCACCAGCTGCAGTTTCGTTTTGTTCATTTAATTCATCTTTTTTATCGTCAGGCATTTAGGCTCCCCTTCCTAAAAATAATTTCTTAAAATTTCATGCATTTCATCATATACATCAGTAATCTTCACACAAACCTGATTCTTCATAATTCCCGGACGTGCAAAGAACTTCTTTTCATCATTAACTTTTACTATCAAATCATCTTCAACTTTGTTATCAAGCTTTATGATGTCACCTTCCGCAAGTTGCAAAAAGTCATCCAGAGTGATACTGCAAGTTCCGAATTGAACACGGACATCAACTGTTGAAGAATTGATTTTGGAAATCATTTTCATTCTTTCATCATTAGATGCTACCAAACCTTTTGTCTGGAAAATATGTTGTGTACTCAGGTGTCCTAATACTGTTTCAAGTACAGGGTATGGGAAACACAAACTAAATAATCCAAAATGTTTACCGGAAATCTGAACTTCAAATGTCAGAAGAGCAACAATTTCTCCGGCTGTTGCAACCTGAATAGATTGATAATTGTCATCAATACTTATAAATTTGCCTGTAACCGGAATGATTGTATTCCACGAATCTTCCAATGATTTGATAATTATATTAATAACTTTTTTGGCAAGAGCTTTTTCAATATCGGTCAATTCTCTTGACTGAGAATCAATATTCCCGACACCTCCAAGCATTCTGTTAACTATACAAGATATAACTTCAAAGCTTATCCCCAGAAGAATTTGACCTGCTAACGGCTCAAATTCAAATACACCGACACTTATCGGGGACGGCATTGAACGAACAAATTCTTCATAAGTAAGCTGGTCTACAGAAACAATTTCTATTTCTACTCTCATACGAAGATAACCGCTTAAAACAAGCGAAATTGCCTTAGAAAATTCTCTGTGAATATCTCTCAAAGCACGCAAATTATCCTTAGAAAATTTGTCCGGACGTCTGAAGTTATATAATTTGTAACTTTTGTGTTCCGCATCCGAAAAATCTTCATCCAAAACATTTGAATTTATTAAATTTTCTTGATTACTTTCTGTCATTTTTCCCTATTGAATAATGAACTGTCCAAAGCTTACCCTCAGGACTTCTCTTTCTCCGCCAAGTATTGAATTTATATCATTTGTTATTTGTTCTTTTGCAAGTTCTTTTCCTGCTGCAGTAGATAGCTCTGCAGATGTTTTGCTGGACAGATTTGTAATAACGGCATCTCTTATTGCCGGTTTATATTGATTCATTTCTGTCTGAATTGCAGCCATCGGATCTGCAGGAGCCGGAGCTTCTTCATGACCGTGTCCGCCTTTAGCCGGTGCAGCATCCTGTGCCGGAAAATCTGTTTCTTTTTTAGAAACTTCTATTGCCACATTTACTTTTAAATATTTTCTTTGATTTTCGTCACACAAATTAAGTATAAAATCACCTAAATCAACGATAATACCTTTTTGAATTTCTTCTTCATCACCATCTTCTGCAACCTCTTCATCAGCAGGAGCAGTAATTTCAATTTTTTGTACAAGATTTTTAACAACAACGTAGTTTACGGCTGAAAACACCAGCAGCAATATAACCATTGAAGCAATCATTATAATAGAAATCTTCTTAAATTCCTGTCCGTTTGTATTATTTTCATTCTCAGCCATTTTGTTCTCCGCCACATTATAATATTCCAATCTCATTATAACAGAATATTTTTTTTCGCGCCAAAAAATCATTCGTTTGAAGGATTAGTAAAAAAACAATAATAATTTTCGTAATATTGTTTTAATAACACAAAAAAAAAGAACCTATCTTACGATAAGCTCTTTTTTAAATGGTCGGGATGACACGATTCGAACGTGCGACCCCTTCGTCCCAAGCGAAGTGCGCTACCAAGCTGCGCTACATCCCGACAGATTTTATTAAATTTTCAACTATTACCGAGCGCAGCTTGGTATTTCTATCATTCAGCTCCATCAAGCCTTACGGCTTTCCATTCGCCTGCCCTATTCCGAACGTGACATTTAGTCACCTTCTACATAGGGAACCTGCTACATCCCGACAACATTTGTTACTGTACCCGCGCCCTACGTGCTACCTCTCAGAAAACGTGACGTTTAGTCACCTTTTCTTCGGCAGAGTCAAACTGCGCTACATTGCAGTAACGATTATTCTATTTTCAAATACCCGCACGACAATGTTTTATCGGCAAGTGTAAGTCTATTTTAATGTAAACAAATTTTTAAATCAACCCTTTATTTAGTTGTATTGTTAAATATTTATTATAAAATATATTAAAGACAAGGAGTGTTTATTATGGATATGAGTGCTTTATTTAAAATAGGATACGGTTTGTATGTTTTAACAGCAAACCATGACGGAAAAGACAATGGTTGCATTATCAATACGGTAATGCAGGTTACATCAAACCCTTCACAAATTGCTATTGCAGTAAACAAACTCAATTACACAACACTAATGATTCAAAAGAATAAAAAATTTAACATTTCTGTTCTTACTGAAGATACTCCATTTGAATTGTTTAAACGATTTGGCTTCCAATCAGGAAAAGATACCGACAAATTCAACAACTTTTCTGAAACAAAAAGAAGCTTAAACGGACTACTGTATTTAACTCAAAGTACAAATGCCTATATGTCTGCTTACGTTAAAAATGAAATAGATTTGGGTTCACATATTCTGTTTATCGCTCAACTTGTAGCCGCAGAAACTCTTTCTGACAGACAATCTCTGACCTATGATTTCTATCATAAAAATATTAAACCAAAACCTCAGACAGAAAAAAAATCAGGGTGGAGATGCAAAATCTGCGGTTACATATACGAAGGTGAAAACCTGCCCTCAGACTATATCTGTCCGCTATGTAAACATGGAGCTGAAGATTTTGAAAAAATATAATATAAGTTTCCGGTTCAGCTTTGCATGAAAGAAATCACTAAGCTGAATCAAAACTGATATTAATTAACAATTTAAATAAACACTATTAATAAAAAGAATTTAAATTTATTCACATTTAGCTGCATTAATAACCCATCCGTCTGAACGAAAATGTGCATAATTATTTTTCCCTCTGTATTTTTCTCCCTCAGGACTTGAAATAAGCCAATTTTGTAATATGCTTAATGCCTTTTTCAAAAGAGGGTTCCCGTACTTTACAACCAACGTATAATATTGATTTGGCGTCAAAACAACTATATTAAAATCCGGAATCTCCATCTGCAAATTTATATCTGCCACAGGGCGGCCACCCTTTTTACCATTTCTTTTACTTGAAAATCTACGATTCATAACCGGACTCACCTCCAAAACTCGGCACACCTATTTGCCGTACAAGATCAATAACTGTTTCTTTCATTTTGCAGTTCACAACACTATTTTTAAAAAATATTTTATACAAATTACATTTTGAACAGCAGCAACCAAGTTTATAACAATCAATAGCAGTTGCCGTCCATTTCTTTTGCAATGTTTCACTGCATGATACACCATATTTGTAATTCATTCTTCTTAAAAAACCTCTTCCTATTTATAAAAATGTTTTTCCCAAAATTTGACAATACATGTAAAACATGATTTAATATCAATATGAATTTTACATTTGTATTATATTGTAAGACAATATAATACAAATGTCAAGTATTATTTTCTTAATTGGTGAAACATATGAGATTAGAAGAACTTATTGCATTAATCTCCCGAAAACTCGGGAGCACAATAAACCAATCCATGCTTGCCGAAAGTCTTGGTATAACAAGACAAACTGTAAGCAACCGTATAAGAAATGAAAGTGAAGTAACAGTTAGCGAATTAATTCGTGCAGAAAATTTTTTTGGAATAAAACTTTTTTCCAAAAGCGAAGAATCTGATTTTGACATTGCTTATATAGATTATTATAACGATGTCTTTGCCAGCTGTGGAGCCGGAAGCATAATTTTTTCCAGCGAAAAAACAAAACTCCCGATTTCAGCAAAAATGATAAACGGTTACTCAAAAAACAAATTATATTCAATGATAAATGCAACTGGTAACAGCATGGCTCCGACGATTGATAATGGCGACAAACTTATTGTTGAACACTGGAACGGAGACCAAATTCAGGACAATAAAATATACGTTTTTTGTTACAATAACGAGTTTTTTGTTAAACGTCTTTCAAAAAACATTGATGAAATTATTATAAAATCAGATAATCCTGAGTATCGTGTAAGAACAATCAGCGCAAAATCTGCGATAGATATGATTGTTATAGGAAAAATTGTAGCAGTCGTAAAAACATTAAATTAGTTTATATAAAAAATAAATTGTAATAATATATTATAAAAAGGAGAAAACATGACAACACTTTTAGTAACAGGTGGTGCAGGATTTATAGGAAGTTGTTTTGTAAGACATGAGCTAAAAAAACATCCGGATTATAAAATTATAAACTTAGATGCGCTTACTTACTGCGGCAATATTGAAAATTTAAAAGATATTGAAGATAACCCGAATTATACATTTGTCCATGGAAACATTTGTGACAAAAATTTAGTCAGAGATTTAATTAAAGAATGTGACTGCGTAGTGAATTTTGCTGCCGAATCTCATGTTGATAACTCTATAAAAAGACCTGAAATCTTTATTGAAACAAACGTTCAGGGGACTCTAAACCTTTTGCAAGCAAGCCGTGAACTAGGTGTAGAAAGATATTTGCAGGTTTCAACCGATGAAGTATACGGAACTTTGGGTAAAACAGGTTATTTTTACGAGACGACACCGCTTGCGCCAAACAGCCCGTATTCTGCAAGTAAAGCGAGTGCTGATATGTTAGTCAGGGCTTATAGAGAAACTTACGGAATGCCGACACTGAACACAAGATGTTCAAACAACTACGGTCCGTATCAGTATCCGGAAAAACTTATTCCGTTCTTCATTTCACAACTTTTAAAAGGTGAAAAAGTTCCGGTATACGGAGACGGTTTGAATGTTCGCGACTGGTTGTACGTTTATGACCACTGCGAAGCAATTGATGTTGTTCTTCATAAAGGTAAAATTGGCGAAGTATACAACATCGGCGGACATAACGAAAAAACAAATATGGAGATTACGCATCTTATACTTGAAGCGATGGGTAAAGACGAATCTTCCATAAAATACGTTGAAGACCGTCTTGGACACGACAGGCGTTATGCAATTTCTAATGATAAAATCACTTCCGAGCTCGGCTGGAAACCTTCCATAACATTTGAAGAAGGAATAAAACTTACAATTAACTGGTATTTGAATAATCAAGATTGGATAAAATCAATAGAAAATAAGAAAGCTGCGGGGGTAAATGTATAATGGCAAAGGTTCTTGTGACAGGTGCAAACGGAATGTTAGGGCAAGACTTATGCCCAATACTCGAGGATGAAGGATATGATGTCATAGAAACTGATATAAATAACCTTGATATCACCAATCCTGAAAATATAAAAGATGTTTTTGAGAAAGAAAAACCGGATATTGTAATTCATTGTGCAGCATATACAAACGTTGATAAAGCTGAAGAAGATGAAAAAACAGCAAGACTTATTAACGCAAAAGGGACTGAAAATATTGCAAAAGCCTGCGCAAAAATTGATGCACAGATGGTTTACATATCAACAGATTATGTTTTTGGCGGAGACGGAAACGAACCATACAAACCTAATGACAAAACAAATCCGCTTGGTATATACGGTAAAACAAAATGGGAAGGTGAAGAGGCTGTAAGAAAAAATCTGCAAAAATATTATATATGCAGAACAAGCTGGCTCTATGGAATTCACGGGAAAAATTTTGTAGAAACAATGATTTCTCTTGCGGACAAACCGGAATTAAAAGTTGTTGATGACCAAGTAGGATGCCCGACTTGGACAATAGAACTTGCAAACGCAATAGTCAAAATATTAAGAAATGGTAAATTCGGGACTTTCCACACATGCGGAAGCGGACAAACAAGCTGGTACGGTTTTGCAAAAGAAATATTTGAAAAGTCCGGTATAAATGTAAATCTGAAACCATGTACAACAGAAGAATTTCCACGTCCGGCAAAACGTCCGGCATACAGCGTTATGAATAATGCCGGTATATGCAGAAACTGGAAAGCTGCACTAAAAGATTATTTAGAACTTAGAAATTTATAAAAACTTAACGGTTTCAGAAAATCTCTGACCGGTTAAAGAAAGGATGTTATGAAAGGAATTGTTTTAGCAGGAGGAAGCGGAACAAGATTATACCCAAGCACAATGGTTGTTTCAAAACAGCTTTTACCGGTATACGATAAGCCGATGGTTTACTATCCGATATCAGTTCTTATGCTTGCGGGAATTAAAGATATTTTAATAATTTCCACACCCCATGACTTACCGAATTTTGAAAAATTACTTGGAGACGGTTCGCAATTTGGTGTAAAATTTTCATACAAAGTTCAACCAAGCCCTGATGGACTTGCTCAGGCTTTTATATTGGGGGAAGAATTTATTGGAAATGATTCAGTTGCAATGATTCTGGGTGATAATATTTTTTATGGTGCAGGTTTCTCCAAATCATTAAGAGAAGCGGGAGAAAGAACCCAAAAGGGTGAAGCAACAATCTTCGGATATTCGGTTAAAGACCCTGAAAGATTCGGTGTTGTTGAATTTGATAAAAACGGTAAAGCACTTTCACTGGAAGAAAAACCTTCTCATCCAAAATCTAATTATGCGGTGACCGGTCTGTATTTTTATGATAATAAAGTTATTGAATACGCTAAAAACCTCAAACCTTCAGCAAGAGGAGAATTAGAAATTACAGACTTGAATACAGTTTATCTTGAAAAAGGAAAACTTTATACAGAAGTTTTGGGTAGAGGTTTTGCATGGCTCGATACGGGAACTCACAATTCACTCTTGAAAGCAGGACAATACGTTCAAACTATTGAAGAAAATCAGGGAATTAAAATTGCATGTTTGGAAGAAGTTGCTTTTAGGATGGGATTTCTTTCGAAAGACAGCATAAAAAAAAGAGCAGAACAATTTAAAAATAATGAATATTTTTCCTATGTCAAAAGAGTTAATTAATTTATATGTTTGAAGTAAAATATAACTTAGACATGGAGAGATTATAAAATGGCAAAAGTTTTGGTATTGGGCTTGTCCAAAAGCGGTATTGCAGCGGCTATTGGGGCAAAAAAAAGAGGGTATGACGTTTATATAACCGAAGGAAAAACCCCGAGAGAAGAGTTTTTAAATCAAATTGACGAGCTTAAAGCGCAAGGTATACATATAGAAACAAACGGTCATACTAACAATTTTATTGAGGGAACTGATTTTGCAATCACAAGTCCCGGTATTCCTCCTAAATCCGAAATATTCCAAAAACTTAACGCAAAAAATATTCCGATAATTTCAGAAATTGAATTTGCTTATCAAAATACGGATATTCCGTTTATTGTTATTACGGGAACAAATGGGAAAACTACAACAACCGCGCTCGTTTCGCATATTTTAAGCAAAAATTTTTCTGCGCCTTATTGCGGTAATATAGGCGTCCCGCCTACTTCTTTAATTGACGAAAAACATGATTTTCTTGTATGCGAAGTTAGTTCCTATCAAGCGCAGATGACAAACAAGTTTAAAGCAAAAATTGCCTGCTGGACAAATTTCACACCGGACCACATTGACTGGCATGGAGGTTTGGAAAATTATTTTAAAGCAAAAGCAAAATTGTTTACCGGTTCACAATCTCCGGAGTATTCAATACTCAATGCAAAAGACCCCAGATTAAAAGATTTTGCAAAAAAATCCGGCGGCAAAATTGTTATGTTTGATGATGAAAAAGATTGCGGAATAAAAGATGGCGCAATATATTTTAGAAATGAAGAAATAATAAAACTTACGGAATGTCCTCTTTTAGGACATCATAATTATCAAAACATAATGTGCGGAATTGCAGTTGCAAAACTTTTGGGTATGAAAAACGAAGACATCCGAGAACGTATTATGTCATTTCGTGCGCCGGAACACAGACTTGAAAAAGTTCGTGAAATGGACGGAATTACATTCTACAACGATTCTAAGGCAACAAACCCTGAAGCTTCAATTGTAGCAATCGATTCTTTTAATAATGTTGATGTAGCTTTGATTCTCGGAGGGAGAGATAAAAATACAGATTTAACACAAATGTGCGAATCAATAAACAAACATATTCACACAGTTTTACTTATCGGAGAAGCTACAGAACGATTTGAACAAAATCTGAAAAAAAACGGATTTGATAATATAATAAAAGAGGGGACAATGGAATCTGCAATAGATAAGGCGATAAGTTTAAAACCTGATGTGGTACTGCTTTCACCTGCGTGTGCAAGTTTCGATATGTTCAAGAGTTATGAACACAGAGGAGACGTGTTTAAAGAGTATGTCTTATCCAAATAATCAGAATATAAGTACACAAAATATGCAGTCAGACCGCCCGCTGTTAATAGCGGTAATTTTTCTTGTAGTTATAGGGCTTATGGCAATATTTTCCGCGAGTGCTCCCAAGTGTGTTGAAATGGGACTTAACCCGTTAAGATTTCTTTTTATGCAAACAGCAGGAGTCATTATCGGTTTTCTGGGGTTAAAATTCCTTTCTAATTATCATTATAAAAAACTAATAGGAGTCACTCTTCCGTATGCAATTTTTGTAATCATAATGCTTATTATGGTCAAAATAGCAGGAACAACCGTAAACGGTGCACAAAGATGGCTTAATATAGGTCCTTTAAGTCTTCAGCCTTCTGAATTTGCAAAACCGGCTGTAGCATTACTTTTGGCGGCAGTATTTTCAAAAGACACAGTTATCATGGATAACAACAAAATCGTAACTGCGTTTATTCCTATACTTATTATGATTGCTTTAATTTTTACTCAGCCGAATTTAAGTATGGTAATTTTACTTTTGGCTACATCTGTTGCTATTTATATATGTGCCGGCGGTTCTTTTCAATTAATATTTTGGAGCGGAGTCTGCTTTATACCTTTGCTGGTATTCAAGGGATTGAAAGGGTATCAATCATCAAGAATTACAACATGGCTTCATCCGGAGGCTGATCCTTTGGGTGCCGGTTATAATATAATTCAATCTCTGGTAGCTTTTGCTTCCGGAGGGTTATACGGAGTAGGATACGGAAGCTCAAAACAAAAACTGGCATGGCTGCCGGAAGCACATACTGACTTTATTTATGCAGTCATAGGAGAAGAACACGGGTTTATAGGATGCCTTCTTATTATATGTTTATTCTGGACAATTCTGCAAAGAGGATTTGTTATTGCAATGAAATGTCAGGATATGTACGGAAAACTGCTTGCATTGGGATTAACATTTTCCATTTGTTTTCAGGGATTCTTAAACATGTGGGTAGCAAGCTCTTTTGTTCCCGCAACAGGGGTACCAATGCCATTTATCAGTTACGGAGGTTCTTCGGTTATGGTATCATTATGGATGGTTGGAATTTTATTAAATATATCGAAAGATAATGTAAGAAGAGGAAGATTCGGAAATGTTGGCAGAAATATGTAATAGCAAGTTCTTTGTTACCGGAGGAGGTACAGGAGGACACATTTACCCGGCACTGGCAGTAGCGGATGAATTAGCAAAAGACGGAGCAAAGGTTTACTACATAGGAAACAAGCGCAATATGGAATACGAGCTTGCAACAAAAAAAGGATATAAGTTTTTGCACGTAAGTGTAAAAGGTATGCCAAGAGGGCTTAATATAAAATTTTTTATATGGGGATTTAAACTTATTAAAGCAATAATGCGTTCCGTAAGATATATAAAAAAATATAAACCGGATGCAGTTTTTGCAACAGGCGGTTATGTTTCAGCTCCAATGATATTTGCCTGCATAATAACAAAAACCCCTTATATGATGCACGATTGCGATGCAATGCCTGGGCTTGTAACAAGAAAACTTTCAAAACGGGCGAAATATGTTTCCTTGGCTTTTGAAAAAGCAAAAAGATTTATTTCGAATAAAAAAACTGTAGTAACAGGAAATCCGATACGCGAAACGTTTAAAACAATAACAAAAACCGCCGCAAGAGAAGAACTGGGTTTGGAAGATAAGCTCACACTTTGTGTATTTGGAGGTTCACAGGGCGCAAAATCCATTAATAATACAACTGTTGAATTACTGAAAGAATTTTCTGTAGAGAAAAATATTCAAATAATTTTTCAAACCGGTAAAAAAAATTATAATGATGTAATTAACCGTTTAAAACAGTTTTATCCGGCATACGAACAAGACAAAAATCTTTTGATAAGACCTTATTTTGACAATATGGTATCAGTTCTTAAAGCCGGTGATATAGTAATTTCGAGAGCAGGTTCATTGAGTTTATCCGAAATTTGTGCATCCGAAGTTGCACCGATTCTTGTTCCATATCCGTATGCAGCCGCAAATCACCAAAGAGTAAATGCAAAATCAATGCTTGATGCAGGCGCCTGTATTTATATAGAAGATTCTGAATTGGAGCCAAACAAACTCAGAGAAACACTGAACGAGCTTATTGATAACCCTATAAAAATGAATTATTTAAAACAAAATTCATCAAATCTTGCAAAATTTGATGCAGCACAAGAAATTGCAAATATGGTTAAAAGTATAGTGAAATAAAATATTGTGATTTCTTATTTATTATATCTGCAGCAGCTTGTTTCATGGTCATTTACGACCCCGATAGCCTGAAGGTATGAATATATTATAACGCTTCCTGTATATTTCATTCCGCGCTTTTTTAAATCTTTAGAGATTTTGTCTGAAAGCGGAGTTGAAACGGCAAATTTATTGTCTTTATTTTTGATAATTTTGCCATCAGTAAAACCCCAGATATAATTTGAAAAACTTCCAAATTCTTTCTGAATTTCAATAAATATTTTTGCATTCTTTATTGCAGATTCAATTTTGTTTTTGCTTCTTATTATTCCTTCGTTTTTCAGAAGTTCTTCAACCTTTTCCGAGGTATAACCTGCCACTTTTTGAACGTCAAAATTATCAAATGCTTTTCTGAATGCATCACGTTTTTTGAGAACGGTAACCCATGACAACCCTGCCTGAAAACCCTCCAGTATAAGAAGTTCAAACAATTCACCGTCGTCATATTTCGGAACACCCCACTCTTCATCATGGTATTTTACATAAACAGGATTATTCTCATCAACCCAAATACATCTTTTTTTCATTAATTCATTGCCATTAATAATTCTCTGATAACTTTTGTTGCAACTGCTGTAGATACACCGCTTGCATCATAATCAGGAGCAAGCTCTACAACATCCGCACCTACAATATTAAATTTTGAAATATACTTAAACCAGCCTAAAAGTTCATTAAATGTCAAACCCCCAACTTCCGGAGTTCCTGTCCCCGGCATAATAGATGTATCTAAAACATCCAAATCAACAGTAACAAATATATTTTTATCTTTTAATTCATTCAAATCTTCATATTTATACGCTCTTGTATTGTATTTTTCCATATGCTCAAACTCATCTTTCATACCTGAGCGAATTCCGATTTGTTTGATATTTTCATATCCGACAATTTTTCCGACATGTCTTATAACAGCAGAGTGTGACAATTCTTCTCCCAAATATTCTTCTCTCAAATCCGTATGCGCATCAAAATGAATTATTGCAAGATTATCGTAATATTTTGAAACAGCTTTGATTTCCGGTAATGTTACAAGATGTTCGCCGCCGATTCCCAAAACGCGTTTTCCGTCTTTATAAATTTCATCAACATTTCTTTCAATCAAATCCAGAGATTTAACAGTATTACCAAGTGGAAATTCCAAGTCACCTGCATCGTGGAAATTACAATCCTCAAGATGCTTTTCAAAATAAGGCGAATATTCTTCCAAACCCCAGCTTGCAAGTCTAATCTGCTCCGGAGCAAATCTTGACCCCGGACGATAAGACACCGTACCGTCAAAAGGAAGCCCAAGCATTATAATATTTGCCGATTCATAATCCTTATTCTCACCCATCCAGTTTCTGTCCAAAAACGGTCCTGTAAGCATAAACCCTCCTTATTTCACAGATAATTATACTATAAAATGGATTGTTAAACTATTTTTTTGAACCGGTATTTACTTCTTTGATTTAATTTTGGCTGCTAATTCAAACTCATTAATATGAATAAATTTATCCAATACTTTTCTGAAATTATCTTTCATTGTAAGCAAAACACCGTCATCAATACTCTCACCATCCTTAACTGCATACAAACTGCTATTTTTTTTACCATTTTCGTAAGTTGTTTTCGGAATTATTGTATAATCATTAAACCCGAATCTTTCTTCCATAAACTTTGCTTTTCTGTAAAATCGATTAAACTTACCCTGATTATATTCAGTTGCCCAATATAAATTACTTGCACCATTTATTAATTCTTTTGAAATTTTTATTCCGAAAGATGTATTATTGTGATTTTCTATTCTGTTAATTTGCATATTATTCTCCTTTTGGTACCCATATATAATCTAACAATCATAAAAATTTTATTTGCTAAAAAAAAATATTTTTTAACATTTCTTAATATTTTATAAAAAAAAGGCAATTTTTTTTCTTCCGATTACTTTATATATATACAGGATATCATTCGTAATTAAATAGTAAAGGAGAAATATATGGCAAGAGTTTTAATTTCAATGCCCGAAGAATTTTTGGACAGAATCGATCAGGTAGCAGAAGGCGAAAACAGAACACGTTCAGAATTAATCAGAGAAGCTCTGAGAAGTTACATGTACAAAAGCAGAGTAAAATCTACAACAATGGCATCCAAAAATGCTGCGTTGCTTGACGCCCTGCTGGATTAGAAGCGGAAACAAGGGAAAAGGAATAAAAGGAAAAAATAAAAGCGCACCTGAGTGCGCTTTATTTGTTATATATTTTCTTCCGGATCTATTTTTATATCTATTATTGCGGTTCCATTATATTCTAATGCATTTTTTAATGCCGGAACCAGCTCTTTTTTATCAGAAACGCTTATTGCAAATAAATCATACGCTTCTGCAATTTTTGCAAAATCGGGATTTATCATATGAACTTGATATTGAGTATTGTATATTTTTTCCTGAAGCTGTCGAACCATTCCGAGAGAACTATTATTCATAATTATTATTTTTACCGGAATATTATGTTCTCTACATGTTGCAAGTTCCTGAAGATTCATTTGGAAAGAACCGTCACCGGTTATATTTAGAACAATAGTCTTTGGATTAGCTATATGAGCACCGATAGAAGCGGGAAGTCCGAATCCCATGGTTCCCATACCACCTGATGTTATAAATTTTCTTGGTTTATCAAAATTAAAATATTGAGCTGTAAGCATTTGATGCTGACCTACATCTGTAACAACAACAGGTTCGTATTCTTTAGTTAAGTTTGACAGTGTCTCCAAAACAAAAGAAGAATGAATCAACTCAGATTTGCTTTCCGGTTTTATATTCTCTGCCCTCAAAATATCAACTATATTATGCCATTCTGACTTCTGCGCAAAATCAGAAATTTTTGATAAAAATTGTCTCAAAAAATATTTTGCATCAGCATTAATTTTCAATTCTATATCAAACGGAATGTCTTCAATATTAATACTTACGATTTTTGTTTTCTTTGTAAAATTCAAATTCTTACATGTAGAACGGTCAGAAAAAGCCATTCCTATAGATATGAGTAAATCCGACTGATTAAGAGCTGAATTTGCAAGATATCCGCCATTTATACCTATCATACCCAGATAATTTTCATCAGAAGAGGGGTAAATTCCTATTCCCATAAGAGTAGATACTACCGGACAATTTACTTTTAATGCAAATTTTTGAATTTCGGAAGAAGCATTAATTGCTCCGCCTCCGACTATTAACAATGGACGCTTTGATTTTTCTATCAATATTTTTAGACTTTGAATCGCTTTTGAATAATCCTGTTTCTTCACGTATTCAGTTCTTTCTCTTTTAAAAAGCGGTCTGTATTGTGCTTCTAAAACATTTCTCGGAAGAGCAATAACGACAGGACCTTTAACATCAGATGAAGCTATTTTATGAGCTTCCTGAAGTATTTTTTTGATATCATCTTTTGCAGAAACCATAAATGTTTTTTTAGCGCAAGATTTTGTAAGAGATACAATATCAACTTTCTGAAAGACTTTACCGTTTTGTCCCGAGGCAGAAACATCACCTGCAAGAACAATTAAGGGGGTGTGATCAGCGTAAGCGTTAGCGATACCTGTTATTGTATTTGTGAATCCGGGGCCGGAAGTTACAAGAACAACACCTGTTTTTCCACTTACCCTTGCATAACCCTCAGCCGCATGCAGAGCAGCCTGCTCATGGCGAACAAGATAATGTTTAATTTTTTCAAATTTTGCAAGTTCATTATAAATACTTAAAACCGCTGCTCCCGGATATCCGAAAATGCAATCTGTACCGAGAGAATACAAAGTTTCTACAAGCACAGATGCATTGCTTGTTGTTTTTAAGGAATTATTTCGGATAGTTAATAAATTATTCATAGCAAAGATATTATAACTCAAAATAATAAATAAAGAACCCCAACTTATTGACAGAAAAATTCCTTTATACTACACTCAAACATGCCGAAGTATAGTGCTCATGGTATGCCTTGCTCGGAATAGTATTACAAAAGGGGCGTAAATAGGCTGGTCGTTGTTAATACAACTAATTTATTTACACCAAAGGAGATGAAAATGCCAAAATTAAAAACACACCGTGCGGCAGCTAAAAGATACAAAGTTACCGGAACGGGTAAAATCACAAGAAGACATGCAGGTATCGGCCACCTTCTTCAACACAAGTCAGAATCCAGAAAACGTAAGATTTTCAGTGATGTAGTAATCTCTGAAACTCACGAAAATTTGGTTTCTAAAGAGTTACCTTACAAGAAGTATGCAAGATAGGAGTGTTGAAAAATGAGAATAAGACGTGGAAATGTATGTCGTAACAGACACAAAAAAATATTGAAGCTTGCTAAAGGTTTCAAAGGTGCAAGAAGCAGAATATTTAAGGTTGCTAACATTGCTGTAATGAAGGCTCTTAAATACGCTTACAGAGACAGACGTGCTACAAAACGCAATATGCGTCGTTTATGGATTGTAAGAATCAATGCAGCAGTAAGAGAACAAGGCATGAGCTATTCAAGATTTGTTAATGCCTGCAAAAAGGCAAACATTCTTGTAAACAGAAAAATGCTTGCTGACCTTGCTGTAAACGATAAAGAAGCATTTGCAATGGTAGTTGAAACTGCAAAAGCAGCTCTTTAATTTAATAGGTCTAACAAAAAGCAGGCGTTGCAAAAATTTTTTGCAACGCCTGCTTTTATACATGAGAAAAGAAGAAGTTTTTACATATCATAGACAAATTTCTGTCCGGTTGTTTTTTCTGCCGCATCCTGTTTCATTGCCTGACCTGCAAAGAACATTTGTTTTGCATAACTTTGAATTTCTGCGTTGTAAACATTTTGATCAAAAATGTTTTCATACTTATCAAGATATTCAGTCAGCGGATTAATAACATCCGCAAACATTCCTACTGCAGTATCCGCAACCTGCTGCATTACTCTTTCACCAATACCGAGTTCTGCTAGTTTTTCAGAAAGAGTTAAAGACAAAAAACCGTTACCCTTAACCGCTTCTTCTGCCTTTTGAAGTTCGGCAGCCTCCATATTAGCCTGAGCATTTGCATGAAGCTTTGTCGGGTCATAAGTCTGGGTTTTGTAGGTATTTAAGAAATTATTTAAATTAAATGATTCTGCCATATCCTTTGTCCCTTTGCTTGTATTATATATATCGGCATATTTTAAAAAAACTTTAGGATTTTTCTTAAAATTGTTACATTTTGTTACATAAATTTAAAAAAAAGATGCGGAAAAGATTTATTGTTACTTTACCGCATCTTTTTGAATATTCAGAACTTTGTACTTTTAAAATAAATTATTGTTCGGGAATTTTTTATTGTATTTTTGTTCAAAGTTTGCGTTAGCTTTTTGCTGATAGCTTTCTACTTTTGCATCCAATTTGTTGATTTTGGAATCATATTTATTGTCGTTATTTGGTTTATTATCATTTTTTACTTCCAAAGCTTTTCGTTTTGTTTTCAAGAGTCTGCGCAAATTTCTTCTGCCTTGGAATCTTCCCACTTCACGCAGGGTTCTGAGCGCATTTGCAATTTCTTCTTCTGTCTCTGCGTTTTGAACTTGTTGTGTAATGCTGAACCTTTCCTGCGGAGTAATTGTGCTTGTTCCGGATGGGGAATTTGAATGGTTATTATTTGAAGAACTCTCGCCGGTAGTATTTCTATTTACGGTTCCTGCTCCTGTAGCGGATGTTCCTCCGGTTCCGCCGGTTCGATCGGATGATGCGCCGTTATTTCTTCTTGTACCGCTGCCTGCACCGGCTCCGTTTCTTTCGCTTGGAGTTTCGCCGGACGGTGTACTTGTATTATTTGTTTCGCCGCTGCCATTTTCTGAACCGGTATCACCTGTCGCAGTAGCATCGTTGTCCGTCTGAGGGTCGGAAGATACTTCGTCACCTGTTTTGCCAGAGTCACCTGTTTCGTCGGTGTCACCTGTTTCATCAGTGTCGCCTGTTTCATCAGTGCCGCCTGTTTCGTCGGTATCGCCTGTTTCGTCGGTGTCACCTGTTTCATCAGTGTCGCCTGTTTCGTCAGTATCGCCTGTTTCGTCGGTGTCGCCTGTTTCATCAGTGTCACCTGTTTCGTCGGTGTCACCTGTTTCATCAGTGTCGCCTGTTACCTCGGTGTCTTCGGCTTCATCAACCGGTTCATTGTCTGTTTCAACAATATCGTCTTCTGCTTCTTCGTCAGCTTGGGTTTGAGCAATTGCTTCCGCCATTTCCATAGAATCGACTTTGTTATCCGCTGTTACCGCACCACCGGCTGCAAGAGAAGTTTTATTCGGAAGAGTTGTTCTTACTTTTTCTTTTAATTTTGTGCCAAGCCCGTTTTCTCCTGAACCTTGGGTATCTTTACCCACAGCGGATTCCGGACTGCCGGCAATCGGTTTTGACTCTGCGATTTCGGGTTTATTGTTTTGAGCTTTATCCCAGCATTCTTTTGCACGCTGTACAATACCGTCTGCTATCGGTTTTCCTTCATCATTATAAGGTTTTCCGTCTTTGTAGGTTATTTTTACCTTAGAGGCATTGTTTCCTTCGCCTATAGTAACCTTTGTCAGATTACCTTTGTTGTCGTATTCGTATGTATATTCATGAGAGCCCTTGTTATCTGTTATACTCAGAACTTTGTTATTTCTTCCGCGTGTGATTGTTATGGTTGGTTTATTAGGATAAGCAGTATCTTCGTATAGATATTCATAGTTTCTCTTCCAAAGCCCCCACAATATTGATTTTTCTGTTTTTACATGTTTTCCGTTATTATCATAGTAATATGTATCTGTTTCACTAAAGCCCCAGTCGGTTTTTACGTTTTTTTCGTCTGCATCATAATAATTTGTTCGGTATTTACCGTCTTTGTTGTACCATTCTTCTTTAACAAGTTTTCCTTCGGAGTTTCTGTATTCAATACCTTTTGTACCATTTGAATTCGGAACCTCTTTTGTGGTGAGTTTTTCTTTCGGTTTTCTGAATCTGTCCAAAATGCCTTTAGCTTGTGTTTTAAGACCGCTCAACAAACTTACCGGCTCTTCAACCTTTGGCGCATCAGGGAATTTGTTGTATAATTCTGTTGCCTTTTGCACAATTGTTGGGTCTATTGCTTCCGATGTTGTGCTGTAATGATAACCATTTGCATCAGGAACAACGGTTTCTCCTGCTATATGTGTTAAATTTCCTTCTGAGTCGTATGTATAATCATTGATACGTGTTACTTTGCCGGAAGCATCTCTATCGATTTCATATTCAAGGGATGTAGCACTGCCGTTGCCATTATCAGCTTTTTCAGTTTTATATTTATATTCTGTAGTTTCTTCAAGCTTTCCTTTTGCGTCCCTAGAGATTCTCAGGGTAACTTTGCCGTCTGAATCATATTCGTATTCCCAAGTGCCGTCTTCGCCAAAGTCTCTTTTGTATACTCTGCCGGTTTTTTTATCGATATATTTTGTCGTAGTTGAACCATCATCGTGTTTTACAACTTCTTTTTTTGCTCTCAAATCTCTTGTAGCTCGGTTGAACCAGCCTGTAATTCCGCCGGATTTTTCTTCTGCCGGTTTCTGTTCACCATCAGCCGGTTTATCGTCCTGCGTTTGTGCAGGTTTATTGTTTTTTGTTTTTGCAGCTTCTCTTGCGGCAATTTCTGCCTCAACATCAGGGTAAACATCAGGTTCAAGGTCATGCTGACGTTTATAAATATCGCGTAATAGCGGTGCTTTATCTTCCGGTTTAATATCTTTTGTTTTTTCAATTGCGGAAGCAAGTTCATCAAGCGCAACAGCATTATCTGAATTTTGCTGAATGAAAGCTTTAATCGCATCTTGGTCTTTTAAATCAAGACGTCTTAAGTTTAATTTAGCCTGCAATCTTGCTTTCACTTTCGGGTCGGCAACAATGTCAATTTTATCCTGTATATCTTTGGGTTCAGTTTTAGAATCTTTTAAAGCATTTTCTATTTCTTGAATCTGTTTTTCCTGAGCTTCAAGTTCTTGCAGTCTTTCTTCAACAGCTTTTATTTGTTGTTGTCTTGCGGAATTACTTTCTTCTCCGGCTTTTGTTTTAAGGTCTTTCAGTTCTGCTTTTAATTGTCCTTTATCGTTTGACTTTTTGACAGCATCTATATAGTTTTGTGTTTCAGCAGGGTCATTTGTCTTTGGTCTTGAATCGGATAGTTTTTCCTCTGTTTGCTTAGCTTCTTGATTTTTATATTTGCCTGCTCTAATATCTTTTATACCTTGTTTTGCTGCAGCACTTCTGTTTCTTAAATTTGTCAAAACATCAACATTTCCTTTTTCGGCAAATGAGGCTTTGTTTTTGAGTGTAACATTTTTAGAGACATCGAGAGCCGCTGCTTTATTACTACCGCGCGCAGCCACTCCGCCTTTCATCATTAATGCACCGAGAACGGCTTCTATTGCACCGGCACCTTTATTTTCCCAGTTTTTGATTTTTGCCTCGTATGTTAAATTGCCTTCGGCATTTTCTTTATCTGCCTGATACATTTTTACACCGCCGGAAATGACAAAAGCAGCACCGATAGCGCATGTTACTCCTGTTCCGATTGCAGCGGCAGTTCCGGCTGCGACACCGCATGCCGCAAGAACAGGCGCTGTAGCTACGCAAACTGCACCGATTGCGGCACCGACTACAACTGTTGTTGCAGTTCTTGCAAGGTCAAATTTGCGTTGGGTTTTGGGCGTTCCGTTAGCGTTCTTTTCATACACAGGGTTCCCGTGTGCATCTTTTACAACATTCCCTTTTTTATCTTTTTTCGGAACAGGCTGTTCACTTGTAACCATATCGGCAAAGAAATTACCGATACCTTTTAAAGCGTATTTTGCTTTATTTTCTAAGTTATAGGCTTCTATTTTCCCGTCTTCCGTCATAAAAGCTTTTTCGTGTTCCATAAAAGCATCTTTTCCGACTCTTTGACGTTTGTCGTTAAAATAGACAATTTTCCCGTCAGAAAATTTTGCATAGTACCATCCGCTCTTTGAACCTTCAACATAATGTATAGAAGCTTTAGGCGCATTTTTTGCTTTCGCCTGCATTTGATTAAAAACTTCGATTTTTATTTCTTGTTTCTTACCTTTGTCAATCTTGTACGCTTTTCCTTTTTCTTGTAGGTACTTTACTCCATTGAGAATGAACTCTGCCATAGCTTACTCCTTTATTTTAATAAATATATAAATTGCCCATAATCTTACACCATGTATTACGGTCAGTTGTTTCAAAAACTTTAGACTTTTGTGGAAAATTGTTACATTTCGTTACATGAATTTTTAATTTGTAATATCAGATTGTGATAAAAGCTGTGCATTTCTGTGTCGGGAAATTATTCAGCCCCCATCCGAAAATCTAATTTTCGCCTTAAGGCACAAATTGATTTTCTGCCTTCCCCCTTGGAGAGGTAATTTGAGTTACTTAAGAAAAAACATCTTTATTTATGGTAAAATTAATATAAGTACTTTATATAATTTTGAGAGGAGACATAAATATGGAAATGATACATTCTTTTGTATCAGCGCATAATGTTATGATTTCGGCGGGATTACTAATCTTAGCCTATATCTTCATTGCGACTGAAAAAATTCCGAAAGTGACAATTGCACTTTTAGGAGCAGGTATTACAATTTTATTAGGCTTAGTAAGCCAGATTAAAATGGACGGAGAGGTTTTAAATCCTCACTATTTTATTAACTTTGTTGATTTTAACGTAATATTTTTACTTGTATCAATGATGATTATTGTTAATATTTCAACAAGGAGCGGTGTATTTACTTATATTGCAAACGAGCTTTTAAAACTTACAAAAGGACATCCGATAAAAGTTCTTGTTGCTTTGGGATTATTCACAGCAGTAACAAGCGCATTTTTGGATAACGTAACAACGGTAATATTAATTCTGCCGATAACTTTTGCTATAGCAAGAAAACTTGACATTGACCCGCTTCCGTTCCTTTTGACAGAAGTTTTTGCTTCCAATATCGGCGGAACGGCAACTCTTATCGGAGACCCCCCGAATATTATTATCGGAAGCGCCGCAGGATTCTCTTTTATGGATTTCATCTGGAATCTTACGGATGTGGTTGCAATTATTTTACTTGTTGTTATAACAGTGTTAGCACTTGTGTTCAGAAAAAAACTTCATGCTGACCCTGAAAAAATGCAGGAAGTAGCCAATATTGATAACTCAAACACTATAACTGACAAAAATTTAATGATTCGTTCAATGCTGGTTTTGGGGTTGGTAATTTTAGGTTTTGTAACACACGATATAACCCATATCGAAACTTGTGTAGCCGCAATGCTCGGCGCGAGTGTACTTTTACTCTTCGAAAAACCGACAGATATTTTGAAAGATGTTGAATGGAATACTATATTTTTCTTCATAGGTTTATTTATTATAATCGGCGGAGTTGAAGCATCCGGAGGTATAAAACTTATGGCAGAATGGATTCTCCGCGTAACACAAGGTTCACAGGAAGCTGCATCAATGCTTATTCTTTGGGCATCAGGAATAATTTCAGGTGTAATTGATAACATTCCTTATACAGCAACTATGGCACCTATGATTGCAGTAATAGAACAGGCAAAAGGCGCAGAATATGCCTTTCCGCTCTGGTGGTGTTTATCACTTGGGGCTTGTCTCGGCGGGAACTTGACAATTATCGGCGCAGCAGCAAACGTAATCGTATCGGAAAACGCTGCAAGAGAAGGACATCCGATTTCATTTATGAGATTCCTCAAATACGGTATTTGTGTAGTCGGAGTTTCGCTTTTGATTTGCACAATCTATATGAAAGTAAAATATCTTTAAACTTTAAATAAAAAAGTACGGCTGGCAAATAAATTTGCCAGCCGTACTTTTTTCACATCTATGCAATTATACCTTGTTCCAGTTTTTGTTTTTTCTTTTCTATAGCTCTGTCTTTAACTTTTACCGCAGCCCATGACGCAAGTCCGCCGGCAATACCTGAAATAGCATAAGTTAAATATGCCATTATATTACTTTTTTTAACAAGTTTTGCCATATCTGCGGACAGAACTTTGTTTGCAAGTTTTTGACCCTTAATTGATGCCATACCTTCTTCCAAAAGAATTGGAGCGAATGATAAAAACGATAACAAACCTGCATGATTTCTTACAAAATTATTAACTTTTCCGATTTTTGAAAGATTTCCATCTTCATCCGGTTCACTCTTTTGAGAAAATGCTCCGTATAACATTATTGATAACGGCAGTATCATAGAAACGCCTCTCATATACTGCAAACATTTGCCGATTTTTGAAAAATGATAATTCATTTGGTGACCAAGTTCATGAAATGGACTTGTTGCCAATTTCTTCTCCGGTACATAAACACCTTTTTCTATATTTTCCAAACTTAATGTCTGTAAATTGAAGAATTTACCGTCTTTTGGAACTGCATAAGCATTATTACCAAGCTTTGCCGCTAATACAGGATTTATTGTTGAAAATAACCTATCTTCCGGTGTTGGTTTGAGTATTTCCGGAACATAGTTTATTTTTATATCTTTTGAATGCAAATTAGCATTCACTAAAGCCTCTTCTGCAGCTCTATGCAAAATCTCTACTTTATCATCCGAAACATTCGCTATTTTTTTAAATTTACTAAATGCTAAATCCGTTGCCGGACTTATTATAACTGGTAATGTCAATCCAACCGATGCCGCACCGATAGAACCTCCGGTACTTCTGACTTTTTTGTTATCTTTTTGTACGTAAGTTACATTGGAAACGCTTATAAGTCTTACATCTGTTGTCATAATTTAACCACACGATATTTACTACACTTGTATATATAAAAACAGATCCAGCAATAAAATTGCGCGTTTGTTAAGAAAGATTAAGTCAAAATTAAATGCTTCCGAATTTAACAAGGTTTTGTTTTCTCATTCTGATATTTTCAGGTGTAACTTCAACAAGTTCATCATCTGAAATATATTCAAGGCATTCTTCAAGCGTAAGCTCTTTGTGTCCCTGCAAAGTTACCATAACATCAGCCGTTGCACTTCTCATATTGGTAAGTTTTTTAGTCTTACAAATATTTACAACGATATCCTGAGCTTTATTACCTTCTCCGATTATCATTCCGCGGTAAACTTTTGTATGCGGAGTTACGAAAAATACACCTCTGTCTTCAAATTGTGCCAAAGCGTAAGGAATAGCTTCACCTTGTTCGTGAGCCAAAATAGAACCGCTTCTTTGTTTCGGAATGTCGCCTGCATAAGGTTTATATTCGTCAAATGTATGATACATAATACCTTCACCGCGTGTCATACGAATAAATTCACTGCGGAATCCGATAAGACCGCGCGCCGGAATAGAAAATTTCATATTAGTTCTTCCGTTAGCATTATTCATTGATTTCATATTGGCTTTTCTGCCTGAAAGTCTGTCTATACAAGAACCTGCATATTCTTCCGGAACATCTACAAGCAAATCTTCAAACGGTTCATATTGTTCACCGTTTACTGTTTTATAAATAACTTCCGGTTTTGATACTTGAAATTCATAACCTTCTCTTCTCATTGTTTCAATCAAAATCCCGAGGTGCAGTTCGCCTCTTCCGGAAACCTTGAAACAATCGGTTGAATCAGTATCTTCGACTCTCAAGCTTACATTCTTTTCAAGTTCATCATATAATCTTTTTCTTAATTGTCTTGATGTTACAAACTTTCCTTCCTGACCTGCAAACGGGCTGTCATTTACTGAGAAATTCATTTGCAAAGTAGGTTCATCAACTTTGATTAGCGGAAGCGGGTTAATATTTGCAGGGTCACAGAGAGTTTCTCCGATATGAATATCAGAAAATCCTGCAATACCAACAATATCACCTGCAGGAGCAGAATCTATTTCAACTCTTCCAAGGTCTTTAAACCCGAATAATTTTGTAATTTTTCCCTTTGTTACGTTACCGTCAGCGTTAATCCACGCAACCTGATCTTGTGAATGCACAACACCGTTTACAACTCTTCCGATAACGATTCTTCCTACGTATTCGTTGTAGTCAAGAGTTGTTGCCCTGAATTGGAAAGGCTTTTCTACATCACCTTCCGGCTCCTGAATGTTAGCCAAAATGCAATCCAAGAGCGGAACCATATCACGTTTTTCATCATCAAGGTTCTTAATCGCAAATCCGTTCAAACTGCTTGCGTATATGTATGGAAAATCAATCAAATCTTCTCTGTCAGTTAGCTCTGTAAACAAATCGAATACTTTATCCAATGTTCCGTCAGGGTCTGCTGCTGGTTTGTCGATTTTGTTTATAACAACAATAATTTTTATTCCCAATTCTAATGCTTTAGAAAGAACAAATCTTGTCTGAGGCATAGGACCTTCCGCTGCATCAACAATAAGGAGAGCTCCATCTACCATACCTAATACACGTTCAACTTCTCCGCCGAAGTCTGCGTGTCCGGGGGTATCTACAACGTTAATCTTTGTACCTTTGTAATTTATTGAAATGTTCTTGGAAAGAATTGTAATGCCTCTTTCTCTTTCAAGGTCGTTACTATCCAAAACTCTTTCCTGAACCTGTTGTCCTTCTCTGAAAACTCCGCTTTGCTTGAGCATACAATCTACAAGCGTTGTTTTTCCGTGGTCTACGTGTGCAATAATTGCGATATTTCTTATATTTTTAGCCATTGTTTAATCCCTGTAATTTTATCTAGTGTGAATCTTACACTTATATTGTATCGGATAAATTTGAAATTACAAGAAAAAGAATTACCAAAATGTTAAATCCGCTATTTATAATACAAGCCTAATACATTGCTCGAATTATATTTTCAAAACAAAGCTTCCATTTTATTATTTTTTAATATGTCCTCCAAAAATTTTTAGTCACCCTCTTTTTTGTAACCGGATTAATAAAACTTAATAAAAAAAGCAATTTTTGGCTCTGAAAATACTTTATATATACAGGAACATAATATAAAGGAACACGAGAATGGGAATCAAAGTAAAAACAAACAACTATCAAAAAATGAATCACATTGCTACTAAAAAACTTGAATATGTAAAAGGGCTAGACGGAAATAAGGAAGAACTCAGTCAATTAGAAGGATTAATCTTTGATAGATTTAAAAAAGAAGCTTATGATGACAGTGTAACTGTTCGATATTTTAAAAATCTTGTTTATAAAGATTTTATTCAAGAAATGGAATCTATAGTGGCAAAGACTGACGAAATACGTCAAAATATAAAAAATCAAGAGAATACGTTTGATACCAATTCTTAATATAAACGTAACTCTTAACATAATTTAACAATATGTACACTTTTATGTAAAAACGATATATAATATAGGTATATGTATATCGTCAAAAATTTAAAGGACTATCAACTGTCCCACAAACAAAGGATTTTTGCGGGATATTTGAAGGATAATGTGGACTCGTTTGTTTGCTATGAAAAAATAACAAACCGCATGGCTATGCGTAAATATTTTGCGCCGGATAATGAATTTAACGAATATTCGACAGCAATAGCTGACCCTGCTGAAATGATTGCGCGCGCATTTGTAAGTTAGATTTGTATGTGGTATTCTCTTTATTAAGGGAGAATACGTATGAAAAAGATATTAACATTTTTAGCGATACTGATAATCGGTATTACGCCTGTTTTTGCAAAAAGCAATACAACTTTTAAATTTAACGGAGTTAAGTATAATTTATTATATAGTGCAAAAAATCCGGAATTAGGCGGATATATTAATGAGTATTACAAACCCGGAGAAACTTACAATCTTTGGTCAGAAATGGTCGGTGTTCATCATTTCCCGAATGCGTATTCACCAATAGATCAGATTATAGAATTCAGAAAGTTTTTGAGCAGTACAAATTGCCCGAGTTCAATTTCTTTTGATGAAGATAAAAATATCGGAATTATTGATTTTATAGTTATTGAAAATAAGCGCAACCTTGTGATTATGGAGTTTAATGCTTTTAAATATACAAAATCAGATAAATGCGGTTCTGTTGCGATTCAATATGCAAAAAGATATGTTGTAAAAAATGAATTTGAAGCAGAAGAGGTTAAAAGAGAGTTCACCAAAACAAGAAAAAAAATTCTTAAGCAAATTGAAAAAGCCTCTGTTCCTGTTGTTATAACAGAAGACATTGACAAGTGCCGTATCAAAGGGGTAAAAGAAGGGGTAAATGAAGGGGTAAATGAAGAACCTGCTCAAAAACCTGATGAAGTAAAAAAAGAGGTAAAAGAAGAGTTAAATACTGAAGAACTCCAAAATAATGAAGTAAACAACCAAAAATCTGAGAACGAAATAAAAGAACCGGTAAAAGAAGAAACTGTTGATGTAAAACCGGTCGCAAAAAGTGATGAAAACGAAAAAAATGTAAACAATAAAAAAGAAGTAGTCAAAGAAGAAATAATTGAACCGGAAGTAACAAAAGAAGAAAAAGCTCCGGAGATTAAGAAAGAAAATGAAAAAGTGAAAACTGAGGAAATTCAGTTTAAAGAAGAAAATTACAAAACTATAAATACAAAAGATCAAAATTATGCTCATCCGAGAGATTACAAAGAAATAATAGAAGAGTGTAAAAGGATTCAGGCAGAACAGAAACGATTAAAGAAAGCTGCAAAGAAAGCAGCAAAAAAGCGTGCAAAAAAGGCAGATAAACAGTTAAAGACTAAATAAAAACTTTACAAACTACACATATTTGCCAAGAAATATAAACTTCTGCTAGTATAAAATTAGGGGAAAGTCTTCGTAATTTAAGGGATAGTTGATGAAAAAAATATTTTATACGTTATTAGGATTAATGCTGGCAACCATACCATCAATGGCTGCCATGACTTTTCCTAATATAAATATCGGATTGGGTACCGCAAATACTCCGCAGGATTTCACAAACGGTTTGCAAATTTTGATTTGGCTTACTATTTTAACACTTGCTCCGAGTATTTTAATAATGACAACTTGTTTTATTCGTCTTGTAGTAGTGTTATCATTGACCCGTCAGGCGATGGGTGCCGGTAACTTACCGCCGAATCAGGTTATTACAAGTTTAGCTTTGATACTTACATTTTTTATCATGGCGCCTACTTTTAACGAAATTAATGAAAAAGCGCTTCAACCGTATATGCAAAACCAAATTACACAACAGGCGGCGCTTGACAGAGGCATTGTTCCAATAAGAAACTTTATGTTTAAGCAAACACACGAAAAAGAACTTGCCCTGTTTGTAAGAATGGCGAAAATTGAGAAACCAAAAACAAAAGACGATGTGCCGACATATATTTTACTTCCGTCTTTTATTCTGAGTGAACTTAAAACGGCTTTTACAATAGGTTTTGTAATATATCTCCCGTTTTTGGTAATAGATATAGTCGTATCTTCGGTTCTTGTATCTATGGGTATGATGTTCCTGCCGCCTACTATGGTTGCACTTCCGTTTAAACTCATTATGTTCGTTATGGTGGACGGCTGGTATTTGGTCGTAAAATCTCTGGTAGAAAGCTTTGTTACGTAAGGAATTATAAATGAATCAGGATATAGTAATAACTCTTTTGCAAAAAATGTTTATATTAACGCTGGAAATGTCCGTACCGATGCTTGTGGTTGGTGTAATTTTGGGTTTGATGGTAAGTATTTTTCAAACAGTTACACAAATACAGGAATCAACGCTTACATTTGTGCCTAAAATTGTAGGCTGTGTGCTACTGCTGATTTTTCTTCTGCCGTGGATGTTCAGTGTTTTTATAACAACAGTTAATGAATTTATGTCAATGATTCCACAACTAATCGGCGGAGCGTAATGTTTAATCTGGACGTACTATTTTCAACTGCTAATATAATTATGTTTATGGCAATTATAACAAGGTTGTCCGGACTGTTTGCGTCAGCTCCTCTGTTTTCAACATTTCCGATACCACAGCAGGCTAAAATATGGCTCGCAGCAACGATTGCATTTATACTTTTTCCGATAGTGCAGTATAATACGCATTTTGTTGCCCCAAATTCTGTTCCGGCTTTGACCGTAATCTTATTTAAAGAATATTTAATCGGATATGCTATCGGTTTTTGTGCAAATGTTTTGTTTGTCGGGGTTGAACTCGGTGTAAATATGTTTGCAATTCAGATGGGTTTGTCTGCCGATCAGGCTTTGAATCCAACATCCGGAGGCAGTTCGCCGGTTATTACACAGGCGTATACGTTTCTTGCAACCATGATTTTTATTTCTCTGGGCGCTCATCAATGGTTGTTTTCCGCAATTTATAACAGCTTTAAAACAATGCCGGTAGGCTATTCCTTTACTTTTTCACCTGAGATTTTCGGACAAATAGTTGTTATTACAAGTCAGATGTTTAGTATAGCATTGAGTATAGCACTCCCTATATTCGGTGTGCTTTTTATAACAGATGTGCTTCTTGGTTTTACTTCAAAAATGATGCCGAGAATGAATATTTTTATGGTTTCAATGCCTTTAAAAATCTATCTCGGTTTGCTGCTTTCATTAATTTTTGTGCGCCCGATGGCAGAATGTATGGCACATTTAATTGAAAAATTGCTGACGCAGGTAGCTCTTATATTTTAATGCTTTAAGCATTAGTGTCAGCAAAAGCGGAGATAATTTAACTGATTATTTGGTTTACATTAGTTTTGTTTACTACAATAAAACTGGATTTGTTTTGTTATTTTTGATAAAATAAATATTGACAACATCACAAACGGGGATTATTAATGGGTAACGAAGCGGCTGAAAAAACGGAAGAGGCCACCGAGCGACGGAAACGAAAAGAGCGGGAAAGAGGCAATGTATCAAAAAGTCAGGACATGGATGCTGCCCTCATAATGGTTTGTGCTTGTGCTTTATTGGCTGTTTTTGCCAAGCATATGGGACAAACTATATTGCAAATGATGAGAGAAACTTTTTCTCACCTGAATCCATACATTGACCCTAATAATATTTTGGGAATTATGCTGCCATTTTTTCAAAAACTGGCAATTATCGTACTCCCTTTTATGGTTTTATTGGTAATACTTTCTATTGCCGTAATAAGAATGGATGTCGGTCCGGTTTTTTCAGTTGAAAAAATTAAACCTAAGTTTGAAAATATTTCCCCCAGAAAAATGATGGGAAATGCAAAGCGTTTGTTTAACCCGTTTGAGCCGCGTTCACTTGTAGAATTTGCAAAGTCCATACTAAAAATTGTAATAGTCGGGGCATGCGGTTATTCCGCAATTAATAGCCGAAAATCTGACCTGCTTGGTTTGGTCGGATTGGAAATTCCTGTTTCTTTGAATATAATCGCTTCTATCTTAATAAATATGATTATCAATATGTGTCTTGCAATGCTGGTTTTGGGATATTTAGACAAAAAATATCAGCAATATGAATACAATAAATCAATTAAAATGACCAAGCAGGAGGTTAAAGACGAGCAAAAGGATATTGAAGGAGACCCGAAAACCAAGGCACGTATCAAGTCTATTCAAATGCAAATGGCACGTCAAAGGATGATGTCATCAGTCCCATCCGCAGATGTTGTTGTAACCAACCCTACACACTATGCTGTTGCCATAAAGTACGACAAAACAAAGGCTCCGGCACCTATGGTTGTTGCGAAAGGAGTAGATTATTTAGCTTTTCAAATTAGAGAAATTGCAAAAGAAAACAATGTCCCTATTGTAGAAAACAGACCCGTTGCAAGGGCTTTGTATAACACGGTTCCGCTTGATGGTGTAATTCCGTCTGATTTATATGTTGCAGTTGCTGAAATTTTGGCATTTGTTTACAATTCAAGAAGAGACAATAACTAGATAGTTATTAATATATTTTCGGCTGTCACCTTTAAGGGGATTTTATCAAAATTATTAATATGATAGAATAATTCTATGGACGAAAAGATATACAGAAAATTGCATAATGCCCTAACGGCAAACGATTACGATGCTGTCAGAAAAATTGCTTCTAATGATTTGAAACGGATGGGAGCTATGGATGAATATTATTTCTATTTAGCTCTTGTAAGCAGTGATTTAGCAGAAAAAAAAGAATTGTACACAAAATCAATAGAACAGAATCCTGATTTTATGGACGCATATCTTAACAGAGGGCTTGTTAATAATGAACTCGGAGATTATGAAAACTCTTTAACGGACTACGATAAAGCAATAGAATTGGATTCAAAATGTGCACTTGCATATAACAACAGAGGATATACAAAATATAAAATGCAGGATTTTAAGGGCGCATTGAATGATTACAACAAAGCTATACTTCTGAATCCAAAATTAAACATTGCACTCGATAATAAAGCAAAATTGGTTTCAGAAGTCTGCTTGGAGGATGATAAAGAATTTAGTGAAAAATATTATTTAAGCCTTGGTATTTCAGAAATCAATAAGGGCAACTTAAAAGAAGCTGTCGAAAACTTTGATGAAGCATTAAAATTTAATTTCAATTCTGCCCTTGTGCATTTCTACAAAGGAGTTGCATACCAAAGTTTAAACAGAGCAGAAGATGCAATTAACAGTTATACAAAATCAATTGAATTAAATAAAAAAATGATTGATGCATATTTTAACCGCGGTCAGCTTTTATTCAAAGATAACCCAAAGCTTGCACTGGACGATTTTGTCACAGCTGTTGCGTTAGATCCGAAATTTATTGATGCATACTATTCTATAGCTGCTATACAAAAGAATTTGGGGCAGTATAAAGAGGCTGTACAGAATCTTGATAAGATTATAGAAATTGAACCAAATGCAGTGAATGCAAAGGCTTTGAAAAAACTTATTGAAAATAAATATTTATAACTAATTTCTCAACAGTTTTTCAGAAAGAATCCCAAATTCATCAATAGAAAGTTTTTCTCCTCTTATGTTTTCATCAAGATTCATTTCTGAGAGAACTTTTTCAATTGAGTTTTTATCAAATCCGGAGCCGGCAAGACAATTTTTCAGAGTTTTTCTTCTTTGTGAAAAAGCTGCTTTAATCGTTTTTCTGAAATGTGAATAATCTGATAATTTGAGCTTTGCCTCCGGTCTTACTTTTAAATATACCAAAGCCGAATTAACCTTCGGAGCCGGATAAAAAGAGCGTCTCCCTACTGTTCTTATTATCGAACACTCTGCCCAAAATTGCGCCAATATTGTCAAAAGTCCGTATTGTTTTGCAGAACTTTTTTCAGTTGCGACAATTCTCCTTGCGACTTCTTCCTGAACCATAAGAATAATATCCGTAATTTTTGAACGATTTTTATTCTCCAAATCATCAATTTCTCCAAGCAAGTGTGCAATTATAGGAGAGGTTATGTAGTATGGAATATTTGCTACAACTTTGATTTTTTCATCCGTTAAAGTTGATAAATCCGTTTTCAGAATGTCATTATGTATAATTTCGAGATTGTCACAATCAAGCTTTTCCAGTTCTTTTATTGCCTCTTCATCCAATTCTACCGCAATAACTTTTTTTGCTTTTTTAACTAATTGTTCTGTTACAAATCCGACTCCCGGACCGATTTCCAAAACAGTGTCTTCTTTTGTAATTTTTGCAAAATCAATAATATCGGCAATAACTTCCCCATTTATAAGGAAGTTTTGTCCCAAGCGTTTTTTTGTCCTGAAATATTTTGCCCTTTGTAAATAATCCATAATAATTTAAGCCATATCAATATTGTGTTTTTCTTCAATTAATTTGTCATAAATCCATTCAGGAACAAAGTTTTTACCCAAAATAATCTGACCGTTCATAATATTCGGCGCATGAAAATCCGAACCGCCTGTTACGATAAGTCCGAGATTTTCTGCCATTGAAGAGAAATATTCAACAATTGCAGGAGAATGTTTTCTGTGATAAGCTTCAATTCCTCTGAGCCCGCATGACATAAGCTCTTTAATCAATTTTTCGGCAATATCAATATCATACGGATGCGCAATCACAGGGATTCCGCCTGAATCATAAATTACTTCAACCGCTTCAAACGGAGAAACGGTTTTACGTTCTACATAAACAGGTGAATCTTTGTGAATATATTTGCTGTATGCTTCCATAACATTGCTTGTTCCGCCTGCATTCGTAATAGCTTTTGCTATGTGCGGACGACCTATGGAACCGCCTTCCGCAACCATTTCTTTTACGTCTTCAAATGCAATTTTTATGCCTTCTTTTTTGGCAAGAAGTCTCAATATTTCTTTCGTTTGTTTTATACGAGCCTGCTGTTGATTCTTCAACATAGCTTTGAAATCCGGTTTATTGGCATCCGGAAAATACCCGAGAATGTGAACTTCATAGTCTTTATAAAGAGTATTAACCTCTATTCCCGGAATTATTTTAAAATCAACATTTTCTTTCTTTTTAAGGTATTCTGTTGCAACGTCATAAGATAGAACGTTATCGTGATCAGTCAGCGATATAACCTGCAGTCCCGCGTCTATCGCCAAATCAACGACTTTTTCAGGCGAGAATACACCATCCGAATAGTAAGTGTGTATATGAAAGTCACCTTTAACTTTGCCCGTCATTTAACCCCTCACTTCCATTATTATTTATAGTAACATTAATTCTTTTTATATGTGTTGCACCTGTTCTGTCAATAAGAACCTCAACACCGTTTACTTGCGCACATGGATTTTCGGCAATTTCGTATCTTTCAGGCAGACTTGTAGATAAGCGTTTCAAAGAAGTCTCAAACTCCATACCGATTACGCTATCAACCGCACCGCAAAATCCCGCGTCGGTTATATAAGCCATGCCGTTAATTATTTGTTCATCCGCTGTCTGAACATGGGTGTGCGTTCCGAAAAATCCTTTTATAAGCGCGTTATTTTCATTATTAAATTCTTTTGCCAAGTATTTGGAGAAACAGATTTTTTCAGCCGTAGCTTCTGCGTGAAAATCTATAATTATATGTTCGACACCATCTGATTGCATTTTTTTAATTTCATCCGTAACCACCTGCCACGGAGAATCAATCGGAGGCATAAATACACGTCCGAGTGCGTTAATGACACCAAGCTTTTGACCTTTTATTTCAAAAATTCTTGAGCCGGCACCACGGGTTCCTGCGGGATAATTTATCGGACGAATAAGGTTATCCGCTTCATCAATATATTCATAAATATCTTTTTTATCCCATATATGATTGCCGGAAGTGAAACAATCAATTCCATTTTCAGACAAATCAACATAATTCTTTTTTGTTAAACCGAAACCGTGGGATGCATTTTCGATATTAGCAATAATAAAATCAGGTTTTTCTTTTAACGATGCAATATATGACTTTACGGCAGTGCGTCCTTGTCTGCCGGTAATGTCTCCGAGAAATATTAACTTTATTGTATCTTCGTTAGATTGCATGTGTTATAGGTGATTTAGTGAATAAGTGATTAAGTGATTAAGTGGTTTTAAAATTATTCTATGTGACTTATGTAAGTTTTATAATTTATAAAATAAATTTAATACTCACTCAATCATTAATCACTTATTCACAGCTCACTTGTCCTCCTATTTAGCTATCTCTGTTGTTCTGAACTCTCTTACAACCGTAACTTTAATTTGTCCCGGATAATCAAGTTCGTCTTCTATTTTCTTTGCAATATCTCTTGCAAGTTTTTGTGAAGCCAAATCGTCAAACATTTCCGATTGAACAATTACACGAACTTCACGTCCTGCCTGTACCGCAAAAGATTGTTTTATACCTTCGTATCCGTTTACAATTTCTTCAATTTTTTGTAAACGTTTGATATAGATTTCTAAAGTATCACGTCTTGCACCGGGGCGTCCCGCAGAAATCGCGTCTGCAAGTTTTACAAGAACTGCCTCTACTGTATTTGCTGTAACATCATCATGGTGAGCCTCTATTGCGTGAATTACTTCCGGTTTTTCACCATAACGAGAAGCCAGTTCAACACCGAGTTGAATATGTGTTCCTTCCTGTGTTTGGTCTACCGCTTTACCGATGTCGTGAAGTAAGCCTGCTCTTTTTGCAACATTTACATTTGCACCGAGTTCAGCCGCCAGCATTCCTGCTATATGACCAACTTCAAGAGAATGCTTAAGAACGTTTTGACCGTAGCTTGTTCTGTAGTATAAGCGTCCTAAGTTTTTTATAAGCTCTTTGTTTAAGCCCATTATACCCATATCAAGAGCAGCATTTTCACCCTCTTTCATGATTTTCTTTTCAACTTCTTCTCTTGATTTTTCAACCGTTTCTTCAATTCTTACCGGATGAATACGTCCGTCCTGTATTAATTTTTCCAAAGAGATTTTAGCGATTTCTCTTCTTACAGGGTCAAAAGAAGAAAGAACAACTGCTTCCGGAGTATCATCAATAATTAAATCCACGCCTGTTAAAGTTTCCAAAGTTCTTATATTTCTACCTTCTCTTCCGATTATTCTTCCCTTCATTTCGTCATTAGGAAGAGATACAACCGATACGGTTGATTCAACAACCTGCTCCATCATACATCTCTGCATAGTTGTTGAAAGAATTTCTTTTGATTTTTCTAACGCATCTTCTCGGATTTTAGCTTCGTTCTCGCGAATAAGCTGCATTTGCTCTTGTGCTAGGTCGTTTTTTAACTGTTCCAAAAGCATTTTTTTTGCATCTTCCGCAGACATACCTGCGATTTTTTCCAACTCTTCTGTCTGCTTTTGAACTATTTCCGCTAAATAATCTTCTTTATCAATAAGCCGCTCTTTCAGCTTATCCAGTTCAACTTCCTTATCTGTCACTTCCTGAATCTTAGTTTCCAGTATGTCTTCTCTTTTGTTTAATTTTGATTCAATTTGTGCGAATTCTCTTCTGCGTTCTCTTTCGTCTTCGTTAAGCTGTTCTCTTTCAGCTTGCAATGATTCTTTTGCTTTAATTAAAGCTTCTTTCTGAATAATTGATTCTTTTTCTTGCAAGTCTTTTTTAGACTGCTCTGTCTGAAGTACAAGATTTTTGTACTTCACCCTCTGCACAACAATCACAGCAATCAGCATCACGACTGCTAAAATTGCCACGTAAAGTAATCCATTCATCTGGCACCTTTTTTCTTTCTATTTTTTTATATATACACGAGACACGGGCACATATAACCTGCCCGAAAAACTACTATTTTTAATTAATAATTCTATCTATCGCATATATCTTCAAAAATTTGTTATCTACTACTCTAATTTTATCATATCATATATTTTACTTTTTGTATACAAGTGAATATTATTCCCCTGATATCACGCTAAAATTCCCTTACTGTCCAATAGTTTTACAAATAAAATTTGGGTTAAATATAATTATTAAATCTTTTTCATACTTCCAGCTATTCTTAATTCCATGAGCCCATAGGGGCTCTTTTTTTACATTTTTTTTGATTGGTATTGAAATTGTATATAAAATGTGGTAATATATTTATATCACCAATCAATATGAGGAATTTTATATGGATGTAAGTGCTGTAGGACAAACACAAAATCTGATAGAATCAGAGATTAAGGCTGAGCAGGCAAAAGAATTATATGGTATTAAATTAATAAAAATGGCACAGGAAAGTGAAGCTGTTATCGGAAATTTAATTGAAGATACCGTAGAAATTTCTCAGGAAGCTATGCAAAAGTTTATGGCTGAAAAAAGCGCATAATTATGTTAATTTAATAAAATAACATTTCCCCAAAAATTATTGCACATTTTATCCCTGCAATAAGTTTTTTGTTGTTAAATTATTCTTTCAAAAAACAGCAGATTTGATGATTACAAGCCTGACTATAAATTTTTATTTTCGTATTTAACATTTCTTAACAATTTAAAGTAAAAAAGGCAATTTTTAAAAAGTTAAATACTTTATATATATGTAAGAGATATTTAAAAGAGAGAGATAAATCAA
>CADAKY010000001.1 GCA_902788575.1 uncultured bacterium | reverse complement strand
TACGCTATTTTCGACAAAATTGATAACAGACCTCTTTCAAAAATTGCAAAAGATTTTGTTAAAGAACTTGCGGATGATTCTATCAGATTTATTTCTACTCTGGTAAAATAATTTGGATATTAACCTTTAATCCATATTGTGATATGATTATAATATGGGGAGATTTTCAAGAGAGAATAACGGAATTAATAAAAACAAGATGTTTTCCGACAGGCTTATGGGATTACAGCTGTTCTTTCTGTGCGCACTTTTACTGTTCATATTTTACTTGTTTTGCGTTCAAGTTTTAGATGTAAGACATTTTAGGGTAAAAGCTAAAAACCAAAGAAGAGCATCCTCTTTTGTAATGCGCGGTGATATTTATGACAGGAACGGGATAAAACTTGCAACGGATACTGTTTATTACGATATTTTTGCAAGAAAAGCCGATTTTGTGCACACTCCGGAAGAATTGGCAAAAATATTAGCCCCAATTTTGAAAATTTCTCAATACGATTTGACTGAAAAATTAAAACAAAATACGGCTTTAATATCAATAAAAAAGAATGTCGACAGGCACACAAGAGACGAAATTGCAAAACTGGGTCTGAGAGAAATTCCGATGGATAAAAAAAGTATAAGAACATATCCGCAGGGGACTCTTGCCGCACATGTTTTGGGATACTACAACTTTGATGCCGATGTGGCTTCAGGTGTTGAATTAACTGCCGCAGACAAGCTTGGATATGTTGGCAAAAAAGCTACTTATGAAATGACTCCTAAAGGAAAAGTTATTTATAATATTTCTACAGACCCTGTTGCTGCAACAAAACCGGTTAAGGGGAAAAACGTAACTTTAACAATAGATGCGGCTGTTCAGCATGTATGTGAAAAAGAATTAATGAAATCCATACAAAAATTTCACGCTCAAAGAGGTGCTGTTATTGTAATGAACCCCAAAAACGGTGAAATTTTAGCCTACGCTGTTTATCCGTATTTTGACCCGAACAATTTTAAAAACGCAAACAGTTTTCAGATAAAAAACTGGACTCTGACCGATGTATTCCCTCCGGGGTCGACATTTAAGACAATTACTGTAGCATCAGCCATTGAACTTGGTAAAATTAATAAATATTCAAGAATTAACGATACCGGAAAAATTAAAATCGGCTGGTGGACAATCAAAAACTACGATTATGCCCGTCATCCTAATCCGGGAATGATAGATTTGGTATACCTTTTTGAACATTCCAGCAATGTTGCATCTGTTGTAGTTGCACAAATGATGGGAAAACAGGAATACTATGAAATTCTGAAAAAATTCGGATTCGGCGAAAAAACCGGAATAGATTTACCCGGCGAATCTGTCGGTCTATTGAAAAATCCTTCAAAATGGGATGCATCAGACCACGCATCTATGGGATACGGATACGGCTCTTCCGTAACCGCTATTCAAATGGTTTCGGCTGTATCCGCACTTGCAAATAACGGTGTCAGAGTAACTCCTCACGTTATAAAATATACCCCTGAAGAAGAAGAACAAAAAATAAAAAGAATTCAAGTTATGACTCCGGAACACGCAAGAATTGTAACGGATTTATTAACAGAAAGTATAAACAGAGGAAAATCTCCAATCAAAAATCCGAGTTATAATATAGCTGCAAAAACCGGAACTTCTATTAAACCGAAAGAAAACGGAAGCGGTTACACAAACAAACTTTATACATCAATAGTAGGTTATATGCCTTCTAACGACCCGCAAGTTTTAATTTATGTAATTGTAGACTCTGCTCAAGGCGGAGAAATTTGGGGTAACACAGTTGCTGCACCTATTTTCAAAGAAATTTCAACACAAATAGCAAGAATTTTAAACTTGCAGCCTGATAAAGATGAACATTATAAGATATAGCGAAAGGAAAACATATGAGACTAAGTACACTGACAGACAATCTTAATTATATAGAACTTGTAAATACTGAAGATTTTGACAGCGAAATTTCAGGAATTTCTTACAATTCTAAAAAAACACAGCCGGAAGATTTATTTATTTGTCTGACAGGTGAACACGTAGACGGACACGAATATGCAGAAGAAGCCGTTACAAACGGTGCTTGTCTGTGTGTAGTAGAAAGAAGATTAAATCTTGATATACCTCAGATTGTAGTATCTGACACAACGGAAGCTATTGCACAAATATCTGATTTGTTTTATTCTTCTCCGTCTCAAAAGGTTAATTTAATCGGTGTTACCGGTACAAACGGCAAGACAACCGTAACACATTTGATACAAAAATTATATGAAGCAAATAATGAACAATGCGGACTTATAGGAACTTTGGGGCACAAATTCTTTTCGGAAGACTCATATCACGATGCTAAACACACAACACCCCAAGCACCTGAATTACAGAAAATTCTTTATGACATGAATGAAAAATGCATACCAAATATTGTTATGGAAGTAAGCTCGCATGCTCTTGCTCAGCACAGAGTTGATTATTGCGACTTTAACGGTGCTGTACTTACAAACTTAACTCAAGATCATTTGGATTTTCATATCACAATGAATAATTATTTTCTCGCCAAAGCCAAATTATTTGATGAACTTGTTGCTGGTGATTTCGCCGTAATTAACGCAGATGATGAATATGCAGCACGCTTTATGGAGGTTGTTTCACCAACAGTAAATCTTTATACATACGGCATAAACATGCCGGCAAATATTAGAGCCGAAAACATCAAATTTGATAACGAAGGCGCATCATTCATTTGTGACATAATGGGAACAAAATATCCGGTTAATCTTATGATGAACGGAATGTTCTCTGTATATAACGTTTTGGCGGCTCTGTCAGTTGCTGTTGCTACAGGAATGAATATTGAAAAATGTATTTCTGTTTTGGAAACAATAAGAGGTGTTGCAGGAAGATTTGAAGTTATTGTAAAAAAACCTACAGTAATCGTGGATTACGCACACACTCCGGACGGTCTGGAAAATGTTTTAAAAGCTGCAAAAGAAATTACACCTGAAGGTGCAAATCTTATCTGTTTATTCGGATGCGGAGGTGACAGAGATGCAACAAAACGTCCTAAAATGGGCGCTATTGCGGAAAATCTTGCAGACAGAGTTATTGTAACAAGTGATAATCCGCGTTCTGAAGACCCGCAGCAAATTATTACAGATATTTTGGCAGGGTTTAAAAGCACATCAAATGTTATTGTAGAACCTGATAGAGAACTTGCCATAAAAGAAGCGTATAAAATCGCAAATGCAAATGATGTTGTATTGGTTGCAGGAAAAGGACACGAAGACTATCAAATTCTTGCAAACGAAACAATCCATTTTGACGACAGAGAAAAAGTCAGAGAAATTTTTATAGGTGCATAAATGAAAACATTACCTATTATTGAACAACATTTTCACGGAGGGTACGGAGTTGATTTTAACAAAGCCGATGCAGATGACATTGTTCTGTTGGGAGAAAAACTTCGTCAATTAGGTATCTGCGGATTTTTCCCGACTCTTGTAACAGATTCGGTTGAAAACACAAAAAATCAAATTTCTGTTATAAAAAAAGCTTCAGAAGAATGCCCGTTAATTCTTGGTATTCATCTGGAAGGAATATTCCTTAACCCTGAAAAAAAAGGAATACATAACCCTGAACACTTTTTGGATTTAACTGTAGATAATTACAGAAAAATAGAAGACGATTTTATCAAAATTGTGACATTAGCGCCTGAACTTGACAACGGGCTAATTGATTACCTGCACGAAAAGAAAATAAAAGTTCAAGCCGGTCACTGTACCGGTTTTGGTAATGTAGACGGTGTTACACATACCTTTAACGCTATGTCTCCGATTTCTCACAGAGGAGCCTCAACCGCCCTTTCTGCCCTGATAAACGATTCTGTCTACACAGAAATTATTGCAGACGGAATTCACGTATCAGATGATGCGCTAAAGCTTTTCTTAAAATCAAAACCTCAAAATAAAATTATTTTAATAAGCGACGCTCTGCCAATTACATACAGCCATCTAAAAGAAACTGTTTTCGCAGATTCAAAGATTTTTTATGACGGAGAGAAAGCAACCTCAAAAGACGGAACAATTGCCGGAAGTACAAAGCTTTTACCTGAAATTGTAAAAATATTAGGTAAGAAAAACCTATTTAATCCGAAATTCATTGAAAACACCTACACATACCATTCAATTGAACCAAAAGGTTTTATCGAATGGGATGATGATTACAATATAGTAAACGTTTCTTTCTAAACTTTTTGAGCGGCAACAGCTTTATAGAAATTGATATAATCAACCATACAGTCAAAATTGGTTGAATATACCATCTTATTGACCGTCAGCAAATTTTCTTCCTGCTGGTCCAAATCAAGCTTTGAAATAACTCCTTCATTATATTTCGCCTTTGTAAGCGTAAAATCTTTTTCTTCAAGTTCTTGTATAGAACGCTGTTTAGCAAGTTTTTCCCTGTCCATATTAACGGATACTAACGAATCATTAACCTCTTGCATAGAAGTTAGATTAACCTTTTCATAATTTTTTAAACTTCTTTCATACGCGATCTTTTTAGCTTTCAACTGAGCTTTCAAGACTCCGCCAAGAAACAAAGGCTGTACAATTTGTCCGCCCAAACCCCACAACATTCCTTTTGTTGTAAACAAGCTTTCCAAGTGTCTGTTATTAAAAAACATTCCACCGCCGAGACTTAAGCTCGGGAGCATTTCTTTTCTTGCAATACGAACATCTATACCTGCCTTTTCAAGCATTTTTTCCGCTTTTAAGTAATCAGGACGTTTCATTATGATATCAGAATCAATGCTTTCCGGTATATTTCCGGAAAAAGCAAGTGTTTTATAATCAATACGTTTATATTCTTCTATATTGTTTGGGCTGTCACCAATTAAAACTGCAAGCTGATGAAGAAGTTTTGTTCGTTCTTTCTTCAAATCTGTCAAATCCGCAACGCCTGCTATATAAGCCTTGTTTGCCTTAACTAAATCGGAGGTGGACACAATCCCTTCCGCATTTGAAATTGACATAATTTCATCAATTTCTTTTCTCAGTTTTACAATGTCCTCCTGCAAATCAATCATCGCGTCCATTCTGACAATGTTTACATAAACATTTCCTACCGCCGATGCGATTGAAATATATGCCGCCTGTTCATCAAGAATGGAAGCTTCATACAATTTTCTTACTGCAGTGGTTTTGTTATGATTTTTACCGAAGATATCCAATTCATAATTTGCGATTATCGGAAGCCCGAATAACGTTGAAGATTTTGTACTCATTGTATTCAGTTTCCCAAAAGCCGGCAAAAGTCCCGCATATACAGCCGGATACTCGGATGCTCTTTGCATTATGACATTCTGGTAATATTCTTCTATAGCAAGTGTTGCCATTTTTAAATCTTTATTATTCTCAATTGCACGAACTATATAATCATTTAAGTATTCATCATTAAAACCTGCCCACCATGCGAGATTAACATATTCATATTTATTCTTAACAGGTTTCACTTTTTCTGTTTTTAAATAATATTTTTTATATTTTTTTACATTCTGTTCTGTTCCGGCATTCAAAAGTGCTTCATTTGTTTTAACTGATTTTGCCGCATAAACACTATTCACTCCCGCAAAAGATACTAATATAGCCAGTGTCAATAATTTCTTCATAAAATCCTCTTCAAGTACTTGATTTTTTACAATATGAATGATACCATAAATATGTTGCATTTGCAACATGTGGTAAAAATAACAAATCCGTATACGGGGAATAAAATTGAAAGAACACTATACCGATACCATCTTTTATCAGATAGAATTAACAGCGAAATACTGTAAAATGCTTGGTGCGCAAGTTTTTGAAGAATACAAAACCGGTATAAGTATAGAGGAATATTCCGTTTTGGATACTCTGGCGGCAGCACAAGAACTTTGCCAGAGGGATTTGGCAAAATTGATTCTGAAAGACAGAGCTAATACCGGAAAATTACTGGATAACCTCGAAAAAAAAGGATTTGTTACAAGGAAGCTCTCCATAAAGAACAATCGTCCCGTAAAGCTTATTGAAATTACGGAATCCGGAAAACAAAAAGTTGAAGAAGCCGCTAACAGAATAAGACCACATTATAAAAGAGTCAAAGAAATGATTGATAATTCCGATATAGCAAAAGTAGGAGACTTGTTGAAGGAATTAAGAGGAATTTTAAATAACACTTTGAAATTACATATATAAGGAAAAATAAAATGAGTGATGAACAAAAAGAAACAAATAAACTACCGGTAAAGAAAAGATATTTTTTTATATTTTTAACAATCATAGCTGTAATAGTCGGCGGTTATTGGATTTATGATATGCTTGGCTATGAATCCACTGATGACGCTTACGTTGAAACAACAACCGTTTCCGTTTCACCAAAAGTTGCGGGACAAATCGTAAAAGTGCTGGTGGAAGATAACCAGCCGGTTAAAGCAGGTGACATTGTTGCCGTAATTGACAGAATTGATTATCAGGTAAAGCTGGATCAGGCAAATGCCGCTTATGAAAAAGCTGTTTTGAATCAACAAAATGCCCATGCAAACTTAAATGCTGCAAATTCTGAAATCGAACTTGCACAAAAAGATGTAGAAAGATATGAAAACCTTTATAAAGCAGGTGCTGTTTCAAAACAAACACTGGACAGAGCAAAAACGAATCTGGAATCTGTTCAGGCAAGACAAACAACCGCAGAACAGGCAATCTTTTCAACTAACAATTCCAAAGTAGCAGATGCGGAATTAAATGTATTAAAAGCTCAAAAACAGGCAGCAGAATTAGCTTATGAATATACAGAAATAAAAGCTCCGATTGACGGAACAGTTTCTAACAAGAAAGTAGAAGTCGGAATGATGGTTCAGCCCGGAAGTCCTTTGTTTGTAATCGTTCCGCATAAAGTTTGGGTTGTCGCAAATTTCAAAGAAACTCAACTTGAAAAAATGAAAAAAGACCAGCCTGTCGATATAAAAATTGATACTTATCCGCACAAAGTTTTTAGAGGAAAAATTGAAAGCATACAAAGAGCTTCCGGCGCAAAATCCAGTCTGTTTCCGCCGGAAAATGCAGTAGGTTCGTTTGTAAAAATTGTTCAAAGAATTCCTGTAAAGATTGTATTCACTGAGGATATTGACCCTAATGAATACGCAATTATTCCGGGGATGTCAGTTGTTCCAAAGGTTAGAATCAGAGGAACATCGGATGAAAATAAAAAAGATAATAAATAATAAAACTTAATTGTATTGTTATTGTTGGGTTTCACTAAACCTACCAGCTATCATCCGTAAAATAAAATATTGATTAAAAATACATCAGCCCTCTCAAAGTGAATATAGAACAATTATATTAAAGTTGGTCGGATTTGAATTCTTCAAATCCGACCAGATTTTTTATTTTGCTTAACAATATTAAGAAATATTAAGACTCCTTTTCCGAAGGGGAAGACAGAAAATCAATTTGAGATGTAAGGCGAAAATTAGATGATGGGAGCTGGACTAATGAAAAGTGAAGGTTTTATCAACATTTTTCATGCCTCATTTTTTAACGGAACTTTTTCTTAGATTTTTCGTCTTTATATATGGAAGAAAAACGGAGGAGATTTAATGTCGAGAGCGATGAATAATATTGAATATATTGATATGGAAGAAAATCCCAAAACTTTCAGCACTGTTGTCAATAATGATGACATTCTGCAAATGTACTTAAAACAAATCGGACGAAAAAAAATGCTTACTAAAAGTCAAGAAGCAGATTTGGGACGCAGAATTCAAGAAGGGGATGAAGAGGCAAAAAAAGAACTTGTTCAGGCAAATTTACGTCTTGTCGTAAGCATTGCAAAAAAATACATCGGACAAGGTGTTTTATTTATGGATTTAGTTCAGGAGGGTTCATTAGGATTAATAAAAGCCGCAGAAAAATTTGACTACACAAGAAATTTCAAATTTTCAACTTATGCAACATGGTGGATTAAGCAAACGATAATAAGAGCAATTTCAAATCATTCAAGAACGATAAGGATTCCTGTACATATGCTTGAAAAAATTCGCAAATACAAAAAAGCCTGTGCGATTGCCGAATGTGATGAAACAATTGATACGGATGATGAAACAATTGCAAAGATTTCAGGATTAGACGAAAAAAAACTGGAAGAAATAAGATGTGCTATTAAAACAGAACCGGTGAGTCTGGAAACTTATGTAACTGATGATTTGTGCATACAAGACTATATTGAAGATACGACATACTGCCTTCCGGAAAACACGGTTCAAAAGAAACTTGAAGAAAAAGATGTTGTATGTCTTCTTAACAAACTGGATAAAAGAGAACAAGATATTATCAAACACCGTTTCGGACTTGAAGACGACTGTCCCAAAACTCTTGAACAAATAGGAACCCGCATGGGATTTTCAAAAGAAAGAATACGACAACTTGAAACCATTGCAATACAAAAACTCAGAAAATGCGACGGGATAGAAGATTACCATACATATATTGAGGATTAATTCTCGGAGGCTCTTATATCATTTTTAAGAGCCTCTTTAAATTCTTCTCTGTATAAAAATCCCAAATGCGACCCGCAATCTAAACAGACAAGATTTTTTCCGGCTATCGTTTTAAGTTTTGCAATCTGATCTTTTGTTACAAAATAATCATCAAAAGAATGATAAATTTTATAATTATCATTTGCCAAAAGATAATTTGATAATGCATACAACGAAGCAGTCTTTTTTAAAACGTCAGAATCCTTTTCAGAATTGAGCCCCAAATATTTTTCCACATAATCTTTATAACTCATATTGTTAATCATTTCATATACATCGGTTTTTTTGTTTTTTGGAACATTTTCTATTGTGAATATTAAATCAGAAAGCTTTTGTCTCAAGATAAATGTCGTAATAAGTTTTCCTTCTTCATCCGAAAAAGGAAGTGTTTCTATATTTGTATCACCGTCTTTTTTTAATTCCAAAAGCTGCAAAACCTTTGCTGCTGTTACGGCTGTTTTTTGCTTAACTTCATCAGAACTTTTGTCAAACTCTTCCGCATTTTTGTCTGCCTTATTTAAAGCATATCCTAATTCTATCGGCGGACTTATTGCAATATATTTTGATATTCCGAGAAGATTTTCACCGCTCTCTTTTTGAGCAACAAAAAGAACTCCCATCGCACCAAAAGATGTACCGAGTGCAACTTTTTCCCGCGGTGCTATTTCATATTTTTTATTAAGGTCTTCAAGTATTTTATAAGTAACAAGTCTAATTTGTTCAGAATCCTTAAGAGGAAGCCCCGGACAAAATCCGTCAGGCATACTTTTTACAAATTCCCACTGAAAATGATTACCCTGCATAACAACAGAATAACCCTCATCATAAAATAATTTTGCAAAAATGACCGAATGATGCGCTCCTGCGCTTTCTCCTATTGACGGATAAATTATTGCAAGGGGCGCAGTTTTATCTTTTTGCAGAATATATTTATATTTGTACTCCGGCTTTCCCTCACTTACAAAAACACTCCCTGTCTTTATACGTTTTGCAAAACTTCTGTTCCAGATTGAAAGTTCATTCCACATTGATTTATTTACATTCGGATTCTCAAACAATGCCGTCCGCATAGAATCGACTACAGGAGTTTGCGGTTTATAGTCTTTAAGTATAATATCCGGCTTTAAAACAGAAGAACCCAATGGCAAAATATCTCCTAAAATGTTTGATGCTCCGCCGGTTGTCAAACCTTCAACCGGAGCCGGAGTATCACCAAGCTCTGCCACCATTTTCTCTGCATCTTTAAAATCACCTTCTTCAACGAGCTGTTTTTCTGTAAGCAGAGTTTCATCACGGTCAAGATTTGCATTTCGTATATAATTTTCCATCCCAAATAATTTTTTATGGATATCATACGGGTCTGCATAATCCGATTCAATCATTTTTGCCAAAGGCTGCATATAAGAAGTTCTGTTTAACATAAGAGCTGCTTTTACGATAGAAACGACAGGAGACCCTAAATATACTACAGGATCAAGTGCGGCTTCAAGAGTTTTTCCGCACAAAGAACGAGGGGTGCAGGAATTTACCCCGGGAACAACAAAATAAGAACCCTGCGGAACTTTACATTTGCATAATGCCTGTTCCATATTTTCATTTGTAGGTTTAACTTTAAAAATTTTATCGGCAGGATCAAAAAGTCCGCCGAGACCGAGTGTCGTATTTGTTAAGAATCTCACAGTTTCTTGTTTTACAGCTTTACCATCTCTTTGTATAATACTGCTTACAAGTCTTTTGGGGTATTCTATATTATTATATGCATCACGAATTCTGTCCATACCGAACTTTGGCATTACAGAAGACCATATAATATGTATCGGACGTGCAACATATTTATTAAGACGGGAATTCAAATTAAACATTTTTCTGTTAAAATTCTCGTGTTTATCCTCTCCGAGATACATTTTTGCGTAATCCGGATAACGGCTTCCTTTAGAAGTTTCTACAGCCTGAATGTCTATAGAATTTTCATTGTATACTGTTTCCGAAAAACCAAAGTTAGTATTAAAAACAAGTAATAATGCCAGAAATAAAGCAATAATTTTATTTTTATTAAACATAAATTTTCCTCACCAAATAATTTTATTTTTTACATATACATATATAAATTCCCAAATCGGAGTATATGAAAAATTCTTTATGTTAAAATTTATCTATGAGTGAAAAGAAAAACATTATCCTTGTCGGTATGCCGGCAAGCGGAAAAACAACTATCGGAAACCTTTTGGCACAAAATCTTACGGACTACACTTTTGTAGATACGGACAGTATCATAGAAAAAACTCAGGGGCTTAAAATAACTGAAATTTTTGAAAAGTATTCTGAAGATTATTTTCGGAATCTTGAATACGAAACTATAAAAATGGTTTGCTGCGGAAACAAAAAAATTATATCTATCGGCGGAGGCGCTTTTGAAAATCCTTCAAACAGAGCAACACTTCTGAATTTTGGTAAAGTATTTTATTTAAAATCAGACCTTGATATACTGTATTTAAGAATTTCGGAAGACAAAACAAGACCGCTTCTGCAAAAAGAAAATCCAAAAGAAATTTTAAAAAAACTCCTTGAAAGAAGAGAAGAAAATTATAAAAAAGCTCATTATATCATTGATACGAGCGAGATAAACGAAAATGAAATCATAAGGCTTATAATAAATGAAACAAACTCTTAAGGTTAATATAGACGACAAAAAAGAATATTATATCGATATTTCGGATTCAACATTTGCAAAATTGAATCAGGAAATTTATGAATATACAAAAGGGCAAAAACGCGTTGTCGTAATGTCTAAAAAAGTTTTTAAGCTCTATTTTGAAGAACTGTGCTTCAACAAAGACGAAATTTTTATTATGCCGGACGGCGAAAAAGAAAAAAATTATGAAAATTATATAAAAATAATGAAATTTGCCTCAAAAAGAAATTTAACCAGAGGTGACGTTATTATTGCCGTTGGCGGGGGTGTAGTCGGTGATATTGCAGGATTTGCAGCATCTACATACATGAGAGGTATTGATTTTATCCAGATTCCGACAACACTTCTTGCTGCAGTGGATTCTTCCGTCGGCGGAAAAACAGCAATTGATTTAGATGAAGCTAAAAACATCATAGGAACTTTTTATCAGCCAAAAAAAGTTTTTATTAATATAAACTTTTTTAAAACACTGGATAAAAGACAATTTATGTCAGGGCTGGGAGAAGTTTTAAAATACGCATTTATAGAAGATAGCTGCAACTACCAAACTCCGATGTTTTTATTTGAATTTTTGACGCTGGGATGCGAAAAAATAATCCAAAAAGAACCGCTTACTATAATAAGAATGATAGAATACTGCCTTAATCTGAAAATTGCAGTTGTTTCACAGGATGAAAAAGAAGGCGGTCTGAGAAAAATTTTGAACTTTGGACATACTCTTGCCCACGCGCTGGAAACAATTACAAAATACAGAAAATATACCCACGGAGAAGCCGTTGTATATGGAATGTTCTTCATCTTAGATTGGGCGTACAAACAAAACTATATAACTTATTCTTATTACAGGCTTTCACTTGATTTACTGGGAAAATACGGTTTCAAACCTTTGAAAGGAAACTATTCCGCAGATAAAATTATTGAAATTATGAAAAAAGACAAGAAAGCAACCGCAGATAAAATTACATTCATAATTCCCTGCGAAAAGAAAAAAGTAAAAGAAATTAAACTCACTCCGGAAGAAACAGAAAAAATGTTTGAATGAATTAATCCGTTTAGGTGAATTTTTGTTACATTCTTGATTCTTTGATATTTGTATACTAAAATGATTGAATTGAGAGAGGATTTTGTTGATATGAAAAAAGCTTTAATGATCGCATCCGTTCTTCTTATTGCAGTAGTTTCCACAGCCTGCATAAACAATATAGCCGTGCAGGAATTGAATAATAAAGCAAACGAATTTATGCAAAAAGGTGATTATGAATCCGCAATGAACAGACTTCAGGCTAGTCTGGATTTGGATTCAACTATGTACCAAACACACTACAATTTAGGTGTTGCGGCAATTAATGCAAAAAAATATGACATTGCCGTTAAAGCTCTTGAAGACGGTATAAAAATTAAACCTGATTATATGGATTTTTATTATTCATTGGGTGTCGCTCAAATCAGCCTTGCTGATGAAATAATGGAAGATAAAGATGATGACAGTGATGACAATGAAGAAATAAAAGAAGATAATAAAAAAGAATCGGAAGAAAAAGAAATTTCTGCCGAAGATAAAGCAAAAGCAATAGAATTAAAGACAGCAGCTATTGAAAACTTGCAAAAATATATTGAATCAAACCCTAATTCAGATGATAAAGAATCCATTGAAGAAATGATTAAACAATCTGAAGAATTTATTGCAGGTGACACCAAGGAAGAAGTTAAAGAATAATGTTTACTTCGCCTTCACAGATTTTATGCACGATTTTCGGTCTGAATATATACTATTACGGGGTTATTTTAGCTCTTGCAATTGCTTGCGGAACTCTTGTTTCAGATTATTTAGGAACAAAGTATTTTGATTTAAAAAAAGAGCTTATTATTGATTTAACACCGTATCTGATTATTTTTGGAATCATCGGTGCAAGATTATATTATTGCTTAATGGATTTTAATTTTTATTTGAGGTTTCCGACAGAAATCCTTGCAATAAGACATGGCGGAATTTCTATCCATGGTGCCATTTTTGGAGGAATTTTCGGGTTATGGATATTTTCTGTAAGACACAAAATTTCTGCATTTAAACTCTGTGATGTTTGCTCTGTCGGTCTTGCTCTCGGGCAAGCAATCGGAAGATGGGGAAATTTCTTCAATTCGGAAGCATACGGAAGCCCCACAAACTTACCTTGGAAACTTTTTATTGCGCCGCAATACAGAAAAATACCCTATTTAGATACAGAATTTTATCATCCTGCTTTTTTATATGAAAGTTTACTGGATTTGGCAATTTTTTGCATATTGTTATTCCTTATCAAAAACAAAAAAATTAATATTGATGGTAATTTAGCACTTATATATTTAATTTTGTATTCTGCTGCAAGAATACTTGTTGAAATGTGCAGACTGGATAGCATCAGATATATTTACGGAATTCCTGTTGCAATAATAATGTCTGTTGGTATAATTATTGTGTCAGCATTTTTATTAATAAAGAGGACACATGACACCAAATAGAATGAAAGCCGTACTTTTTTACGGACCGGGAAATATAAAATACGAAGAAACAATGATTAAACCTTTGGAAAAAGGGGAAATTCTTGTAAAAATTGATTCTGCACTGACTTGCGGAACGGATGTAAAAACCTTCAGACGCGGTCATCCTGTTTTAATAAAAAAAATTCCATCAGGATTCGGACACGAATTTGCCGGAACAGTTGCCAAAATTGCAGATGATGTAACAACCGTAAAAGTCGGCAATAGAGTAGTCTGCGCAAACTCTGCACCCTGCGGAGAATGTTTTTACTGCAAAAGAGAAGAATACAACCTCTGCGAGAATCTGGATTTATTGAACGGAGCGTATGCAGAATATATTGTTGTTCCCGAAAGAATCGTAAAAAAGAACACGCTGATTCTTCCAAACGATTTACCGTTTGAGAAAGCGGCTTTTTGTGAACCGCTAGCAAATGTAGTGCACGGTGTCGAAAGGACAGATATTAAACCGAACGATACTGTAGGTGTAATCGGAATCGGGCCTATCGGACTTATGTTTGCAAGGCTTGCAAAGCTCAAAGGTGCGCGGGTAATTGCGGCAGGCAGAAATCCGGTAAAACTTAAACTTGCGGAAGAATTCGCTCATGCAGATGAAGTCGTTGATTTAAAGAAATATCCGAACCCTGAAAAAATATTCAGAGATTTTACGGAAGAACAAAAAGGCTTGGATGTAGCAGTGGAATGCGTAGGACTTCCTGAAATGTGGGAAAGGGTATTTTCCTGTGTTCGCCCCGGCGGAACGGTTCACTTTTTCGGAGGGTGCAAATCCGGTTCAACAGTGACTTTTGATACAACAAAAATGCATTATGGTGATATTAGACTTATGAGCGTTTTTCACCACACACCGAAATACTTCCGTCAGGCGCTTGATTTGATTGCATCCGGCAAGGTTGAAGTTGAAAAACTCATAACCGCAACATTACCTCTGGATAAAGTTGAATACGCAATGCAGGAGCATATCGAAGGCAGAGCTATTAAGTTTTTGATTAAACCTTAAAAATTGCCCAAAGAATCCAGTGCATCGTCTTTTAGTTCAAGTTTATATTGTTTGAGTTTATATGTAATATAATCTTCACTGCTTGTTTTTGGTGCATTAGGGTTAAACATTTGTCTCCATTGTTCAATAAATGGCAATTGTCTCAAGTTTTTATTTTCTTGTGCTTTTATCATAGCATCATATTTTTTGTTTCTATACAATGCTTCAAGACCTTTTTGACCCGCTTTTACACTGCCTTTAACCTTTCCGCCATTAGTAAAGCTTGCCGCTATTTCATTAATATCCAGAGCTAAGAGTGCCTCTTGCAATGCTGCATACGAATTTCTTGCGGAAGTTCTTGATTTATTAAGATTTAATTGAGTTGAGTTTGGTATAATGTTTAGTTTTTGCATTATATTATCAGTCAAAGTTAAGACTTCTTCATCATTAAGCGTTCCTATTTTTGTTTCTTTATCAAAGAAACATTTTTTGAGTTCTGCAGTCATTTTTTCCATAGCTTGTTCCTGTGTCATACCCTTTGGCAACTTTGCACCATCGAGAACGAATGCTGCAATATCTTTTACGTTTCCTTGTTTTATATATTTAGTAAAGTTTAATGCTCTGAGTGACTGTTCTGCTGTCATCTCAATTGTGTTACCTGTATCAATAAGCGTGAACAAGTTGCCTTTTCTGGATTTTAAAACTTCCGGATCAATGAAGATGTTTCCGGGGTGCAAGTCACCATGAATAATTTTACCGTCTTTATTGATTTTATGGAACTGTTCTACAAATACTTTTTGGTATTGTTCAAGAATATAATTTGTATCCTTTTTATCAAATTTGACATCTTCAAATCCTGGCATTCTGCTTTTTACTTTGGCAATTTCTTTTTCAATATAAGCTATTCGGTCTTTTGCAGAATCTCTGCCGAGTTTTTCAACTGCATCTTTGCTCAAGTACAAATCATTTAATTTCATAAATGATTCCAAGCTTACACCTTTAGCTCTTTCCATCACGTATACATTATTTTGAACTTTTATAGGTTTTACCATATTTGCCAATTTTGTAACGGGTTCAAGCTTTTGAGCAGCTTCCATTTCGTTTTTCAAATCAACTTCTTTCAAAATTCCTTGGGCTAAATCTTCTACGTTTCTTACAAGATAGTCAATTTCTTCTTGTGATTTACCTTTCATATTTTTAACAATTTCAATAAATTTTTCTTTATCAGCAAGAATCTTTTCTTTAGAAATACCGTTTTTAAGAACTTTTATACAAACTTCTTTACCTTGTGGATCTTGTGCAAAATAAGTTTCTGCAACAGTACCTACACCAAGAAGATTTTTAAGCTTATATCCGTCTCCGAGATTCTTGTTTACATATGCTTGCACTTCTTCAAGTGTTCTTGTCGGCGGGCAATCTTCTTTTAATACACGAAACAGCTCTGTTCCGTCATTTGAAATTTGCTTCATTTTTGCAGCAAATAAGTTTTTATCTATAAGTTTCTGTGCTTGTTCCTGAACAATTTCTAAAGACTGTCCTTCACTACCGTCAATAATAGCTTTTATTTCACTGTTTCCCAATAATTCAGTTTCAAGTTCTTTATATGCAGAAAGACCTTTGTATTCAGGCTCCTTTAAGTTTGCATTTTTTAAACTATCAATTACTTTTTTCATATTTTCATTAAATGCCTTTGTATGATTACCCTTTATTACAAGCGGAACTGCTGCCGCTGCTGCAGCTAATCCTACTGTGACACCGTCATTTGCCATATTATCAACATAGCCTTTTACCGATTTATGCTTATCGGTTCTGTTTGCTACCAAATATCTATTAATGCTGTTGCCTAACAAATAAACAGGTGCACCTATCCATCCTCCCAAAGCCATCACCGGCATCATTAAACCATTAATTGCACCGGAAGCAAAATCTCTAAAGTCTCTGTCGAACCAAGCTTTAGTCATTTTCTTTTTATCTGCCTTTGCTTTTGTTCTTTGAAGAGGTGTTCTTGTTTTACTGTCACCATAAACTGATTCATCCAAACTATACTCTTTTGAACCAATTCTGTTCACCAAAGATACCAATAATTTTGCAGTACCGCCAGCAACAGCTGCTGCGCCTGCAAGAGCTGCCATTTGTTTTTTATTTGACAATAGAAAGCTACGTGTTTTCTCAAGTATTTTTAATAAAATTTCATTATTCTTTGCTGTTGAATCTTTTACACCATCCTTAGTGCCTTCCTTGATTAAATTCTTAATTTCATTAAATGCCTTATCAACAATTGTCTGATTTATTTGCATGCCGGCGCCTGAATATTTAAAAATTTTATTCAACCCAAAGAAAGTACCGCCTGCGGCAGCAATAGAAGCACCGTCGCCAAGAAGCTGTGCGGACATTTCCTGTGAAGATGAATATTTATCAACAGTTTTTGTAAATTCATCTTCAGAAAGTTTTCCGGCTTTCACCTGTGCTAACTCTTTTTCAACACGCTTTGAACCGGTACCAAGTCCGGTCAAATTTTTTATAGCATTATATAAACGTTCAATTAAACCGCTGTTTTTACGTTTTTGTGCTCTCCAATATTCTTCCGGTGCTGCCTTTTGAACAGTCTTAGATTGTGGTTTTTGGACTGCATTTGTTTGTTTATCACCCCTAAACTGTACCGAAGAACCCAAATTTTGTGAAATAATCGGCATAATTTTCCCTTTCTTTAATCTTACTTATATATTTAAAGTACCTAAAACAAAATAAATTGCTTTTTTTGAAAGATTTGTTAATAAATATTAAGCAGTAAAAATCTTTTATAAAAATTCTTATTGGAGTATAATTATTTCATCGGGGTTTTTTAATGGGAAGAATTATTCAGCTATCAAAAAATGTAATTAACCAGATTGCAGCAGGTGAAGTTATTGAACGGCCGTATTCTGTCGTAAAAGAACTTGTGGAAAATTCTGTTGATGCCGGAGCAACAAAAATCAGCATTGAAATTTCCAATGAATGCAGAAATATTAGGGTTGCGGATAACGGCTCTGGAATTCACCCCGATGACATAATACTTGCATTTTCAAAACATGCAACAAGCAAAATAGCATCAGGAGAAGATTTATACAATGTTAAAACCATGGGATTCAGAGGGGAAGCTCTTGCCAGCATTATTTCCATTTCAAAACTCACCTGTATAACCCGCACAAAAGATTTCGATTTCGGGCAAAAAGTTGAATGTGAAAACTCAGAAGTCAAATCCTCAAAAACAGGCTGTGCGCAAGGCACAATTATGGAAATAAGAGATTTATTCTATAATCTTCCGGCAAGATTAAAATTCCTCAAATCGTCAAAAACAGAATTTGCATACATTTCAGAACTCATTCAATCCATGTCGCTGGCACACCCTGACGTATCATTTGAACTTAAAAACAACGGTAAAACCACAATAAAAACAACAGGAGAAGGGAATCTTCTTGTCACAGCAGGAGAAATTTTTACAAGCGATATTTCAAAAACTCTAAAAGAAGTTCTGAAAACAGATAAAATTTCTAATCTCAAAATTTCCGGATACGTAAGCACCCCCGATTACACAAGAGCAAGTAAAAAAGATTACTATATGTTTGTAAATTCACGTATTGTAAAATGTCCGGTCTTCCAAAAAGCTATTGATACCGTATACAAAAACCTTGTAGGAAATTTCAGATATCCGTTTTTTATACTTAATTTAGAAATTCCTCCGGAAGATGTTGATGTAAACGTTCACCCTACGAAAAAAGAAGTCCGTTACAAAAATCCAAATCAAATATTCAACTTTATATATTCTGCCGTAAATGGAGCTCTATCCGGAATTACAGAAAAACCGCAAGAATTTTTTGAAACAAAAGAAATTCCGCAGGAAATTAACAAAACACCGGAAAAACACGAAAAGCCCGAAATTATACAGGCATCATTCCCAAGACGAGAATCTTTTATAAAACAAGAATCTGATAATATATATATTCAATCAGAAGAACAAATTCCCGACGATTTTTATGCACCATCAAAACCAAAATTAACACTAATAAATAATGAACAAAAAAGTTTTATTACCGAACCTGTCAAAGCAGAAGAAGATGTAATAATCGGTCAATATAAAAAAACTTACATTCTGATTGAAAAAGAAGAAGGACTGGAAATTGTAGACCAGCATATCGCGGAAGAAAGATACATATATGAACAGCTTAAAAAATCAAAAAATATTGACTGCCAATTGTTGTTTATATCTGATATAATCGAAATCTCACCAAGTGATAAAGAAATTTTGGAAGCAAATAAAGAAAAACTTGAAAAATTCGGATATGAAATTGATTTTGTATCCGAAAAAGAAGCTATTTTCAGAAAAGTTCCGCAATTGATATCAAAAATCCCGCCCAAAGAAATTCTTGCAGATATTTTGGAACACATTTCAGGCGATATAGATAACATCGAAGAACAAATTCTGATTACAACATCCTGCAAGGCTGCAGTCAAGGCAAATACATATTTGAACCTTTTTCAAATGCAAGAAATCATAAGAAACTGGAGAACTTGTGAAAAGCCATACACCTGCCCGCACGGACGCCCGATTTCTCATATAATTGAGCATAAGGATTTGGCAAAATTTTTCCAAAGAACAAAATAAAAATTTGTGGTAAAATAAATAAGTATTTGAAATTTGAATATGATTTATGCCGATATAGCTCCCACAGTGGAGACGAACGTCGGAACGGATAAAGAAAACGTAGAGCTTGCTCTACCAACCTTTGAAATTTGAATATAATTTGTGCCGATATAGCTCAGTTGGTAGAGCAACTCATTCGTAATGAGTAGGTCGCGGGTTCAAGTCCCACTATCGGCTTTTTTTTTACAAAAACTGACAAAACCCTGATGCAAATCATACATGGTTATATTTTCAACCTCAACTTTTATATTGTAAGCATATTCATTTGCTAAATATTATAATATATATTATAATCAATAACAAAATGTTATTATAATTTATATAATAATAAAGTAACAGAGGTTATAGTGATTAAAAAGAAAATAATACAAATTGGTACAAGCTGGGGAGTCATAATTCCAAAAGCAATTCTTGAGGGGCTTGGAATCAGTCCGATACTTGATGAAGTTGAAATTTATCTCGACAACAATGAAATTCGGATTAGAAAAATTAATAAAAAACAATAACCGGCAGACTGAAATCTATACCGCTTTCGGTAATTTTACAACTACTTGTCTGAGAGATTATAACTGTTATAAATTTTTGAATACATTTGAGCAGCTGCGGCTGCATTACTTTTCTTAGCATAAGCAAGCACTGCATTCATACCTTTAGAATTTATTGTTCCGTCTACATTTTCAGGATTCGGGTTATCGGATTTACTCAACATATCAGCAGCAAGAATACTTGTACTGTATTCCGCATTCGTAATTTTTCCGTCACCGTTTATATCAAGAGCCTTGGAAGTATAATTACTGTTTGGTGCAAAATGAGCATCCATTTCTTCAACACTCATTTCAGGACGCCTCATCATTTCTTCATTTGCAGCTCCCATTAATGCCGCCTTATCAATTTTGCCGTTTTGAACATTTGGCATATAACGATATTCAAATTCCAGAGGCGGAAGAGCGTTTAAATAATCATCGTTCTCTTTTAAGAATTTATCCAGCTTTTTTATATTATTATCCGAAGCCTGCGGACTTATGCCAAAATCAAGAATTGGCGCAGTATTAAAGTTATCTTCGGTAATAGGCTTTTCTGCATAAGAATAAAAATTATCAACAGCATTCCTTCCGTACTGTTCAGAAGGGTTTGTTACATTTTTTGTTTCAAATTTACCATCAATTTTTGCAATATTTTGACTTACTTCAAACATGGAACCTCCACACTTCACAATTATATAAAAACTTCAAAGAATTACAAATTGCTTATTTTGTTACAAAAATTTACAAAATTTCAATCTAAATTTCAACCTAAATTGCACTTACTTTTTGAACGCAGATATTTTGATGCATTCTGCTGACCGGATACAATATTTTTGATAAAATATAATTATGAGCATAATATCTGTTTTTAAGAAAAAAACTAAAAAAACACTTTTTACAACTCCAAGCCATAATGGCAAAATTTGTATTTTTCATAAATTTTACCAATGGTACAAAAATGATATTTCGGAAGTTGATGCCTATAATCCGCAAGAAGCCTTACAAAAGGCAGAAAAACGTGCTTCAGAAATATACAAAACAAAATCAACTCATTTTTTGACAAACGGTTCCACAAGCGGAATATTAGCTGCAGTTTTGGCGTCTTGCAAAAAAGGCGACAAGCTTCTCATCTGGGAAAAATCACACAAGTGTCACAAACATGCCGGAATTTTAGCCGGTGCAAATATCGTTGAATATGAACTTCCTTTTAATGAAGAATGGGGAATTTATGAGCCACTTTCCGGTGAAAAATTAGAAACGCTTTTAAACACAGAAAAACCTAAAGCCATAATTGTGACTACTCCCAGCTATGAAGGAATCGTTTCTGATGTTAAAAAATTCAGCAATATATGTAAAAAATGCAATGTAATTTTTATTGCAGACGAAGCACACGGAGCTTTGTATCCGTTTTCAGAAAATTTACCCCAAAGTGCCGTAAAATATGCGGATTTTACGGTTCAATCTCTGCATAAAACAGCGGGCGGAATTAATCCGACAGCACTTTTGCATTCAAATTCAGACCTTGATATTAAATCAGCACTGGATTTAATATCAACCACATCGCCATCATATCCGATGCTTGCAACAATAGAGGCAAATATAAATTTCTTGAACTCAAAACGAGGAAAGAAAAAAATTGAAGAACTTATTAAAAATATACAAAATTTAAAAACAAAACTTGCAAATTTAGAGTTTTATGGTGACGATATTACAAAAATTTTAATAAAAAAAGAAGGACTAACCGGTTACGAATTATCAGAGATTTTGTACGAAAAATTCGGAATTGAAGATGAAAAAACCAATGAGAAATCTACAATGCTTTTAACCGGCATTGGTACTACAAAAGAAAAACTTGAAAAACTAAAAAAATTAACCAAAATATAATTATTTAATTAAATTTTGTACTTCTTTAAAATTCGGATGTTTAGATGTTTTTAGCCATTCAAAAAGTGCGATTTCTGCAGTTAAAATATGTGCACCGTCCTCTCGCATTCTATCTATACCTGCCTTATGCTCATTAACATCTCTTGCGGAACACGCATCCGATATTACACTGACATCATATCCCAGCTCTATAAGACTATTGACAGTCTGACTTACACAAATATGAGTTTCTATTCCAAAAACAACAATCTGATGCTTATTAGATGTTTTTACGGCATCAAAAATATCCTCTTCATCCAAAGCAGAAAAACTTGCTTTTTCAAAAAAACGAGCATTTTGCCCCAGTGATTCTTTAACAGAATCAACAGTGTTCCCCAATCCTTTCGGGTATTGTTCTGTAACAAGAACCGGGATACTCAGAATATTAGAAGCCTTTGCCACAATACCTGCTTTTTTTTCTGCAATTTCTCTGGTATAAGATGCACCTAAAAGCTTTTCCTGCATATCAATAATTATTATTAAACTGTCATTTTCATTAAGTATACTCATTATCAACCTCTTCCTTGAATTCTACAATAAACTGTTCCAGCAAATCTTCTAATACACCTGCATCAAGCTCTTCCGGCTCAAATGTTATCCTTTTTGTTTCCGGAGATTTTTTATCTTTCAGTAACGTAACATCTATATTTATCTTAGAGCCGCCCGGTGCGGTAATTCTTAAAACACCTGACATATATCTGCCTTTAATATACATCTCTCCGCATCCGTCGGTTATTTTGTGGCTTACATTCATTCCGAAAAACTTATTTCCGTATTTTTGAACAGCATGATAAAAAACAGGTGTAATAATTTTTTCCATCTTTGCATTAAATTCTTTTCTGAAAATTTTATAATTCTTGCTTATATCGGAAGACTCCGATTTATTCTGCATATAGTCCCTGTTGATAGCTTCATGTAATTTGTTCAGAACTTCATTCACAAGCTGTTCTCTTCGTTTATTTCCTACCGTTGCAAAACCGGCATATATTTTTTCGGGTATTAAAGACTGAATTTTTTCCCAAATTTTTTGGGCATCATTAAAAGTTATATTTTTTAAAAGCAAAAAATATTTATTTGGAGCAAAATTCATTAAAATATCGCTTTTTCTTACGCAGCTTAATATAAAAGTTTCAATCTGGTTTGCTTTTAATAAAAATTTTGTTTTATCATTAGGAGATATTGCAAGAAGGATAGAAGAATTCCCCAATTCATTATCCAATATTTTGTTGTAATCAAGAAATACTTCATTATTTTGCGTAATAAGATTATGCTCAACCAATATTTTTCGATACTGTTCCTGCTTATTCATCACCGAAAGTTGATTAAAAGCAGATGTAACAATTGCATCGAACTCCTCAGGAGAAGTAAAATATGACAAATAAGAAAATCCGCCGGATTTTAAACATTCTACTTTGTATTGTTCGTCTTCATTATATCCAAAAACTAAAGTCGGAGGACCTTTCAACAATTCCAACAACTCAAGACATTTATCCTGTGACTTTTCACTGTTAATAATCCACAGTGAATTATACAGCGTATCCAGCTTTTCAGGCAGTTCATCAAAACAGAATCTGTATAATTCATCTTCTTTTCTCAAGTTTATTTTCGGCAAAATATACTCGAAAAAGTCTGAATCATCAGAAACAAGAACTACCCGACCTATCATACGAACACCCTATGACAATTCTGCAATCAATACTTCCGATTTTTGCATTATGACATTTCTTAATTCTTCCAAGTCTTCAAAATCAATGCCCAGTGTTTTTACAAAGTCTTTATCTATTGAACTTGGAACGAATACCGGCTGAACAAGTTTATCTACAAAACAAACCAAATTACACGGAACCGGAATAGATGAAAGTGACGGTGCGTGGTGGTATGATATTATATTAGCCAGCAATATAGGTAACTGCCATCTTTTTGCCAATAATGAACCGGTTTTTACGTGGTCTGAATCAAAATATTTTCTTTCGGCAGTTAAAACATCCGCCAAACCATTTTCTACCGCATTAAGAACTTTTGCATATAATTTATCGTTAGACATGTGCAAAACAATTTTGCCTACATCATGAATAAAACCTGAAATAAAGGCTTCATCAGAGTCCATGATTTTTGTAAGGTTTGCAAGATATTCACAACCGCACGCAACCCTCATTGAATGTTTCCAAAGCTCTTTATCACCTGCATTTGACATCATCGGTTTCATTGCAACCGCAACAATAATGTTCTTTACCTTTACCATTCCAAGCAGAGATAAAGCAATATTAATAGAGCTTATTTGCTGAGAAAATCCGTAATATGCAGAATTTACCAACGCAAGAAATTTTATCGTCAAAGATTGGTCAAACATAACGATATCACCAAGCTCCTTCATACTTGCAGTAGGCTTCTTCATAATATTCAAAGCTTTTACAATTACACTCGGCATTGCATGAATATCTTTTACGCCGTTTACCAATTCAATTGTTTTGTCCATCTTTTTACCTTCCTGCTATACTTGTAGGTGTTTTTTTATAGATAATAGGCTGCCGCCCGCACCGAAAGCTGTTCCAATAATTAATAATGTTATAATGACTATATTTTGAGCATAAATCGGAGAAGGAATCAAGAAAAATTTATGCATATTTTGCAAAGGCACCTGCACCCAGCTTACAGGGAAAACTGCAAGCACGGAGGACGCAAAACCATAAAAAGCACCCTGCAATACCAACGGGGTCTTAATATACCAATTGCTGACACCCATAAGACGCATTATTTCTATTTCTTCTTTCCTCGATTGTATAACCAATTGTATTGTATTGTTTATAATAGTTATTGTTAAAGCTGCAGATATGATTATTACAAGTATCATTGTGGTATTGGCAACATGCATAAACACCTGCATTTTTTTAGCCAGTTCTTTTGCGTATCCCAAATCTTCCACGCCTGATATCGGTTTTATCTTACCGAAAACCTCATTAATATTTTCCGGCTTATCAACCTTAACTCGTAATGTATCCGGAAGAGGGTTTGTTACATCATGCAGTCCCAGCTCCTGTTTTAAGCTGCCCCATGACTCTTCCTTTGTCTTAATTGTTACTTTCTGAACATGCTCAATTTCTCTTATTCTGTCTTTAACTATTGATGGAGACGTTCCGGATTTTAAATAAACTGAAATCTCCAGCACATTACCAAGTTCATTGGCAAATGTAGACAACGAAAGTGTTCCGCGGAACAAAACGCCAAAAAGCGTCAAAATTGCAGTCATTGTTGTTATAATTACAAGATTTATAATACCGGTTCTTTTAATATCATTAACAGCCTCCATAACAATTCTGTATGCTATACGAAGCTCGCAGAGCCAGTCTTTAGGTATATGTTTTTTTACCGTTCGTTTTAATTGTTGTCTGCTATTGTCCATAAGTACCTGCCTGAATGTCTCTGATTATTTCGCCGTTTTCAAGAGTCAATACACGCTTTCTGAATCTATCAACAAGTGTGAAATCGTGAGTAGAAACAATTACAGTAATTCCTCTTTGATTTATTTGTTCAAGAATCTGCATAACTTCTAATGAGTTTTTGGGATCTAAATTACCCGTAGGTTCGTCTGCAATTAAAAGCGGAGGTCCGTTTACCAGCGCTCTTGCAATACTGACCCTCTGCTGTTCACCCCCTGAAAGCTCGCTTGGTTTAGCTTTTGCTTTGTCTAATAATCCTACAACCTTGAGTGCGCCATTAACACGGGTTCTTATATCAGAAGAGCTTATACCGAGAGTTCTGATTACATAAGCAATATTATCATATACAGATTGGTTTTGCAGAAGTTTATAATCCTGAAAAACAATTCCCATACATCTTCTCAGATTAGGAACTTTTTCCGGAGGCAGATTCGCAATGTTTATTCCGCCGATTAAAACAGTTCCCGTAGTCGGAGTTTCTTCCTTGTAGAGCATTTTCATCAAGGTAGATTTCCCTGCACCGGATGCTCCCGTTATGAACACGAATTCTCCGGACAAAATATCAAGATTTATATTTTTTAATGCATAATTATTTTTATATTTTTTTGTAACTGCTCTTAATTGTATCATTGTTTTATCTCAATTATCCTATCAGCTATACTTTTCGCATCTAACCCATAATATTTTAAAAGTTCCTTGGGTTTTCCGCTTTGACCAAACTTGTCATTAACGCCTATTCTTATAACTCTGTGCGGAGAACTTTCGCTCAGACACTCACAAACAGCAGAGCCAAGTCCGCCAATAACCGAGTGATCTTCCACTGTTACAGCCAAACCGGTTTTTGTAACACTGTTTATTATAGTTGATGCGTCAAGAGGTTTTATAACCGGTGTATTAATAATTTCCGCATCAATACCTTGTTCCAATAATATTTCACCCGCTCTTATGACTTCTGATAAAATATCGCCGGTTGCAATTATTGTCACATCTTTACCTTCTTTTAAAACCACCGCTTTATTAACATCAAACTTATAATTTTCATCATAAATACAGGGAACATCAACTCGAGACATTCTTATATAAACAGGTCCGACATGCGCTGCGGCAAATCTAACAACCTGACGCATTTGTTCATAATCCGAAGGTGCTATAACAATCATATTCGGTAACCCGCGCATAAGTGAGATGTCTTCTAACGCCTGATGGCTTGCGCCGTCTTCCCCAACTGTAATTCCGCCATGTGCGCCGACAATTTTTACGTTTCCTTTTTGATAACACACAGAATTTCTTATCTGATCATACGTTCTGCCGGTTGCAAAGACAGCAAATGTTGCCGCAAAAGGAATTTTACCCGTCAAAGATAAGCCGAGAGCTGTTGTAATCATATCCTGCTCTGCAATACCCAGATTAAAAAATCTTTCCGGAAAAGCTTTTGCAAAAGTAGAGGTTTTAGTTGAGCCTGATAAATCTGCGTCCAAAGCAACTATGTTTGGATTCTTTTCTCCAAGCGCCTTTAATTCATCACCAAATGCCCCTCTTATTGATTTTTTGACATCATAATCTATTTGCATAATTCCCCTTCTTCTTGAAATTATATCATAAATAACTATTACGTGCAAAATTTTCACTTAATCTTGCATTTCAGCAGTATTTTAGGTAAAATCATGAGTATGAAGGACATAAATACAATTAGCAAGGAGAGGGCTGACAGAGCTAAGCTTGCGCAATACAAAGAAATTATTGAAACAGTTTCCAAGGTAGAATACAAAAAGTTTTCGACACTTGGGCTTATTGAATTATCGGAAGTTATTGCTCTTGCAAATTACACGGTTTATTATCTTATTCAAAATTCAAAATCTGCAGAAATTTTTAATACTGCATACCTGACAAAAGCTATAAAATGGGCATTAAGAAATGAAATGCGCAGAAGATACAAATGGTATGTTATGAAAAACGATTCTGTTGATGAAAAAGAACAGATAAAAGATGCCGTTTACAAAACAATTCTCTCAATAGATGAACTTGCGGAAGCTGAAAATCCAACACAAATTAAAGATTTAAGAAGAAATCCGGAAGAAAAAGCCGAAATAGTAGAACTTAAAAACAGAATAAAAGAAGTTATGAAAAAACTTTCTCAGAGGGAACAGGAATTAATAGAAGCAAAGTATTTTTATGATAAAAAGCTAAAAGACATTGCCGTAGAATTCAACATATCACAATCAAGGATTTCAAGAATTATTCAAAACGCATTAGATAAAGTTAAAAAAGAGCTTTTAAAGCAGGAAGAAGTAAATGAAGACAATATTTGAAAAAAGTAATGGTGTAGATGGTGTTAGTATTGGGGAGTGTGAATTAGGTCAGTTTTTTCCGAGAGAATTATTAAGGAAAGATTCAATCGGACTTCCTCAATTAAGCGAACTGGAAGTTATGAGACACTATAAAGAACTCTCAGACAGAAATTTCTGTATTGAAAAAGGGTTTTATCCTTTGGGTTCTTGCACAATGAAATATAATCCTAAGGTCAATGAATTTTTAGCATCTTTAGAAGGATTCTGCAACTTGCATCCACTGCAGTCAGATGAAGATTCACAAGGTGCGCTGGAATTGATGTACAAATTACAGGAAACGCTTAAACAACTAACCGGCATGGATGCCGTTACACTTCAGCCTGCAGCAGGTGCGCACGGTGAATTAACAGGCATGATGATTGTCAAAAAATATTTTGAAACAAAAGGTGAAACTAACAGAAAAAAAGTTATCGTTCCTGATTCAGCGCATGGTACAAACCCTGCGAGTGCAAAAATGTGCGGATTTGAAATTATTGAAGTTAAATCAAATGAAAAAGGGCAAGTTGATACAGAAGCATTAAAATCACTTTTAGATAAAGATGTTGCTGCTATTATGATGACGAATCCTAATACATTAGGTATTTTTGAAGAAAAAGTTTTGGAAATTTCAAAACTTATGCACGACAACGGCTCACTTCTGTATTATGACGGTGCAAACTTTAATGCGATTATGGGCTGGACAAATCCAAAATTAATGGGATTTGATGTTGTTCACCTTAATTTGCACAAAACTTTCTCAACTCCTCATGGCGGAGGCGGTCCCGGAGCAGGCCCTGTTTGTGTAACAGAAAAATTAAAGGATTTATTGCCGTCACCAATAGTTGAATTTGATGGGAATAAATATATCAGACAATATAATATACCTCAGTCTATCGGTAAAGTTCGCGGTTTTTACGGAAATTTCGGAGTTTTGGTAAGAGCGTATGCATATATATTAATGATGGGAAAAAATTTAAAACTTGCCAGCGCAGATGCCGTCTTAAACGCCAATTATATAAAAGAAAAACTAAAAGGAACATACGACTTGCCGTATGATGAGCCTTGTATGCATGAATTTGTCTTATCCGGAGAAAAACAGCATCATCAGGGAGTTTCGACTTTAGGCATTGCAAAAAGACTTATGGATTCTAATTGCCATCCTCCGACAGTCTATTTTCCGCTTATTGTGCATGAAGCAATTATGATTGAACCGACAGAATCAGAATCAAAAGAAGTTCTGGACGGATTTATTGATACAATGCTTAAAATAGCGCATGAAATCGAAGAAAATCCGGAAGAGGTGTTAAAATCTCCACAAACAACTCCAATTAAACGCGTAGATGAAACCCTTGCTGCAAGACAGCCCAATTTAACTTATAAGGGCAATTAGTATTTGCAATTATTTTTTATATTTTGTTTTAGCTCGTCATTTATAATGTCGATAGCTTTTGTGCTTATGTATAATTAACAGAATAAAAATTTTATTATCATGTTTTTCTCATACTAAAGTTATAGAAAAAACTTTTCCACATACAAAATTTACCCCTGAAAGTATTATTATATCTATTCTCTCATACAAATGGAGGATTCTATAACTAAAGTTGTAAAGTTTTAAAAATTTGTGCCGTTAATGTTGATGAAAGGCAAATTATAAATTTATTGAAAGGAAATTTATTATGGCAGCAACAGCAGCACTAACAATCAACACCAATCTAGCATCGTTGACGTGCCAAAAGTACCTTAAAACAGCAACTAAAGGTATGAACACGATGATGGAAAGGTTGTCTACCGGCTTCAGAATTAATTCTGCAAAAGATGATGCAGCAGGATACGCCGTTTCAGCCGGTATGGAAGCAAAAATTAACGGCTACAACATCATTGAACAGAACTCTCAAATGGGTTTAGACATGCTTACAACTCAGGAAGGTGTTCTTGATATTATCAATGATTACTTACAAAGAATTCGTGACTTGACCATGCAGGCAGCAAACGGAACTTACGGTTCAGCTTCTTTGAATGCTCTTGGTTTGGAAGTTGTTCAAAGAATGGATGAAATTAACCGTTTATGTGACATTACAGACTTTAATGATACTCACTTGCTTGATGGTTCAAGACAAACTGATATAAATCTGCAAGTCGGATTATATTCAGATCAAAGATGTGTCATCAAAATGGATGCATTCTTATTTGACAGTGCAAAATCAACTGTTATCTTTGGTTTCAGAACAGAAGCTAATGCAACAACAAACAGACCGGGTTATTTGGATTTCAAATCTGCAACAACAGAAGCAGTAGCGCAAGCAAGAGGTTATAAATACAGAGCAAGAGACCTGAATCCGGATGGCAGTCCTAAACCGGACCCAAACCAGCCGGACGGTATAAAATATCTTGATCAATGGTTTAATTCGGCACTTGCGGCTGCAATGGCAGAAAACGGCACAATAACAGCGGTTGCAGATGGAGATGCTACATTAAACGACTCTGATGACGGAAAGACTGTTTCGATTACAAATATGTGTATTGCAATCTACAGAAACGACTCCTCTGCACGTGAATTTATCACATTCATTGATCATGCTATTGATAATATATCACTAAGATGTACAAAAATCGGTGCATACATGAACAGACTTGAATCCGCTATTGATTCAACAGATGTTCAAAGAGCAAACTTAACAGAGGCTAACTCTACTATTAAAGACGCTGATGTAGCACAAGTTTCTTCTGATTACATCAAGTATCAGATATTACAACAGTCTACAGCAACTCTGTTATCAACGGCTAACCAAATGCCTTCTATTGCTTTGAACCTGATATAGAGCAATTTATTAAAACATAATAAAAGGTCCTTTCAATACTCCCGATAGGTCTATCGGGAGTTTGCCTTTTGGCACAAAAAATTTAAATTTTTATGACAAATAAATTTATGCTAATATTTATGTATGAATTTATTTACACAACTTGAAGAAATCAATAAACAAACACCTTTGGCGGAAATATTGAGACCAAAAACGTTAGATGATTTTTTGGGACAATCAAACGTTGTTGCACCAAATTCCCCGCTTTTAAATTTACTTAAAACACAAAGACTGTTTTCTTTGATATTATGGGGAACTCCGGGCTGCGGAAAAACTACGCTCGCAAGACTCATTGCAACAAAAGTAAACGCACAGTTTATTGAACTTTCTGCTGTTACTTCCGGCATAAAAGAGATTAAAGAAACTGTAGAGCAGGCACGCGAAGCTTTAAGAGCCGGACAAAAAACAATTCTTTTTATAGATGAAATTCATCGTTATTCAAAAACTCAGCAGGATGCATTATTACCGCACGTTGAAAACGGAACAATTTTTCTGATTGGTTCAACTACCGAAAACCCTTCGTTTCAGGTTGTACCGGCTTTACTTTCGAGAGTGCAGGTAATCAGGTTGAATCCGATTAATGATATAAGCATGACAAAAATTATAAATAGAGGGTTTGAATATTTAGAAAAAACATATCAACCTATACAGTATGAAGATGATGTCATAAAATTTATTGTTAATAATGCACGAGGGGATGCAAGATGTGCTTTGAATCTTGTCGAAAATGCATACTTTGCAAGTAATTTTTCAGGAGAAACAAGACTTTTGACTGTTGATATTCTTGAAAATATTACGCAAAAAAGAAACACAAGATACTCTCAGCAAGAACATTATGACTGTGCTTCGGCTTTTCAGAAAAGCCTTAGAGGTTCAGACGCGGATGCTGCAATTTACTATTTAGCGAAAATGATTGAAGCAGGAGAAGACCCGAGATTTATTGCGCGCCGCCTAATCGTTTGTGCCGCGGAAGATGTAGGAATTGCTGACCCAAACGCTATGAATATTGCGGTTTCTGCTTATCGTGCAGTTGAAATAATCGGATTACCCGAAGGGAGAATTCCTTTAGCCAATGCCGTTGTTTATGTGGCAAAAGCACCAAAATCAAACAAAGCCTGTCTGGCTATTGATTCTGCTCTTGCTGATATTGAAAGCGGTTTGGACTATCCGCCTCCTATGCACCTTCGCGACGCTCACTACAAGGATGCTGCAAAGTACGGCTTTGGTAAAAGCTATATTTATACCCATGATGCACCTGATGTTAAACAGCAATTTATGCCTGACGAAATAAAAGATAAAAAATATTTAGGGTAATGAATTTTTGGTAGTACTGTAATTGAACAGTCGGTTTGAGAAGAAAGAACAGAGATATTGAGAATTATGTAGGGTGAAAAATGTTTTAAGTTGGTAGTTTTAAAATCATTGTTCGCACATTTCCACCATTAAATTTTTGGTGGGAATGAATATTAAATCATCTTAAAACCCAATATTTATAGTATTTCCCATCCTACCTGCTACGGCTTGCCACTAGGCAAATGATATTGTAACTCTTTTACCCAAATATTTTGCAACTTTTTCTATTGTATTAAGCGTAATTGATGTGTTTTCAGGGTCAAGGATTCGGGATATTGCAGTTCTTGATGTGTCTAATTCTTTTGCAAGACGGTTAACAGACATATTATCCGCAAGCATTTTTTGCTCAAGAGCATAAGCGATAACCCTTTTTATTGCAACTGATTCAGATTCTTGAAGCAAGCCTTCTTCTTCAAGAAAATCGTCAAATTTAGAACCGATACATTTTTTGTTAGCCATAATAAACCGCCTTCGTTTCATTTTATATTTATATTGTACCAAAAAAGGTGCAATTTTTCAAGAGGAGGTAAATGTTTCTTGTAACAAATTTTTCATAATTACTAAAAATTAAGCAATTTTTTTGCTTTAGAATACTTTATATAAATAGTAGAATATTGTAGGATTGCTATGTCTATAAGTGTAAATAATACTCAAAATGTAAATCTAAATACTCAACTTCCACAAAGCAGTAAAGTGGATTTTCGGGCATCTTCTACCCATACCTTACCTAATGATACAGTTGAAATTTCAACAAAGAAGAAAAAAACATTATTAACAATCGGTGGGATTATAACAGCAGTAACTGTGGCTATATATGGAGTCAAAAAGTTTCAAGTTAAGAATATAAAAAATATCCAAAGAGCATTTCAAGAAAGTTTTATGCGTGATGATATAACAGTAGAAGAGACACGCAAAATACTAAAACGCTATAAAGAAATAGAAAAAATTAAAGATGATAAAGAATATGCAAAAGCTCTTTTTAAAGAAGCCAAGAAAAATTTTGGACTTGAACAAAGTAATATTGAATTAGTTTTTAAAGATGTTAAAAATGCGAATGGTTCTTGTAGTAGAACAAACAGAGAAATAAAAATAACACCTAATTGCTCACGTTCACACATGCTAGATACAATTCATCATGAATTTAGACACGCAAAACAACATAATGCTATTTATAACTTGTATCCCGAAGAATATTTAGGAGTTCGTGCTATAGTTGATTCTTATGCTGAAAAAATGATGGATAAAAACATAAAACTTGAAGATATAAATATAGAAGAATTATGGGCTAAAGCACTCAAAGAATTTAAAGAAAAAGGTATTGATTTAACGAATAAAAAAAACAAAGCCAGAATGGAGTTTTATAAAGAACCGCTTGAGAAATCATTTGTAAAAGAAACTGTACCTGATAAATATAAAGAATGGGCAGAAAAATGTAAAGATGGGGCACGAAATTATGTTAGTCAAGACAAAAATTTTGTTGATTGTTGGAACAATTTTACAGAAGTTGATGCAAGATTTGCAGGAAGAAAAATGAGCAAATATATTAAATCTAAAGCATTTACTCCAAGCGATTGGGCTTCAGATATATATATGAAAATAAGAACATTTTTTGCACATAAAGAAAATACCTAATTTAGTAAATAGGACGGGTTTTAACCCGTCAATAACTTGAAATTTTTCAAAAGTGACTTTACCGAAATAATCAATCTACTCAAAAAAATACATTTTAATTTATCGCAACATCAACAATGCATTAAATCGTGTTGTCGCGGTAAATCTCACGATTTACCACGAATCTACTTACTTTGGTAAAGTCTATATTTATACCCATGATGCACCTGATATCAAACAACAATTCATGCCTGACGAAATAAAAGATAAAAAATATTTAGGGTAATGAATTTTAGTAGTACAGATAGCTAAAGAAAAAGCCGGAATAAAATTCCGGCTGTTAAGCTCTCTATTATCCAATATGTTTATTTAATCTATTGTATTGCTTCATAACAATCCGAGCAGATTGTTTCGTGCCCTGAGTGTTCACCCAAGTGGCGATACTTCCAGCAGCGTTCACATTTTTCACCTTCTGCCTTCACTACCCAAACAGTAATGCCGTTTTCTGTGTATTCGTTGAGAACATCACTTGGTGCAGTTTCTGATACATAAGCCTGCGATACGATAAAGATATCAGCAAGATCACCGGAATTTTCTTTTAATATTTCCATATCATCAGATTTTACATATACACCGACTTCAAGTGAACTTCCGATGGTTTTAGCTGCTCTGAGCGGTTCAATCGCACGAGTAACAACTTCTCTTGTTTTTAGGATTTTTGTAAATTCTTCTTCAAGTTTTTCATTGTTCCACTCAGGTTTTACACTCACCCAATCCAGAAGAAGTGCGCTTTCAATACCGTTTCTCTGGTTTTCAGGAGTGTTCTGCCACATATCTTCCGCTTGGAACGGCATTACCGGTGCAACAATTCTTACAAGAGTTTGGAATGTTTCATAAAGAACCGTTTGACATGCACGTCTTGAAAGCGATTTTTTGCCTGCCGTATAAAGTCTATCCTTTACAATATCAAGATAAAATGCACTCAAATCCACAGCCGCAAAGTTTTGAAGAACTTGGAAATATTTATAAAATTCATAATTTTCAAACGCTTCGGTTACTTCGGCAACAACCTTATTCAATTTATGCAATGCAAATTTATCAATAGCTTTAAGTTCATCATATTTTACATAATCCGCCTTAGGATCAAAGTCAAAAATGTTGCCGAGCAGGAATCTTGCCGTGTTTCTTGTTTTCTTAAAGATTTCAGCAAGCTGTTTAACTATGTTATCGCCGATTTTTGTATCGTTTTTGTAATCGACTGATGCCGCCCAAAGTCTTAAAATATCAGCACCATAGTTTTTGATAATATCGTCCGGTCTAATGTAGTTGCCAAGAGACTTGGACATCTTTCTTCCGTCTTCGCCGAATACAAACCCGTGAGTGAGAACCTGTTTATAAGGAGCCTTGCCCTGAGTTGCGATTGATGTAAGAAGTGAAGACTGGAACCATCCTCTATGCTGGTCAGAACCTTCAAGATACATATCAACAGGTGTGTGCCCTAATTCTTCCGCCCTTTTTTCAACAACCGCTCTCCAAGAGATTCCTGAATCAAACCAAACATCCATAATATCTTTTTCCTTACGGAAATGTTTTTTACCGCATTTAGGGCAGACAAAACCTTCCGGCAGAAGTTCTTCTGTTGTATGATTTACCCACGCATCAGAACTTTCTTTTTCAAATATTTTTGCAACATTTTCAATTGTTTCATCCGTGCAGATTACTTCTCCGCAATCTTCACAATAGAATATCGGAATAGGAACGCCCCAGGCTCTCTGACGGGAAATACACCAGTCGGTACGGCTTGCGACCATGTTTCCGATTCTGCTTTCACCGCTTGCGGGAATCCATTTTACTTTATGAATCTCTTCCATAGCCTTATCGCGGAATTTATCAACCTTAACAAACCATTGAGGTGTTGCTCTGTATATAACAGGGTGTTTGCATCTCCAGCAATGCGGGTAGCTGTGGTTGATTTCATTTTGATAAACAAGCGCTCCGCAGGAAATCAGCATATCTATAACCATGTCATTACCTTTATAATAAGGTACTCCGACAAGTTCCGGTATCATAACTTCTTCTTTCCAGCATCCTGAAGCATCAAGAGGTGAGAAGACTTCAATACCGTATTTGCATCCGACTTCATAGTCCTCAAGACCGTGTCCGGGGGCTGTGTGTACAAGACCTGTACCGGCATCTAATGTAACGTGTTCACCTAAAATTATTTTTGATTTTCTGTCTACAAGCGGATGATTAACTTCCATAAGCTCAAAGTCTTCACCATAAGCGGTTTCAATCAGTTTGATTTCGTTTTCATCCCAGCCGGCGTCTTCAATAAATCTTCCCAAAAGGTCTTTTGCAACAACATAAACATCATTTTTGTATTCAAACAACTGATATTCATACCTAGGGTTCATAGAAATTGCAACGTTAGAAGGAATTGTCCAAGGAGTTGTTGTCCAAATTATTGCATAAACCGGTTTTGTATTATTCGGAATTATATTTATATTAATTCTTTCTGTTGAATCTTCATCAAATCGGAATCTTACATAAATAGATTTTGAGGAAACATCGGCGTATTCAACTTCGGCTTCTGCCAGTGCTGTTTCACAAGAGGCACACCAATAAACAGGCTTAAGACCTTTTTCAATATATCCTTTTTTGTACATTTCGCCGAATACTCTGACCTGTTCTGCTTCATACTCCGGCGCAATCGTTAAATACGGATTTTCCCAATTACCCAGAACACCAAGTCTTCTAAAGGCCGCTTCTTGACCTTTTAAGCTGTTCATAGCATATTCACGACACTTGCTTCTAAGTTCTCCTTCAGTAATAGCGTGGCGTCCGCCTTTAATATTTTTTACAACGGCATTTTCAATCGGAAGTCCGTGTGCATCATACCCCGGAACATACGGCGCATAAAATCCGTTCATTGATTTATATTTGATAAGAATATCTTTCAAAATCTTATTCAAAGCAGTTCCGACGTGAATCTTATCTGAACTTAAATACGGAGGTCCGTCATGAAGCACAAATGAATTTGTCTTATCTTTATTTGAATTTATCTTTTCATAAATATGATTTTCTTCCCAAAACTTTTGGGTTTCAGGCTCTTTTTTAATAGCGTTTGCTCTCATTTCAAGAGTTGTTTGCGGTAGGTTTAAAGTCTCTTTATATTCCATTTTGTCCTTCTCCGTTACTGTCATTTTTATAATCCTCTATGTTTGTTACCGGAACCAATTTAAGGCTTCCTGTATCTGTAAATTCTCTCATTTTATTATAGTCAAATTTATTTTCCCATCTTGCAATAACAACTGTCGCAACGCAATTTCCGATAAGGTTTACGGTTGTTCTTCCCATATCTAAAATCTGGTCAATACCTAAAAGTATTGCAACTCCGAGTATCGGAATATTAAAACTTGTAAGAGTTCCCGCAAGAACAATCAATGCGACTCTTGGAACACCTGCAATACCTTTGCTTGTAAGCATAAGAGCAAACATTATAACAAGCTGCTGCTCTATAGTAAGCGGGTGCCCTACAAGCTGGGTAGAAAATATTACTGCCATTGCAAGATAGAGTGTTGAACCGTCAAGATTGAATGTATATCCCGTAGGCATTACAAAACCTACAATTGATTTTGGAACACCAAAATTTTCCATAATCTGCATTGCTTTTGGAAGAGCTGCCTCTGAACTGGCTGTCGTGAAGGCAAGAAACGCTGGTTCTCTGATTGCCTTAAATAATGCCCTGACAGAAATCCCCACAATTTTGCATGCCGCAAAAAGTACAAATAAAACAAATACGGCAAGGGCTGTATACAGCGACATTATTATTTTCCCGTAATTGAGAAGTATTCGGATTCCGTTTGAGCCGACTGTATATGCGATTGCGCCAAAAATACCAATGGGTGCAAAGTACATTACGTACTCAGTAAACTTGAACATTATTGTAGCAACAGAGTTTAATATATCCACAACAGGTTTTGCCTTCTCTCCGACAGCACAAATTGCAAGGGCAAAGAATATACAAAATACAACTATTTGCAGAAGGTTTCCGTCTGCCATTGACTGAAAAATACTTGTCGGGAAAAGCCCCAATACAAGTTCACCAAAAGAATTATTATGTGTTGTTGATGCCATTTCAACAATTTTTGTAAGTCCTGTATGCGCCATCCCGATATTTGCCATGCCTTCTCCGGGTTTGAACAGGTTAGCAAAACCAAGACCTATAAATAAAGCGATAGTTGTGACAATTTCAAAATAAGCAATTGTTTTAATACCAAGCCTGCCAAGACTTTTTACATCTCCATGTCCTGCAATTCCCACAACAAGAGTTGCGAACAATAATGGCGCAATAATCATTTTAACCATTCTGAGGAAAATTTCCGCTAAGACATGCATCTTTACTGCTACGTCCGGAAATGCCCAGCCTGCGACCACACCCAGTATGAGTGCTGAGAATATCGCTATTGTTAATCTCGATTGCTTCAAAATCTTTTCCTTCTTATATAGAGAACCTTAAATTTATTATAATACAAAGATATTTTATTTGTAACAATGTCGTAAAATATTCATGATTTTTCGGTATTTATGTTGTATAATGTATTTGGACATTTTAAGGAGAAGGAAAATTGAGTATTATTGAAGGTTTATTAACTGTCACAAATGAAAAATTCTGTATTGTTGTTTCACGTTTTAATGAGTTTATAACATCAAAACTTTTGTCCGGCGCGCTTGATGAATTGAAACGTCATGGTGCAAATGATGAAAATGTTGATATAGTGTGGTGTCCCGGAGCATTTGAGATTCCGTTTGTGTCAAAAAAATGCGCGTTATCGGGAAAATATGATGCAATTATTGCCCTTGGAGCAGTAATTAAAGGTTCAACTTCTCATTATGATTATGTTTGCGCAGAAGTATCCAAAGGTGTGGCTTCTGTAGGTCTTGAAACCGGAGTCCCTGTAATATTTGGTGTTCTTACAACTGATAATATCGAACAAGCAATAGAAAGAGCAGGAACAAAAGCCGGAAACAAAGGTTCTGATGCCGCAAAATCTGCAATAGAAATGGTTAGTTTGGTTAAACAAGTGTAGTTACAGTTAAGAATGTTGTGGTGAGTTTTCTACTTTCCATTTTCCATTTTCAACTTTCCACTGAAAAAAGGAGTGTGTGTGATGTCTGAAATTATTACCGAATACAGAAATGAAAATACAAAGAACATTGATTTATTATCCACAATAGATATAGTGAGAAAAATTAATGAAGAAGATAAATTAGTTGCGCTTGCAATAGAAGATGAGCTTCCGAACATCTCAAAAGCTGTTGATATGATTGCAAAGCAGTTTCTTGTAGGCGGGAAATTATATTATTTTGGCGCAGGAACATCCGGCAGAATCGGGATTCTTGATGCATCCGAATGCCCTCCGACATTTGGTGTTGCTCCGGATATGGTACAAGGATTTATTGCCGGCGGCGATAAAGCAATCAGACTTGCGGTGGAAGGCGCTGAGGATAATATTGAAAACGGCGTGAAAGATGCGGAAATCCTCACAAATCAAGATGTTTGCGTCGCAATTTCCGCAAGCGGTAATCCTAAATACCTTCTGGGAGTTCTGAGAAAAGCCGAAGAAAAAGGATGTAAGACGATTGCGCTTACTTGTAACCATGAAGCTGCAATTTTGGAAGAAGCAAGGCTTGGAATTTGTGTTGAAGTAGGGCCCGAAGTTATTGCCGGTTCAAGCAGAATGAAAGCAGGAACTGTTCAAAAAATGGTACTTAATATGCTTTCAACCGGTGCAATGATTAAAATAGGTAAAACCTATGAAAATTTTATGATAGATTTAATGCCGACAAACGAGAAACTCAAAGACAGAGCAATACGAATTGTTGCAGAGATTGCGGGAGTGAACGCATCAACGGCTTTTCAGACATTAATGAAGTCCGATTGGAAGGTGAAAACAGCGATTGTTATGCTAAAATGCGACCTGACGAAAGATAAAGCAAATGATGCTTTACGCAAAAACTGCGGAGTGCTGAGAAGGACACTAAAAAGTCTTATAGAGGCTTAAAATTCATATATTTTATATAATTGATTTCCATTTTGATTTGATAATTTTTTGGTTTTTAGGATTAAGACCCTCGATTGTCCTGTCATAGTATCCGTTTTTATTGAATAGTTTCTTAGCTTTAATTTGTTCGTTTTTTGTCAAATCTCTTATTGCTAAGAAAAATCTGTTTACGTTTCTTTTTCTGAGTCCATTTCTGTAATTCTTTGCCATTTTTTCTTCTGCTTGTCTGATTAAGACGGCCGCTTCGGCATAGTTTTTCTTTTTTATGGAGTTTTGTAAATCTATGTATTTTGTATCAAAACATTTTGATTTCGGATTCAGTTTCCCTTCTCCTCTATTGAATGCTACGTCCAACATTGCTTCCTGAATAGAACGGGGTAATTTGTCATAGTTGTAAGCATCACCAAACCCTTTTATTTTTTCTTCTTTGTCTTTCAAATCCTGTTCAAACCATTCAAAAGCAGTTTTCAAATCAATTTTAAAGCCTTTTTTGAAGTTGTTATTATGGTTTGCTTGTGTAGTGTGACCAAAACCGACTTCACAAAGACCTCCGTTTTCGTCTTTATGTACGGCAGTCGGTGTAAAGGATTCAGAAGAAAGAATCATAGCGATAAGGTCTGCAGAATAATTTGTTCGCTCCGAAATATCTACAATGTAGGGAATCCAGTCTGCTTTTATATCGGGATAATTTTTTTGTATTTGTTCAACTTCCGTTTCAAAATCAATACTGAGTTTTGCTCCGTTAATTTCAATATTCTCTATTCCTGCGTTAGCATCAAAACGAACACTTGTAATGCCCAGTTTTTCAAAAATAAATTTGTATTTTTCATTTCCGAAATATTTTCTTAGCAAAGATAAATCTTTTAAAGAAACACTTTCAGAATCTCCGTCCAGTATACCAATGTTTTTAAAAATAGAAATATTCTTATCTGTCAATGTTATCAAGTCAATATTTTCAAAATTAGTAAGTTTGCCGTTATTAAACAATAGTTTTGACGGTTTAGAATCTTTTCCGGCTCTTTTATATGTTATTTTACAATTGCCGTCGACTTTGATGTTTTCTAAAAATAATTTTTGAAAAAATGTGGGCTCGCTCATATTACACCTCATCTATATAAAGTCTTTTTTCAGTGCTCAAATTTCAATTTTAAAAAAATTTTTACAAAAATTAATAAATACTCAGAAGTTAGAGTGTTCAACTATTTTATAGTATAATATTCATAAAAATAAGATATTGGGGGTGCAAAATGAAATTAACAGTACTTGGACCGGGGTGTTGGGGACTTACGCTTGCATGGTTAATGAATGATAATTTTGACGAAATAACCGTTTGGGGGCGCGAAAGTGACCTTAATGAAGATTTGGTTGTAAACAAACACTGTTCAAAACCTTTGGAAGTTCAGCTTGATAAAAAAGTAGAAATAACTTCTGACCTAAAAAGTGCAATAAAAAATGCCGACATAATTCTTTCCGTTGTAGCAACGGGTGGTGTAAGACCGGTTTGCGAACAATTAAAAGAAGCCGGAATTAACCCGAATGTTCCGCTTGTTAATGCGTCAAAAGGGTTAGAACTCAACTCTCTTATGAGAATGAGCGAGGTTATAAAAGACGTACTTCCGAATCAAAAAGTTGTTATTCTTTCGGGACCGACACTTGCAAAAGAAGTATTAATGGGCAAACCTACTGCAGCATCTGTTGCATGTGAAGATTTAGCGGCGGCTGAATTTGTACAAAAAGCTTTGAATGTACCAAACAGATTCAGACTCTATACAAACACTGATGTAATAGGTGTTGAATTGGGCGGAAGTCTAAAAAACGTAATTGCAATTGCGTCCGGTTTTGCACACTCTATGGATTTGGGTGATAACTGTATGGGGACTCTTCTTACAAGGGGGATGGCAGAAATTGTAAGACTTTCTGTAAGATTAGGGGCAAATCCATCTACGCTGTACGGACTTTCCGGCATGGGGGATTTGATTGCAACCTGCTCAAGCCCTATGTCAAGAAACTATACGGTAGGATCTATGCTTGGCAAAGGCAAAAAAATTGATGACATACTTGCAGAACTGGGCTCTGTTGCAGAAGGCGTAAAGACTTCAAAAGCGGTCTGCGATTTGGCTAAAAAACTTGAAATAGAAGTTCCCGTATCAAGTGCAATCTATGAAGCTGTATATACGGATATTACACCACAGGAGGTGTTGTCAAAACTTATGAACAGAAAACTTAAGAAGGAAGAATGCTATGATAAAGTATGCCGTTAAATATATGAAAAATGTGTTCTATCCTTTAAAGGGCATAACTGAAGGAACAGAAATAGAAAACGGAGCCTTGGTGCTTGTACGTACAGAAAAGGGAGAAGAAGTTTTAAAAGCATTTCTTGTCAATAGCGAGATTGCCAAACTCTTTGAAAAATCCGATAAAACTCCTGAGCCGTTTGAATTCATCAGAGTTATGACACAGGAAGATATGATGATTCTTGATGATTTAAAGCGGGAAGAAGTTACATCTTTCTTCAAATGCAAAGAACTTGTACAAAAACATAAGCTTAATATGAATTTGGTTCAATGCAGAATAACTTTTGACAGAAGGAAAATTTCATTTTATTATACGGCGCCGGAAAGAGTTGATTTCAGAGAGCTTCTTAAAGATTTAACACAAGTATTTAAACGCATGAGAATAGATTTAAGGCACATTGGCGTAAGAGATGAATCTTCGCTGATGGACGGAACCGGAATTTGCGGAAAACCTTTCTGCTGCTCAACTTATTTGAGAAAATTTGAATCCATTAACGTAAAACTTGCAAAAGATCAGGGAATGCCGATTACACCTTCTAAAATTTCCGGTACATGCGGAAGGTTATTATGCTGTCTTACGTATGAATATTCAAATTATCTTGAAGCTGCAAAAGACATGCCTCCTGTCGGGTCTTCCGTTATGACACCTGCAGGACTCGGAAAAATATGCTTTATACAGTTTTTGAATAATACTGTTGCAGTTAAATTTGAAGACGGCAAGATTAAAGAATTTACAAAAGAAGAAATCGAAATGGTTGATGCTGATGTTAATGTCGATATTGAAGATAACAGAATTAACAATTATGCAGATTCTGACGAAAAAGTCGATGCAAAACAGCTTAAACAATTAGAAGATGATAGAAACAGTTCTACAGGTAATGTATAGGAGGTAAAAATGTTAGAACGAATTGAAAAATTACAAATAGTTTCATTAGGCATTTTGATAGCTTTAGGGCTTGTTGTTTCAACAAAGATGGTGTCCTCATCAATTTCCAAGAATGAAATTTCTGTTACAGGTTCAGCTTATGAAATTGTAAAATCGGATAAAGGAACTTTGGATTTTGAAATAGAGGTTAAAAGACCTACCAGACAAGATGCGTATAAAATTTCTCAAGAACAGCTAAAGACAGTTCAGCAGTATTTAAAGGACAAGAAGATAGAAAAAATTGATATTAAAACACCAAACATTTATCCTACTTACAAAAATGATGTCAGAGGATATTCAACAAATGAAATAGACCACTATAACTATCTTCAAACAGTATCAATAGCTGCTGATGATGCGCAATTGATAAAGGAAATTTCAACAGATATAGCAAGCTTGATTAACAAAGGTATTGTTATTAATGTAAGTACTCCGTCTTACGACTATTCAAAACTTCCGGAATTGAAGGTAAGCTTGCTTGAAAAAGCTTCCGAAGATGCAAGAAAAAGAGCAGTATCAATGTTAAAACCTTCGCATAACGGTGTAGGTAAAATTTCTGCGGTAAGAATGGGCGTATATCAGATTACTCCTGTTGATTCAACAAATGTTTCCGACATGGGAATTAATGACACATCAACAATTGATAAAAAAGTTACAGCCGTTGCTAATGTGACTTTTAGAATTAAATAAATAATGTTAAAAACATAAGGCGGGTTTCAGAAGGAGGTTAGTCTGTAAGAAACCCGTCTTTTTTATAAACAATAATCTTTACTTTTTTTATAAAATAGTTATATTATTAGTATTATGAGACGAGTTTTTATTTTTGTTTTAATAGCATATTGTATGGCTCAAATACCTTCTTTCGCAGAAGACTGGTCAGACTTTTCCGGGAATCTGTGGGGTGAACAGAAGGCTATAACCAATGACGAATTTGAAAAAGCAATAGATACTCTGCAAAGCAAACAAAAGAAAAAAGAAGCAAAACAAAGAAAAAAGAAAATCAAAAAATTTTCGGGCGGAGGTACAAGTCTCCATAATACGCTTGACCCATTAAGTGAAATTCAGGCGCAAGACCCGCTAAAAAAAACCGATAAAGACGAAGGACGATTGTTAAACATACCGGTTCAGCTTTATATTGGCGATGAACTTCTTGATACAGGATATTATAATGTCTTTGGCGAAAAAGATAAAAACGGCGAAATATATCTTTCTTTTTATCAGGCGCACTATTTTAAAGGTAAGGTTAAAGCAAACGAAACAAAAGATGATTTCAAATCCGACAGCATCGACTTTGTAAAACTCATTCCTTATAACGAAGACTATGTAATGGTTGGCTACGGATCTTTGGATTTTAACGCTTATGTTTATATAAGATACAAAAACCCTTAAATGTTACAAAAATTTACGTTTTTAAACCTTAATAAGCATAACACTCTTTAAAGATTCTAACATTTGCAAGATGTTTTATCACTTGCATATTGCCTGAATTTTATGTATACTCCTATGTAATGGAAAATCAGAAAAAACTCTCACTTGCTATTTACTGGCACATGCATCAGCCGGTTTATGAGTTGGATGGTACTTATCTTATGCCGTGGGTTAGACTTCACGCAGTTAAGGATTATCTGGATATGGTACTTTTTTTGGAAAAATTTCCGTCTCTGAAATTAAATTTTGATATAGTACCGGCACTTTTGGATTCCATAATAGATTATCAGAACAATGACTGCCATGATATTCATTCTGAACTAAGCGTTGCGGACGTTTATAACCTTACGGATGAAGAAAAATCATTTATCATAAACAACTTTTTTATGACAAAGTTTGAAACTATGGTATACAAAAATCCTACATACAGAGATTTGTATCAAAAACGTTTCTCAACTGATGTTGCAGATATAAATATGTTTACACTCCAGGAATATTCGGATTTAATGGCAGTTTTTAATCTTGTATGGATTGATCCTGTACATTACGACAGATATCCTCGCCTTAAAGATTTGTGGGACAAGAAAAACGGATACACAAGAGAAGACAGAATAGAAATTCTTGATATACAGAGAAAAATAATCCGAGAGATTGTTCCTACTTATAAAAAATACATTCAAACAGGCAGAATCGAAATTACGACAAGCCCTTACTATCATACAATTATTCCTATTTTGGTTGATATAAAATCTTCAGCAAAAACAGGTTTGACATCCGAAGGATTACCGTCATCACTGGGAATGCTCGATGATGCAAGAGTTCAAATAAGAAGCGGACTGGATAGAATAGAAGAAGTTTTTGGAGTGCGTCCAAAAGGAATGTGGCCTCCTGAATTATGTATCGGCCCCAAAACACTGGGTATGTTTGCAAGAGAAGGTATCAAATGGACAATTTCAGACGAAGGAATTCTGTCAAACTCAATAAACTTCAATTTTGTAAGAGATTTCAAAGGAAATCTTAATGACCCGTATCATTTGTTAAAGGTTTATAATTATCAAACAAAAAAATCAGAAATAGATATAATTTTCCGTGACCGTTCAATACCTAATTTAATTAACTTTGAATATGCCGGCATAAATGCAAAAATGGCAGCAGGCGATTTGTATGAAAAAATTAAAACAATCCAGAATAAACTGCTGGTTTCTCCGGATGACAGTCATTTGCTCACGATTGCTTCTGATTGTGAAAATTGCTGGGAAAATTATGAAAATGACGGAATTGAATTTCTTGAAAATATTTATAATCTTATAGAAAATGATAACACGCTGGAAACAGTTCTAATCAGTGACTATATTGAAACAGATAAACACAAAAAGTCACTGAAAAAGATTTATTCAGGTTCTTGTATTGATAAAACATTTAGATTTTGGATTGGAGATCCGGAAAAAAATAAAGCGTGGGCATATTTAAAAAAAGCAAAAGATGATCTGGAAGCTTATATCAGTGCAAACAGAAAAAATCCCAATATACCGATTGCAAAACGCGAATTTTTAATTGCGCAGGGCAGTGACTGGTTCTGGTGGTACGGTGAACCAAACAATTCAGGTCAGGATTTTCTATTTGACTATATGTTCAGAGAACGTCTGAAACACGTCTATCAATTGCTTGATATACCTGTACCGGAGTATTTGGACAAAACAATAATTAACACAATAGAAGTTCCGTTTAAACTTCCTAAGCGTCAAATATCTCCTAAAATGGACGGACTCAATTCCAGCTCTGATGACTGGAGTAATGCAGGTTCTATGAGTTTACTTGACGGGCCTGTGTATAGAGAAAATAAAAAAGTTGATAAGATCGATTTTGGATGCGACCAATCTAATATGTATTTCAGACTTCACGTTAATAAAAATACGGAAGATAAAAGCTTTGTTGAAAGAATTAACCAGTTTTACATTTATTTAAGAAATGCATCAAAACTATTGGACAGAGCGCATATCAGATTAATAAGCAAAACAGATAATCCTTACCCTATTTTAACGGAAAAATTTGAACATGAACTCACACTCACGCTTATTAAAGACACCTTGTATCCGCCAAGACTTGCGACAGTACTGCATCCTAACATGTGGACTCTTGATAATCCCGAAGGAATAAGAGTTGTAAGCGATGAAGTTATAGATATAAGCATACCTTTTGATAAATTAGATATTAAAAAAGGTGAAACAATAGAATTTTTTATTGCAAATACTGATTCCGGAATCAAAAATACATATATTCCGCAGGAAATTATGCTTTCTATGACTCGTGATGAATAACAAACTGCATTAAACTTACTTTCTTTGTTATAGAATATAATTACAGGAGAAAGGAGTTTTTATATGTTTAATTGGGAAAAAGACATTGATATCAATGAAGTAAAAGAAATTCGTACACGTACAACTGTTTATTTCGGATGCGGTGCAATCAATAAAATTGAGGAGATTGCAAAAAGTTATTCTTCAAGAGGGATTGATAAAGTTATTGTTATGTCAGGGAGAAATGCATACAAAGCTACAGGAGCTTGGGATGTAGTTGAAAAAGCACTTAAAAATAATAATATCGGATACATAAATTATGATAAAGTAACTCCAAACCCGACAACTGATGCCATTGATGAAGCTGCAAAGATTGCAAGAGAATTTGGCGCAAAAGCAGTTATAACAATTGGCGGAGGCTCTCCAACGGATGCAGGGAAATCAGTTGCTATACTTTTGAAGTATCCAAATGAAACCGGAAGCAGTTTGTATGAATTCAGATTTACACCGGCAACAGCAGTTCCTATTGTTGCAATAAATTTAACTCACGGTACCGGCAGCGAAACAAACAGATTTGCTGTTGCAACAATTTTGGAAAAGAATTATAAACCTGCAATCGCTTATGATTGTATTTATCCTGAATTTGCAATTGATGATCCTGATTTGATGCTGGGGTTGTCTCCTAAACAAACAAGATACGTATCAATTGATGCCATAAACCACGTAGTTGAAGCGGCAACATCTGTTGTTGCCTCTCCGTATACTGTTACACTTGCAAGAGAAGTAATAAGTCTGGTTGCAAAATATTTACCTAAAGCTATTGAAAATCCTCAGGATAAAACCGCTCGTTATTTCTTGTGTTATGCAGCAATGATAGGCGGTGTATGCTTTGATAACGGACTTTTGCACTATACTCACGCATTAGAACATCCGTTGAGCGCAATGAAACCGGATTTCTCACACGGATTGGGATTGGCAATTCTTTTACCGGCAGTAATCAGAAATATTTATCCTGCAAAAGCAGAAACTTTAGCATATATTCTTGAGCCGATAGTAAAAGGTCTAACCCCTTCAGATACAGAAAAAGCTTCAAATGGAGTTTATGAATGGCTAAAATCTGTTGATGTTCCAAACAAACTCAAAGATGAAGGTTTTACGGAAGACGACGTTAAAAAGCTTACGGAACTTGCATTTACCACACCGTCTCTTGACGGACTTTTGGGGATTGCACCGACAAAAGCCACAAGAGAAGCTGTAGAAGCTATATACAGAGAATCATTATAATAACAAATAATAAAAAAGTGACTAAAACTTCGGCTTTTAGTCACTTTTTTTATTTTTGATTTTTCATTATTTTATTAACATACGGTATACAAAAGAGCAAAAGTATAAAAGCACTAAAAGAAAGTATACCGAATGCGGCAAACAATTTACCGTGTGAAACCTCTTCATATTTGCCGCCCAAAAATCCTGCTAACCCGTTACCGAAAAAGCTTGTTAAAAACCAACAACCCATTGTTAAAGAAAGATACTTTTTAGGTGCAAGCTTTGATACAAGTGAAAGCCCGATAGGAGAAAGACAAAGTTCTGAAATTGTCATTATAAAATAAACTCCTGCAAGCCATAGTGCGGAAACTTCTCCCGCCTGACTTCCTGCAATTGTCATTACCAAATAAGCTAATGACATAAGAAATAAAGCGATTGCAAACTTCGTAACAGAACTAGGCTCACATGATTTTTCTCTTAAAAATTCCCAAAGTAAAGACATCAAAGGAGCAAGAGTTATTATAAATAAAGGATTTAAAGACTGAAAATATCCTGCCGGTATTTCGTGTCCTAAAAAGCTTCTGTCTGTTTGATATTCGGCAAAAAGCGTTAATGAACTTCCTGCCTGTTCAAAACATATCCAGAACGGAATCGTAAACAACATTAGTATTACAAGTGCAAAGAGATTTTGCACGGAACCGTCTTTCACTGTGTCCTCTTGTTTAACTTTTAATGGTTTTAATCCTTTATCCCCGAGCAATTTATTTTCGTATAATTTATAAACAATCAGCCCAATCAACATGCCGCATCCAGCCGCCGCAAATCCGTATTCAAATCCGAATTTGACAGCTATACTTACGCAAATCAAAGGTGATAAAAATGCACCCAGATTTATACCCATATAAAAAACAGTAAACGCAGAATCTTTGCGATTATTGTCATTCCCGTACAATAATCCCAACACAGAGCTTATATTTGATTTAAAACAGCCGTTTGCAAGAACCATAAGAAACAGGGCAAATAAAAATAAAGTTTTAGGGGCAAACGCAAGTGTAAACAATCCTGCACTCATTAAAACAGCACCGGCAGTTATACACTTTCTCTGACCAAAGTACCGGTCAGCCAGAAAACCTCCAATTAACGGTGTAAGATAAACAAATCCGGTATACAGACCATATATAGTTCCTGCCTTTTGTGTCGAAAACATAAGGCTTTGCACCATATAAAGTACAATCAAAGCCCGCATTCCATAATAAGAAAAACGTTCCCACATTTCTACGAAAAACAATAAATATAAACCTTTTGGATGTTCCTGTTTAAAAACATTTGCCATAAATGCATTTTAACACAAATGTACCGCTAATCTAAATCGAAAAGCGGTACAGACAATATATTCCACTCGCATGTTTTTACAACATATTAATTGCTATATTGGGCATTTGTCCGGGATTATCCAGAGTTATGGTTGCCTGTTGAAGTATTTTTCCCTTTAACACGGAAGAAGAACCGTCTTCCGTAACAAAGTCATCTGTAGACATTCCTATAAATCCCAAAATCGTGTTCAGGAACTTGGATGCCGCTGAAGCATCATTCTGTTTTCCGTCAAGCAAGTTCAGGAAGTTATTTACCAAGTCATAAGAATCATCAGATTGAACACCTTTTTCAACAACACCTGATAAATCAAAATCCATACTTGCATCAACCGCGATTTGCAAAGCTCCGTCATCTGTAAAACCGATTTTAATATTTGCAGAAGCTATCATGTTCAGAGAACTTCCGCCAAAATCTGCAGACATATCAAAATTAAAATCAATATCCGCAAGAACATTTGTAATAGCATTTGTTGCAGCTTCTTTCGGGCTTACTTCCCCTCCGGAAACCTGTTCTACAACACTTTGCCATTCCGGAACTTCTACTCCGAAAACTTGTTTTAACGGATTTATTCCGTCAAAATTGCATCCCTCAAACAATTTGTTAATTTCAGAAACTCTTGATGCAGCTTCCGCATTCATTGCATCAATTTCTTCCTGACTGTGCCCTTCTTCGTGCCCTCTGTTAATCAAATCCAATAAAGCCTGTCCCTGAGCGCGCATCAGTGATAATGTATCCTGCGCAGTTCCCAGCATATCATTAAAATTAACCACTTTTCCCATTATAGAATCAAGATTGATTCCACCCATCATCATACCATCTGCCATTGAACAAGCACCCATATCATCAGCAACATTAAACCCGTTAGGTTTTACCTGCTTTGAAGATTGGGAACAAATTTTGTCAAGAGCATCTGTTAAAGTTTTTTGCAGCATTGCAGATGCGTGACTTGTGTTAATAGCTTCCATATTTGATTCCTTTCTAAGGTTTGTAAATTGTTCAAGTTAAGATTGGGCCGAAGTTTTATTCTTAATCAAAAACTCTCATGTGTTATTCTAAATTTCTTTTAAGGTATAGCAATCCATTACTACTATATTACCTTACATGTTGTATATTCCACATGTTTAACATTTTATAACGCTAAAATAAAAAATTGTTACAAAAATTTACATAAATGCATTTATAAGAATCAAAATATTTCTTGTTGTTTGTGTATAAAAAATTTGGTATAATATCATAGACGAGTATTCAAATGGGAAGAGGTCTAATGAAAAATTTTATAAAACAGGGCTTTACAATAATAGAGGTTTCAATACTTTTTGTAATATTTTTGATAGTTGCATTTTTGGTTGCACCGATGTCGCTTGATGATACTATGCAGGCAAAAAATGCTTCTACTTGGAAAAATGTTCAGCAGGATTTTGCAAATATTTTTTATTCATTAAACATGCAAAAAGAAAAAGAAAATTTTGATTTTACATCAGCATTTACTGATGTCATGGATGTTGAATTAAAATCGGATGTTGAACCGTATAAGATTACATTTATGAACGGAACATATCCAAGTAATACGTATAGATTCAATAATTTTAAGCAGACAATCGGAAATAAGGTTGTCGCATATAAGCTTTTTTCTCAGCCGGAAGGAGATTTGTACGGATATCTAATGTATGACGTAAACGGAGTTGAAGGTCCAAACGTCTGGGGAAGAGATGTTTTCGGATTAAATATATATTCAGACAGATTTGAACCGTTTTGCAAAAACGATCCTGTGGATGTTCAGAAAAAAGAATGTGCAAAAAGCGGTACAGGGCTATGCTGTTCAAATTATTATCTAATCGGGGGCAGTTTTAATTCATGAATATATGCGTATTTGCCTCTTCTTCAAATAATTTATTGGAAGACTTTTATCAGGATGCTTCCGAAGTCGGAAAACTTCTTGGGCAAAACGGCATGAATATTGTTTATGGCGGAAGCCGTCTGGGCATGATGTACGCTTGTGCAAGTCAGGTTAAGGCTAACGGAGGGAAGATAATCGGTGTTATGCCTGAGCGGCTTGTTAATTTTGGTGTAGGAAATCCTGATGATTGTGATGAATTTTACTTAACTTCCGGAATGAGAGAACGAAAAGCAAAAATGGACGAATGCTCAGATGGTATTATTGCACTTGCGGGAGGGTTCGGTACACTGGAAGAGCTTTCGGAAATGATAGTTCAGAAACAGCTTGGCTACAATAAAAAACCGATTGTTCTTTTGAATACAGCAGGATTTTATGATAATCTGGCAAAGTTTTTTGATTCCGTTATAGAGCAGGGATTTGCAAAAGAAAATGTAAGAACTCTTTATTATATAGCACAAACCCCGAATGATGCAGTGAACTATTTGAAAACGTATTCTCCTGAAAATCTGAATTATGCAGGTAAGTTTTAGAACTTATAAAAAGTATGAATATTTTTAGCAATAAAATTTTAAACTATATTTTTTTATATTGCTTTTTATTTTTTTGTAGCATTCATTAAAGGAAACATTTTATACACCAAAATAAATATTTTGATGTATAAAAAATTTTTCATATATATAGATGACTTCCAAATCTTGAAAAATATTGAAAATCAAGTTAAGATAAAGAAAGGTTAGTTTGATAAGAGAAGATGGATACAAAGACTTTATTAAACCAATACGTAGGTATTGTACAAAAAATTGCACGTGTAGAACACAGACGTATGCCTAACCACATGATTGAGTATGAAGAGCTGGTTAGCATAGGTATTCTTGCCATACAATCACTTATCAAAGATAAAACAGAAGAACAACTTGCCCGTTATAATGATGCTTATATAGGAACTGCCGTAAAATGGGCTATCCGTAACGAACTCAGACACCGTTATAAATGGTATACCCTGAAACATAAGGGTGACGGAGAAGAAGAAGGAAGTACTGACAACTATACATCTGACTCTTCACAAGAAAACAGCGAGGATATGGGGTTTGCAATATCACCGACAAAAGTCAGAGAAGCTGTTTATGAAACAATTTTATCCATAGATGGTCTTGCAGCTGCAGCTACAGATAATGCGTCACCATTCGACTTTATCAAAGACCCTTCTGCCATGCCGGATGAACAGGCAGAAATTATTGAAATGTCAAAACTTATCAAACAAGCTATCGCAAAATTGCCCCAAAAAGAAAGAACAGTCGTTGAGTATCGTTTTTACAGAAACATGCAGGCAAAAGATATTGCAAACATGATAGGTCTTTCTCCATCCAGAATCACAAGAATTATCCAATTCTCCCTCAATCAAATCCGTGAATACCTCAAATCCAGAGGAAGAGAAGATTATTAGAAAGGCTATTTGAGATTATTATTTGTTTGTGGATATTCTTTCTACCGCAAGCTGGATTCTGTTTTTGATTTTATCAAATGTGTCAGCTGCAGTTTCAAGATAAATATTACGCTCAACCGGCATTTCAACAGGAAGTCCGCTCGGCCCTAATTTTTCTACGAAAGCTCTGATTTTTTTAATTTTTTTATCTGTCGGAGTTATATGTATGTCTGTTGGATTAATTTTTAAAATTTTCATTGTCTTAACCTATCCCCTGTATAAACCCATTTCTATAACTTTTTTACAAATTCTTACAGTGTTTAATGCTGCACCTATTCTTAAATTATCAGCTACACACCATAAAGAAATCCCCCTGTCGAAGGCAATATTTTTTCTGATTCTTCCGACAAATACAGGATTAACCTTGTCAGCATCTCTAGTTGTCGGATATTCATAGTTCTCAGGATTATCTATAATTTCTACACCGTATGAATTCTTTAAAATTTCTCTGACTTCCTCCGGTGTAACATCTTTGCCAAATTCAATATCAACAGCCTCTGAGTGGCAGTTGAATACCGGAACTCTTGCTGCTGTGCAGGAAATCTTTACGCTTTCATCAAAGTGCAAAATCTTTCTGGTTTCATTCACAACCTTCATTTCTTCCTTTGTATAACCGTTTTCGCAAAATACATCAATCTGCGGAATTACGTTAAAAGAAATCGGTTTTTTGAAACATTTATTTTCATAAGTTTTACCGTCAAGTCTCGCAACGCTGTCTTCTCTTAATTCATTTATAGCCGCAAGTCCTGCGCCTGATACAGCCTGATAAGTTGAAACGATAAGTCTTTTTATATCAAATTGTTTTAACGGTTCAAGAACAAGCATTAATTGTGAAGTTGAACAATTTGGATTTGCAACAATACCTTTATGCTGTCTTAAATCCTCATCATTTACCCCCGCAATAACAAGCGGAACATCTTTTTCCATACGAAAAGCTGAAGAATTATCAATTATCATCCCTCCGCGCTTAACAATCTCCGGTGCAAAAAGTTTGCTGGTTGAAGCTCCTGCTGATGCCATAACGATATCCACATCGTCAAAAACTTCCGGTTTTGCTTCTTCTACAGTATATTCTTTATCCTGAAACTGAAGTTTTGTTCCGGCACTCTTTGCGCTTGAAAGGAATTTAATACTTTCAAATTCCACTCCCAATTCGTCTGTAATTTTTGTAATTTCTCTTCCAACAACTCCCGTTGCGCCCAAAATTGCTATTCTTGGTTTTCTCATTCTGCTTCCTTTTATTTTTGTCCTGCAGGTATTCATAACCTGCGTTTTACATTATATTATCAAGTCCGTATATAAATTTTTTATTTTCTGCAATATGCCTTATCCCTAAAAGCACCCCCGGCATATAACATTCGCGGTCAGTGGAATCATGTCTGATTTTTAAAGTTTGACCGTTTGAGCCGAATATGACTTCCTGTGATGCCATAAACCCCGGCATTCTGACGGAATGAATGTGGATATTGTTATAAGAATTTGCTCCTCTTGCGCCCTGAATTGTTTCGACTTCTGCACAATTGCCAGTTGTAAACTCGTTGTTTGCTTCCGCCATCATCTGTGCTGTTTTAACGGCAGTTCCGGACGGCGCATCCTTCTTCTGATTATGATGAAGTTCAATAATTTCAGCATTATTAAAATACTTTGCAGCCATTTGTGCAAATTTCATCATCAAAACCGCGCCGGTAGAAAAGTTTGGAGCAATTAAACATCCCAATTTATTGCTTTCTGACAGCTTTTTTAGTTCATTAATTTGTTCATCCGTTAAACCTGTTGTCCCAATCACAATATTTATGCCATTTGATAAACAATATAAAGCATTTTCATATATAGACTTTGGCTGGGTAAAATCTACAAGAATATCAATATTAACAGAATCTTTTGCATCCTTTATGGTTGCAAATTCGCCGTTATTGATATCAATTTTTGCAACAACAGTCATGTCTTCAGCATCATTAACCGTTTTTATAACCTGCTGCCCCATTTTTCCGTTCGCACCGCAAACTGCCACATTTATCATCGGCATCCTCCTCAACCTAGAAAATTATACATCAAAAAATCTTGCAACAACAACATTTTTACCCTATTTTGTAAATTTTTGTAACAATATCAAATGACATGTGTTATAAAAAGTATATAATGTGGTATATACATATATAATCTCTTTTCTTTATTTTCTCCTCCACTCCTTTATCTAACGAGTTAATGCCGCAACGATTTGCGGCTTTTTGTTTTGGAAATGGTTTTGTTAATTTTAGCAATTTCAAATCCTTTATTAAAGGGTGAAGACAGTTTTTTAATACGAAGGCATGAGTGTTAGAAAAACTGATGACGGCTGGCTAATTTCAGTACATATAAATTTACCCTGTTGTGTAATTATGGCAATTTTTAATGTAAATTTTTCTTAACAAAATAGCAAATTTTTGCAGAAAAAAACGTTTATAAATATAATACAAAGTGTGAAGGTGATTTTATGGTGAATGCAGTAAGCGGAGCAAATCCTTACGGAAATATTCAGCGTCTTTCTCAGGGAAGTGACGGTCGTGTTGTATACAGAGTTATAGATTCTGAAGGTAAGGAAGCCGGAAAAATGAGTGTTGCAAAAGAAGATGTCGATACTTTTGAAAAGTCATATATTGATATTATGAGTACAGCGCCAAAGATTCATGATTATGTTGCAAAAAATTCAAAGCCTGAGGACTTGAAGAGAAGAAAGAATTTATCCAGACTGGCAATCGGTGCGTGTGGTTGTATTGGTGCAGCAGCCCCGCTTCTTATGATGCGAAAAGCCGGAACGACAAAGAAAGTGTTATCCTCAGTTGCAGGTATTGTTGCAGGCTTGCTTACGGGTTTTGGAATTTCGCTTTCTTTAACAACTCCTCCGGGGGCATTCAAATTTGCAAAAGCAACCAGAAATCTTTCAAAAATTGATATTCAGCCTGTTGAAGATAGTACAATACTGCAAGCTACACGGATGTAGTAATAAGTTTTTTTGCAATTTCAACCGCTCGATCTTGTTTTTCGGTATTTGTCCAGAAATCATCTGAATTTACGTATTCTTTAACAATTTTTCTTGCCCATGAACCGATTGCGATACCCCAATAATTAATCCCGCATTGTTTTGCAAGTGCGGCAGTTTTAGAGTTTGTCCCTCCTGATATCATGATAAGAACAGGCAGATTCGCATTCTGAATAATTTCCGCCATTGCCACCGCCTGCAGAGTTGTCTTAAAACTGTCGTCTCCTCCGCTCATCGGGATTCCGTCCGCCTGAACTATTGTGGTAAAAGGGTCTCTTACTGAAATCATTTTTCTTATCCTGTCCAGACACTCTTTATTTCCGAAATTTTCTCTGTCAATGCAAATGGATGCGTACTTTGGGTTGCAGTCGTTTATAATTTTCCATTTCTTTTCAAGGTCAGCTGCGTCGTGTCCCATAATATGCAATTCTATGACGCTCACACCATCTTTAATCATTTCCGGCAAAATTTGTGAAATATCTACGTCTTTATCTCTCATTTTTACTGCATTTTCGGGACAAACTTTTTCACACTTTGAACACCCAATACATTTTTCTTGATATACGAAAGGCGGGGTTTTTACAGCATCGTTCGGGCATATATCAACACATTTACCGCATTTTGTGCATTTTTCTTCATTAATAAAAGCCTTGGAAATATGCGGGTCACCTTTTATACCTACACTTACGCAATATCTTACATTTGCAGCGCCTGCATTTTTTGCGCCCTCTTTTGCGGCATTCAGAATTTCTTTTCTGGCTGATATGTCAAAAAACTTACATCCTGCTTTTGCGTATACAAAAACAAGCCTTTTTACGCTTTCTGCATCTTCATTTCCTGCACCGCATACGAGCTTGAACATCTAAAAACCTATTGCATAATTAAAGATTTGTTTGCCGGAAGAATTTTTAACGGAATCCTCTGTTGCGGAAGGAATTTCATTTGTTTCAATAACCTGTCCGGAACGTTTCAGCATGTTATTTTGCTGGAATGTTTTATCTACGTTGTTGAATGATTTCAGACTGTCAAGACGATTTTGTAATTCTTCATTTTCGTTATTTAAGATAACAGTTTGTCTGCTCAAATCATTGAGTTTCATTTCACAAGATATAACAAAATAGTAACTTATTACAGCAACTACAATAAGTATACTAAGTATTATGCATAAAGATTTGTTAACTCTTTTTATTGCCATATCTTTTACCAGATTTTCTTTTGGAAAGTACCCTTCTATTATACTATTAACAGCCAGTTTTTGAATAGATTTGTCTACAAAAGACTTGCGCGGAGTTGTATATTCTTCATACACATACTCACGTTTTGTGTCACCTGAAATTTTCTTTATGAAGTTATCCAGCTTTGATTCTGAATTGTTATTTACTTTTAAAGCAGTAACCAAATCTACTCCCTGCGGATATTTCTATCCTTAACTCCCAACCACTCTCAATTCCTGCCTGTTACCATTTGTTAATACATCTGACAACTCTTAATTTAGCACTTCTTGAAGGCGGATTTTCTTTTATCTCCTCAACACTTGCCATAATAGGCTTTTTATTTACAAGCTCTATTCTTGGCGGCTTGCATTTGCAAATCATATCATTGCATCTGCACTTTTGGCTTTCATAACGGAAAATATTTTTAACTATTCTATCTTCCAAAGAATGAAAACTTATACATGAAATTATACCACCGACTTCTAATAAATCCAATATATCGTTAAGAACTTTTGTTACATTTTTTAACTCATTGTTTACTTCTATCCTGATAGCCTGAAACACTCTTGTAGCAGGGTGTATAGAACTTTTGATGTGAGGAGTAGCAGCAATAACCAAATCAGATAATTCCTGCGTAGTCCTAATTGGCGATTTTGCTCGAGTTTCAACAATCTTTTTTGCAATCCGTTTTGAAAATCTTTCTTCTCCATACTCGCTGAAAATCCTCACCAAATCTGCTTCTTTATATGTATTTATTAAATCATAAGCAGAAAAATCAGACTCCATGTCAAATCGCATATCTAATGGCGCATTTTTTGAGAAAGAAAATCCTCTCTCTGCCTTTGTAAGCTGATGATAAGACGCCCCCAAATCAAGAATGACACCGCCTGTAATCTTATCAATACCATGTTTTTTTAATTCTGATTTAATATTTGTATAGGATGATTTTATTATTGTTAAGTTTTTGTAATCTTTTAATCTTTCTTTTGAGTGATTTATAGCTTCATCATCAATGTCGAATGAAAACAATTTACCGGATGGCTGAATTCTTTTAAGTATAAGCTCGCTGTGTCCGCCTCCTCCCAGAGTGCAGTCAACATAAATCTTTCCGTCCTGACATTCAAGAGCGTCCACTGCTTCATTTAACATAACTGTATAGTGTTTAAAATCGTCCATAAAACGCTTGCCCTATATAGAATCAAGCGTAAAGATTAATTCCGCTTTTTCTGCTTTTGTTAATTCTACCAGCGGTCTTCTTACGAAATCTTCAATTATGCCCTTGTATGCCAGTGCAGCTTTCACCGGAACAGGATTTGGCGCCATAAATAACTTTTTAAATATCGGATAAAGTTTCTGGTGCATGTTTTTAGCGGTCGCCGCATCGCCGGTTTTGAAGTTTCTTATCATAGATTTGATTTCAACACCAAAAAGATGTGATGCAACAGAGATTACGCCGTGCGCACCCAGTGAAAGCATAGGAAGTGTCAGACTGTCATCTCCTGAATATATCGCAAAATCGGCAGGACAAGACATTCTCAGTTCGGTAATAGTATCCATATCGCCAAAACTTTGTTTTAAAGCAACAATATTTTGATATTTTCTTGCCAGCGTTTTAACTGTTTCTACTGACATATTAACGCCGGTTCTTGACGGAATATTGTACAAAATTATAGGAAGTTCAACAGCCTCAGCTACAGCAGAAAAGTGCTCTATCATACCTGCTTGTGAAGGTTTGTTGTAATAAGGAACAACGCTCAGAATTGCGTCTGCACCTTCTTTCTCAGCTCTTTTTGCTATCATTACGGCAGTTTCTGTTGAGTTTGAGCCTGCACCCATAATGATTTTAGCTTTTCCTGCTGTTGCGCGCTTTGCACTTGATAAGATTTCCAATTCTTCTTCAAACGTCAGAGTCGGGGTTTCACCTGTTGTTCCGTTTACAAGAACAGCATCTGAGCCTGTTGCAATAAGATGTGCAGCCAAAGCTTCCACCTTGTCGTAATCTACTTCTCTTTTTTCATTAAAAGGTGTTACCATTGCCGTAATAACTTCACCTGCATCGTATCTCATATCCCTGCTCCTTTTTTTATGTGACCTGATTTATTATACTACAGAATCGGCTTAAATTCATGTACTTCGAGAGTTTTTTCTCCTGTTTGGAACAATCCAACCTGTGCGGTTTGATATCTGTGGATTGTGTTGTATTTGTATCTATATGCCGTATCTGCAGCCATTGTAACTTGCCCGTAATGTTCCAGCTCAAGCAGTTTCCCCAATTGATTCAGGTTGTCCCCTACCTGAATTGTTATTGCATAATCCAGCGGTGCTGAAGAGTTCAGAAGTTTAAACATTATATCTAAAACTGTATCAATATGTTCAAAATCATTAAATTGATACATATAAGCACCACCAAAGGACATAGGCGCTTTAGAAGTTTTTTCTTTAATAAAATCTGTCATGATTTTGTTTTGTTCATCAAGATTTATAGATATTTCCTGATGCGAAAATTTCTTTTTGATTCTCGTTTTTATAAGAAGAGAATAGTTAGTGAGTTTTAGTTCTTCTTTTTTTACATCTTCGTGAAGTTGTTTATTCATCAACGTTTGTTCTGTTTTTTTACATAGCATGCGTGTTCCGCGGTAAATATTTTCAACAACTCCGACTAAAAATTCAACCAGTTTAAGAACATATGATGAAATAACAAGAATAATTAATGCACTAAGGTATTTGAATTCAAATACTGCGCCCCACAAATCGAATGAGACAGAGTAAATTTTGTTAGCCTCTTCTAAAAGCCAGTCCAAAAAAGGTTTTATAAAACCTATCCAAGCCCATGTCGCGTGAGTAAGGTTCTGTATCCAGTAAAGAAGAAGCATTAGTATACAAAAAACGCATACTATTCTGAAAAAATATAATGTACTTTTTACAAAATTAAAAATACCTATAATGAATTCGTGCATTAAACTTCCTCCTTCAGATAAATATTATCAATGAGTCTTACACCTTCAACCCTGCAGGCAATGAGTGCAATAGAGTTGTCATCCGCTTGTTTTTTATCTTCAAGGGTGTCTTTGTCTACAATTTCCAAATATTCTAAATCGTGTTTTTCGTTTAAAAAGCTATATGCAGTTTCTTTTAAGGCATTAACATCTTTTATACCTTTTGAATAACAAGTTTTCAAATTGTTAAGAATTTTACTCAGTACAAGAGCATCTTTTTTGCCTTCTTCTGAAAGATACTTGTTTCTGGAACTTAAAGCCAGCCCGCTTTCTTCTCTAACAATCGGACATTGTACAATCGTAATCGGGACGTTCAAATCTTTGACCATTTTTTTGATTATTATAACCTGTTGAGCATCTTTTTGCCCGAAGAATCCGTAATCCGGCTGAACTATGTTAAACAATTTTAAAACAACCGTACAAACTCCGTCAAAATGCCCCGTTCTGGATTTCCCGCAAAGAGTGTTTACATAGAAAAACGGAGGACAAACGTATGTGAGTGTGTCGTTAGAAAGTCTTTGTCCCTCCCCGTACATTTCATCTGCTGACGGTGCAAACACTATATCTACGCCTTCAGAGTTACACAACTTAACATCTTCGTCAAGAGTTCTCGGATATTTGTCAAAATCTTCAGAAGGTCCAAATTGAATCGGGTTTACAAAATCAGAAACTACAACCTTGTCACAGGTTTGTTTTGCTTTTTTTATTAAACTCAAATGTCCTGCATGCAGAGCGCCCATAGTAGGTACAATTCCTACGGTCAAACCTTCTTTGCGCCATTTTTTTACTTCGGCTCTAACTTCTTCAATTGTATGTAATAACATACTCCCTCCCCCTTTTGCTAATAAATTTATATTAATTATACCACATACAGTGATAATGATACAAATAAAGAAGTGATTGAGTGATTATGTGAATGAGTGTTTTATTAAGAATGAGTGGGCTTTAGAGTTGATGATGCGGGTGAGGGTCAATATAATTTAAATTGATTTACCCCTCACCCCAACCCTCGCCCCTTTGGAGAAGGGTGGTTAAACATTACCGGCAAAATAAAACCGGAGGTTTTTCCTCCGGATTATTTAGAGAATACCAATCTTACATCTATATCAATTCTTTGTTATTTCGCTTTTCTCCTTTTTTATTTTGTTGTTTATTTTTAGTTGTTGGGGTAGAAACCCCAACCTACGGACTCGGTTGTTGGGTTGCACCCAACCTACAGATTAACATGTTTTATGATGCTTCTGCTCCTGACGAAGTTTCATCCTCAGTTTTTGTATTATTTTTTTCTTCAATTTCATCGGCACTGTCTTTTAATTGGAATAAAGCTTCTACAGCGTCATCAAATTGATCTAAGTCATCAATACCCCAGATTCTGTTCCAGCCCCAGCCCAAATCACCATGAGACATTTTGAAATCGGAATTGCCATCTTTGCGCTCATACATTCTGCAAATTCTTTGCAGTGTTCTGAATTGTTTGGTATTTCTCAAATCATCAGGTACGGCATCAACAATAGCACGCATTACAGGAACAACATCACTATTTTTAAGCTTAGTTGTTTCTAATGCTAATTGTAAAAATAATCCATTTCCACCACCGTCATTAGCGTAATATCCATCTAAGAATGATTGAACATTATTTTTATTTATAGCGGCAAGTGAATTTTTCACGTTCGTAAGTTCTTCGCTATTTGTGTAACCAATTAAATCCTGTGCAACCTCATATCCCAAATCATAAGCTCCGTCTTCTTCGTTTGCAATTGCCGAAGCTGTTGTTTTTGAGTCGTCAGCTTTTCTTACCATTGCATCAATAATAGCTTGTTGATTCGATATTGCTGATTTTACAGAAACTTCTTTACCGTCTTTAAGTTTCACAAAACCGTTTTTAGTGACTTCTTTAACGTTATTGTTTAATCTGTATAATTTTCCGCCTTTAATTGTGTAGTAACGTTTGTACTCACTGCTGTAATAAACTTTCGGATCCGTGCTGTCTGTTTCTTCCAAAACACCACTATCTATAAGTTTTTGTATATTATTTTCTGTTGTACTGCTGACATCCTGATTCCAAGTTTTTACTTCTGGTTCTTCTTCATTATTATCTGAAACATTCTGTTTGTATTTAGGTTCTTTAATTTCATCCGCAGCAGGAGCTTTAAGACCTTCACTTGTCAAATCTGCCTTTGTTTCATCAACTATAATATCATTAGGAATAGTACCTTCGACAATACTATTCATAGTTTCAGCATATTTATCTTTAATTTCTTTACTGATTGCTGCAGCTTCCTGCATTCTTACTTTTGCATAAAGAGCTTCAAAAGCTGTTGCAACATCGTTCATCTTAGCTTTCAAAGTTGATGAAGTTGTTTTTGTATCAGCAAATGCCTTATTCAATTCTGCCTGTTTATCTCCAAGTTCTTTCTTTAATTTTGCTACGCCTTCGTATGATTCATAATCGGAAGCCTTAGCACATAAATTATCAGTTAGCTTATTTATCGCTTCCTTAAATCCTTCTCTTCCGTTAGCACCCGGATTAGATGGCATGTTATTAGCTACCAAACGAATAATGCTTCTGTCTTTGTCAGTCTTATATTTTTCATTCCATTGGCTGATATATTGAAGAACATCATCAGACTTCATGGCACCGACCACAGTGTTTAATTTAACATAGTTACCGGATTTAACATCTGTATACATAGCATCTAGTTCACTTATGAGACTGCTGTCTTCTGTTCCCAAAGTGTTATCAGAAGCTTTAAAATCAAATCCCGCTTCAACCAATTTGGTACGATATCCGCATTCTTCAAGAAGAGCTATTCTCAATCTTTGAGAACCAAATGCTTTCATAGCCTCTTTCATATCAGCTAATTTTTCTTCATCTGTCTTTTTAACTTTCTTTGTTTTGCCGTTTTCATCAGTTTCTTCTTTATAATCAGATGATGCTTTTTCAAATGCAACTAAAATATCATTATCTATGAAGTTTTCATCCTTTTTAACAATTTTCTTTACTGCATCATAAACAGATTTTACTTTCTTTATTTCTTTTTGAGCAGTTGTTTCTGTTTTGCCGGAGTTGCCGCCGTCCGCATTTCCGCTTGGTGTCCAGCCCATATTACCCCAAGGGTTCATCGGGCTCATGTTCCAACCGTTTCCGATATTCTGCCATGACGGGAAAATACTTCCGCTATTATTAAAATTCCAACCGTTATTTGCTTGAGAAGCTTGCCAAAGAGCTACTTGCGGATTTGTAATCCAGTCCATTGCACCGCTTGCATTCATAAAACCTGTGTTGAGACCGGACCAGAAATTCATTTTTTCCCAGCCGAGATTCCATTGCATATTTGCCATGCCCCAGTCGGATGTATTTAATAATGCTTGCCAGTATGGAATGCACATGATTTTATCCTCGTTTTAGTATCTCTTATATATATAAAGTTCTAAAACCATGTAAAATTGCCTGTTTTAAGATATAGTGTTACAAAACTTAACATTATGTTCCAAAATTGAAGTATTATTATGTATATACTTGTGATAATAAATTTATATGTTATAATATTTTGTGTATCGGAGGGAATATGGCAAGAGTATTAATTTCAATGTCAAATGATTTTTTGACGAGAGTAGACAATGTAGCTTCTTCTGAGCAAAGAACCAGAAGTGAATTGATTAGAGAAGCATTAAGAGTTTATATAAAGAGAACAAAAATTTCTAATAATGCAAAAGCTGAAGAAAATGCAGCAATTTTGAGCGATTTGCTTGATTAGGGTTTAAAGAAATCATGTTGTATAGCGTTTGGTTTTGTCAAACGTATTTTTGTTTGTGTAAAAATAAAAGAGACCTATGAGGTCTCTTTTTATCCCTTTTTATATTTTACACACACAATATTAACTTTCATCATCCATATAACGATAATCTAACAAACTTCCTTCATACTTATCCGAATCGCTTCCGTAAAACAGAGACATATTGTTCACTATGCGGTTTTTGTCAGCAATTTTTTGTTTTTCAAACTGAGAATTCACGCCGTAAGCACTAATTTCCTGATTTGTCACTTTTCCGTCATGATTTGTATCAATATCATCAAAGTGTGACAAAACAGTTTCCTGCAGTGAGCCTGTTAAACCGGAGCTTGCACCGAGTGATATAATTTGTTCTCTTGTCAAACCTTGTGTCGCAATATTATTCATAAGCTTTTGTACTTCATCAGCTGTCAATTTGCCGTCTTTATTTGAATCCACACCGTTAAAGTTTGATGTCAGGTAAGAAGCAAAAGTTGCTCCATAAGCTGTATTAGTAACATTAGTATTTGTTAATGCCGCATTCAAGTTTTCTAAAGTTAGTCCGTCACTGTACTGGCTTGACAAAAGTGAGAATGAGTTTGTCAAACCTGCGTTAATACCTGTAAAAAGTGATGAACCGTCTAAGCGTTTACCCATATTCAGAGTCTCCTTATTAGTTTCCACTTTTAGTTTAATGTTGTATCCGGAAAAGTCAACGTTTAAATGTATGAAAAGTTATTTATTTGATATTCGGGAATGCGTATATCTTTCCGTCTGTGTCCCGCCATTTCATGTAACCGGTTTTTGGGGTTTTATCAATATCGACTACGGATACTAGTGCCCAGTTTCCCCTTACGGCAGTTAATCTGATTTGTTTTACATATCGCATTTTTGCAACATTTTGTGCCAAATCTTCCGGCTTTGCGTGTAAAACATCTATTGAGTCAGGAGCATCTTTAAGCAATCTTAAACCGTATTTTCTTCCGTACATGTTGTAAAAACTCAGCCAAGGCAAGAATTGAAATCTGTCTTCTGTTTTTGCCCAGCCTTTTGCACCTGTATGTTTATCATATAAAAGTTCTACCCAGCCGTCATCTCCTATGTCCGTCACGTACATAAGCCCGAGTTTTTTTTCGTTTAAAAGAACACAAAAAACTCCGTCCGGCATGGATTCTTGTTTGTAATTAAAGTCGAATTGTTTAACAATGTGTGAATTTTCATCAGGCTCTTTGTAAATTGTTAAACTGTCTCCTGTCTGAAATATACCGATAGAGGAGGCTGGTATGTTATTTGTATAATATGGCAAAGTATCTGCAAAAGCCGGTATTATAAATAACATTGATAATAAAAGCAATATAATTTTATTTTTCATAGTTTCCACCTAATTTTCTCTTCTCTTATAAATATTGTATCACATTACTTAATTTTACAAACGAATATTTCTTTCCAAGGTTCATATTGATTCAAAATAGTATACGAAACAGATTTACAATTTGTTATATGTTTGATTTTCCCGCCGGAATATTTTTCAAGAGCTTTTTCATGCAGTTTGAAAACATTGCTGTTTTCGCTCATTACGTCTTGCGCGTAAATAAAATATATATTTTTTTCCTCTTTTAATATTTTTGCAATTTTTTTACTGACAGTATAATCTATAAAATATCTGTTTTTTGGTTTTGTATTTGTATTTGAGTAACATTTATCAGCGTCTTCATTTGTAAGCGGAAATCCTATATATTTAACGTTTTTGTTTTGTGCGGGTATTATGTAATTTGCAAGCATTGTTCCGGAAATTACAGTAGAATTATCTAACATTTGGATTTTTTGTATTTCCAGTATTTTAGAAAAGTCTTTAAAGCTTAGTGTGTTAAACGGATAAAACATTTTTGAAGCGCACAGTATAAGAATCAGTGACAATGCAGTAAATGTTTTTTTAGTTATATCGGAAAAGTTTTGGTTCTTTGCGGCAAAATGTACAAAAATGCATGAAAAGAGTACTGTTAATATTTTAATCGTTTTTATCATATTTGGAGGAGAGCATAAAATCAGAGGAATCGTGAGAATTAAGAATAGACAAAAAGTAAAAATATTTATATTTGTATTCTTATCAAAATGTTCATATATTAATCTGCAAATTATGATTATAACAGCAGAAATAACCGGAATTAAAGATATTATATATCTATAATTTCCAAAAATTCCCAAATTTATGTAAAAACATAATATTGTAAAAACTAAAAACAGATTAAATATTTTATAATTTGTAATGTTCTCTATATGTTTTTTTATGTTTTTATATTTTACCAAGTAAAAATATATTAATACAGAAATAAACGCCAATGGTATTTTTAAGTCATAATATGACCATTCAAACCCGATGCATCCGTTCAGGGAATTCATTAGTGGCGCAAAAACAAAAGAGAAAATGTTATCAGGTCTCATGTGTACGAATTCATAAGACATAACAGCATTTATGTCGCACAAATCGGAACGAAAAATATTGTTAAAATAAGGGAATAGCGGATTATGAAATTGTTTCCATAAAATCCACATCCACCAGCCGTCAGTTATCAGAAAACCTATGAACATGCCGCTTAATATCAGAAACATAGTTCTAAGAGGTTTTGTGATTGATTTATAATTTAGTATAATTGTGAGAATTGTTACAAATCCAAATGTGCACATTGTGTATTTAAGTCCAACCGTTGCACCTGTTAAGAGTCCGCTGAAAAACAGCATAAGATTTCTTGCAGGAGAAATTTCTTTAAAAATGTTTTTTGCAAATATTAATAAAGCGGAAAATGCCAAAATCGACAGTGTAATTTCTAAATAAGAAAAATCTACACAAATCAATAACAGAGGCGAAATAAAAGTCAAAATTAAACCAAAGAGAATATATATTTTTTGTTCTTTATTTTCATTAAAGATGAATTCAAAAAATTTGTATGAAACAAACAAGAACATGCCTAAATTAAAACCTGAGATGAATAAAAACAAATAGGGATGGTTATTGAGTTTTGTTATCAAAAAGTATAAACAAGAATCTAGAACAGGATTAAAATAGGTTCTGAACATCGCCGGAAAAAAATCTGTGTTTAGTCTGTCATTAAGGAAAGCCCAGCCGTTATAGTAGTGATAGCTTAAAAAATCCCAGCTGATATTGTTTCGGAAGATTATTCCGAATAGTCCTCCGAATAACAAACAATTCATTAATATAAAAATATTTTTTCTCATTACTTACCTTTGTTATTTAATTTTACATATAAAAATGTTATTCCATATTTGGTTACTGTCAAAAATATAATAAGATATTCTGCTGCAATTATTTATTTTTTTTACTTTTCCGTTTGTGTATTTTGCCAAAGCTTTTTCGTAGATTTTTAAATCTTCTTTTCTTTCACCTAACGCCCATTCAGCATAAATAAAATATACGTCACTATTTGTTTGGTATAAATCTTTTATATATTTTTCCAATGTTTTATCAGAAAAATATATATTTTTATAAACAGTTTTTGTATTCCAAAAACCATTTTTTACCAATTCTTTTTGAACAGGCATACCGATATATTTTGCATTAGGATTTTGTTCAGGTATTACAGAATTTGCAAGCATTGTTCCGCATAATACAAGTGAATTGTCTTTGATTTTTGCTTTTCTGATTGTAACAATTTCTTTAAAATAAAAATTTGAAAATGTTGAATTTGTCATCTTCATAGTCAGAGAACTTGTAATTAAAATTATAAGTAATGCTGTTGCAAAGTTTTTTGAAATGTTTTTTAATTTATCGTAGTTTGTGTAAAACAATAATATCAATAATGCGGCTATAATGGCTGTAAATATTGAAATATATTTGAATAAACCGAAGCTTTCCAAATCAATAAAATTTATTAAAGTCAGTATAATAATTAAAAATCCGTATAGTCCTTCTTTTTTGTTATTTACTTCTTTGCATAAAATATAACAAACGACGGTTATTATAATAGAAGACAATGCAAATACAGATAAAATATATCTTAAATTTCCAAAAAGAATAAGATTTGTATAGTATATGGAAACGGTAAAAATGACAATTGTGTTAAAAACAGGAAGATTAACTATTTGCAGTGTTTCAGAAGTTATTTTTTTAAATTTAAGTATGACAAAATAAGTAATGCATGAAATAAATGTCAGAGGTATTTTAATATCGTAAAAACAGTTTTCAATTCCCACGTTACCGTTTAAAGTGTTTCTTAAAGGATAAAAAATAAATTGTAAAATATTTTTCGGGCGCAGATGTACAAATTCATATCCGTAGACAGAATTGATATCGGCATAAGGAGAATGAAAAATATTGTTAAAATACGGAAACATTGGATTATGAAATTTTGTCCAAAGCAGCCACATCCACCAGCCGCCAGTCAGCATAAATCCCAAAAACATACTAAAATATATTAACAGAGATGTTTTTATTGGTTTTTCGATTCTTTTATAATTAAAAATTATGCATGCAAAAATTCCTGTACTATATGTGATTAGTGCATATTTTAGTCCTATTATGTTTCCGATAAGCAATCCGGAAAACATTAAAAATATGTTTCTTTTTAATGAATTATTTTCAAAAAGATTTTTTATGAATACATAGAATGCAAATAAACCTATCGTATTTAAAAAAATATCATTTGCGCCAAAATTCATTGAGAGCAGAATTATCGGAGACATTACAGTCAGAAGTATTAATATGGTGATTATAAAAATTTTTTCAAGATTCTTTTTTATGAATACAAAATCAAATAAAAGATAAGCGCAGAAAAATAGCAGTCCATAGCCGGCACCTGTTATAAAAAGAAAAACAAACGGATGAAAATTCAATTTTTGTATAGCAAGAAATAAAATTCCGTCTAAAAGCGGATTAAAATAAGTTCGAAACATAGCGGGAAGTAAATCAGTATCATATCTGTGATTCAGAAAAGCCCATCCGTTATAAAAGTGGTAGCTGAAAAAATCCCAGTTAGTTTGATATATACAAAAAATGTTTATAATTCCGCATATAAGCGTACAAATTAAAAATATTACAGCTATTTTATTTATATTTTTAAAAAAATTAATAAGCTTCATTTTGCAGTTTTATTATATCATAAATAGTTATTTTATTAGCTTTTCCTCTGATTTCAACATCAGTAATTTCTCTTGCTTCAACAATATTTTTTGATTCTTCAAACGTAGATGCGCTTATTAACATTTTTGTGTTGAATGTTTTATTGTAGCTTTCCAGTCTGCTTGCAAGATTTACTGTATCACCGATAACAGTATATTCCATTCTTTTTTCAGAACCAATATTGCCAACAAAAACTTCACCGGTATTGATACCTATACCAATTTCAATTTTTTGTTTTCCTTCTTCTTCCCATTGTTTGTTCAGCTCCTGAACTTTCTGCAGCATTTCTAATCCGCAAAGGACGGCATTTTGTGCATGATTTTCATCATGGATAGGTTCACCGAATATTGCCATTACGGCATCTCCGATAAATTTGTTAATAATTCCGTTATGTTTTCTTACAATAGGCTCCATTGCCGAAAAATATTCGTTCAGGTTTGTCATAACTTCTTCTGCGGACATTTTTTCCGACATTGAAGTAAATCCTCTTATATCAGAAAATAAGACTGAAACTATTGCTTTTTTCCCGCCCAGCCCGAGGTTGTCAATATCTTGGATTAAATTTTTCATAACGTCTTCTGACATATATTTACCTAAGAGGTTTTCCACTTTCTTCTTGTTTTTATTTTCTATAGTGTATCTGTGTACATAGGCAATAATCATTGTAACAATAAACATCGCTGTCGGTGCTGCTATATTGACGATAATTGCATGATAAAAACAAACGGCACTTGAGAGTATGTACAAAATTATTGTTGAAAGGGTAAGAGTTATTGCTTTGAATAGTTCGTGTGTTCTGATTGTGTAATATATAAAGAGCATTATAACTATCATGATTAGTATATTTAACCATTGAGGTAAAATTTTCAGAAAATCATTATGTACAATGTTATCAATTGCTGTAGCCTGAATGTCCACTCCCGCCTGTCGTGCACTCATAGAAGTATTCGCAGTATCCCACAATCCTTCGCCGGCTGCTACATTTGCGCCTACTATTACAATTTTATCTTTAAAGAAATCCGCACCGTTACATACATCTTTTTTTGCTTGAACCGATTTGTCATAACAATCCATGACGCTCAGGGCAGAAACTGTTTGGTGAGAATAAACGCTGTTTGATAATTTATAAAATTTTATAGGAGTGTTTATTCTGTAATTATTATTATTGAATTTTATTTTGTAATTATAATCAGGAAATTCAAATGTATCTTTTTTTACAATTATTTGCGGATAATTGTTCATTTTAATAAATGTTTGCAGAGCAAGTGAAGGGTATAGACTGTTTTTATATGATACGAGGTAATCGTAAGTTCTTATTACATCATCTTTGAATACATAATTATTTATATAACCGGAATCAACAATAACAGAACCTACATCACTAATTGTATTAAAATATTCATCAGGAAAAGCTACCAGACTATTAAGCCAATCTGATTTAAATTCAATTTCCGAAATATAATTCTTAAGACCAAATTTCTTTTCGAATTTTTTATCATAAATCTTACCTTTTTCAGCATCATCCCATTCGTAATTATTTAACATAAAACCCTCAACCAGATTATTAAACCTGCCGAAAGTTTTAAATAATTTTTTGTCTGACTCCGGATTTTCTGTATCAAGAGTTGCTAAAAGAGCGTCATGTACTATTATTTTGGGGTGTGCATAATCTAAAAAGTAGTCAAATATTTTGCAAAATAATTCTCTTTTCCAGGGCCATCTGTATTTTTGAGCTGTTATATCATCAATAACTACCAGAATAATATCGTCATGCCCGTATACATTTTTTTCTTTATCGAAGGATAGTTTTTCAGTAAGTACATGTTTTGTCATAAAATCATAAGTTTTCGGTTCTACAAAATTATATGTAACAAAGTAGACAAAACTTAATAAAAGTAAGACAATTATAGAAATAGAAAAATATTTAATTTTGTTCATAATAATCCCGTTATTCTTAGTTACATATTATTTATGATATAATGAAGCGGGGAAAAAGGATACATACAAATGAGTGAAAATTATATAGAAATAATAAAAAAGGCAAAAGTTTATCCTATAATCAGAACAAAGGACCCTGCTCAGGCAATTGAGGTTGCTCATGCATTGGCAGATGGCGGAATCAAAGTATTAGAAATGAATATAGAACATCCGGAAATATACAGTGCAATTAACGAAGTTTCAAAATTTATGCATGTTTGCGCCGGTGGTATCATTACTTCAATGCAGGCAGATGCTGCATTTAAATCCGGTGCGGAGTTATTTTCTTCACCGATTTTTCAAATGAGTTTGATAAAGATTTCTAAGAATTTACATGTCCCGTTTATTGCAGGTGCAACAACCGCAAACGAAGCATACAATGCCTGGAAATCCAGAATACCGTTAATTAAACTTTTTCCGACAGCAGCGATGGGCGGTGTTCAGTATGTGCATGATATTCTCAGACAAATGCCGTTTTTAGACTTAATGCCGATGGGAAACATAAAGCTTAATGAAGTTGTTACATATATTAAAGCCGGTGCCTCAGCTGTCGGCGTAGGACGTGATTTCTATCAGGGTTTTTCTTCAAAAGAAATTACTATTAGAACACGTGAAATTCTGAAAGAAATAAAGGATTATTCAAAATGGAACAACAGAAAGTAAATGTAGGTATAATTGGTGAATGCTTGATAGAGCTTTCTTCAAACGGAACATTGGCGGAAAGTTCTACTTTAAATAAGTTTTTTGGCGGAGATACTGTTACAACAGCTGTTGCAATTGCAAGATTAGGCGGTTCTCCGGCTTATATTACAAAAGTCGGTAATGATGGCTTTAGCGAATTTATTATTTCCAGTTTGCAAAAAGAAAATATTGATACATCACTTATTAAAACGAATGACGAACAAAATGGCATGTATATAGTATCAAAAACTCAGGATAAAAAAGAAATACTTTACTATAAAAGAAAAACCGCAGCAACGAAACTTTCTATAGAAGATTTAACGGAGGATACGATTAAAAAATTAAAGCTTATTTATTCGACAGGCGTTGTTCAGTCTTTGAGCGCAAGCTCAAGAGAACTTGTTAGGGAAAGTTTTAGACTCGCAAAAAAAAATGATATTTTAACTGCGTATGACCCTAATTATACATCCTGTTTTATGAACTCCGGTGAAACAAAAGAATTTTTGGAAGAAATTGTTGATTACACAGACATAATCTTTTTAAGTCTTAAAAAAGATTCCTTAAGACTTTATGAAATGGATTCCGTAGATATGATAATGAAATATTTTTGGGATAAAGGTGTAAAAATTGTTGTTATAAAATCACATATTGATAACGGGTATTATACGGGATACAAAGGAGAAGTCAGTTTTACAGAATTTTATAATACAACTACAGCAATAGATACAACGGCATCCGGTGATGTGTTTAACGGCGGATTTTTGTATGCAATAACAAATGGTTATACCCCTAATGATGCTACAAAATTTGCATCTGTTGTATCAGGTCTGCAGACCCAGAATTATGGAGCAATACAGGCGATTCCTTATATAAAAACTGTTATGGAGAATGTTCAATAATGACAAAGTATATTGTCTCCGGATATATAGGATTTGATAACTTTGGTGATGAAGCTATAGCGCATGTTTTGAGTGAAAAACTAAAAAAATCCGGTGCGGAAAGAGTTACATTGATTTCCTCTAATCCTGAAAAAACTATGCGTATTCATGGGGTCGCTTCTTGCGGAATGTTGAATTTTTTACCTTCTCTTATCGAATCAGATGTTTTGATTTCGGGAGGCGGGAGTTTACTTCAGGACGTTACAAGCCTGAAAAGTTTGATATATTATCTGGGAGTAATATATGCAGCTTTGATTTTGAATAAAAAAGTTGAAATATTTGCACAAGGCATTGGTCCGATAAAATCAAGGTTTGGGCAACTTTTGACTGCAGCAGCTTTAAAACATGCTTCAAAGATTTCTGTTCGGGATAAATTATCTCAAAATCTTTTGAAGAGTTGGGGAATTCAATCTGAATCGGTAAATGACCCTGTTTTAGAAATGGAGTTTCCCCGATTGCAAAAAACCGGCTGTGTAGGAGTACAGTTAAGGGGTTTTGAAACTTTAACCGAAGAATTTATGATTCGCTTGGCAAAACAAATAAAAACATACTTTAGTGAAAAAGAAATAATCGTTTTTTCTTTACAGGACAAGATTGATGCCAAAGTATGTTCACGTTTTGCAGAGCTTTTAAGACAAGAGGGCTTGGCTCCGAAATTAAAATTTAATCTTGATATGGACGGTGTTATAAACACTGTATCAAATTTGGAATATCTCGTTGCGATGAGATTTCATGCGAACGTTGCCGGATTAAAATCCGGAGTAAAAACTCTTGCAATAAATTATGACCCAAAAGTAGCGCAGCTGGCAGAAGAATATAACCTTCCTATGATAAATTTGAATCAGGAAGATTTGTCTTATGGGTTTGAGAGACTGGTATCTGATTAGACTTCCGGAATTTCTATTTCAACATCATCGACATCGTCTTCTTTTTTGATTGTTTCTACGATGTTTTTTGCCATTTCTTTAGCTATTATGTGACGAGTTGATTCCGGACAATTTTGTAATAAACTTATTGCGGTTCTAAGAGTTCCGTCAAGGTCGTACCATCTTCCGTGTTTTGAGTCATCCAGAACATCTTCTGTAGCTGATACAATATCTTCAACTGACTCATATTCAGTACTGGACAAATGATGTTCCGTAATAATTTTAATCAAGTTAATAGCAACTTTAATCTGTGTTTCATCATCTGATTCTTCAAGAGTTTTCATCGCAGAAGATAAAACAGGATCCTTGTCGTACCAGCGTCTTGCATTTGTTGTAAATTCTTCTTTCATAAAAACCTCCTGATAATAATCTCTCTAAAACCATGGTTTATTATACTATAAAAGAGGTTTATTGTAAATGTTATGACGCATTTAGAGACATGTTATAAAGTAATCTTTTTCTTATAGATATCGGAAGAGTTCTGCTTTGAATGCTGCAATTAATCATATCGTCTAAAGAATCAGTTTTTGTTCTTGTTGTTTTAAATTCAGACGTATTATTATTTAACATTTTTGATATTATCAAATCTAAATCGTCTTCTGATGTGTAAGGTTTTTTAAGCATGATATTATCTACATAACTCCTGTCTGTTATTGAGATTGTATGACCGTTTAGAGAAATATCTGTATTTTGGTACCCGTTTGTATTAAAGTGATTTATAACACTAATTTCATTATTCATTTTATCAATTATTTTGTAATATATCAACTCATTCTTGGGGCTTATTTGTAAAACATTTACATTTTGGTTGTTGTCAGAATAATTTACAATTCTGTCTAAGATATCAAAACGATATTTCTGTTCGTTTATACATTCACCGTTGAAGTGAATTTTTCGGCTGTTTACACGTCCGAGTTCATCATATCCGTACTCGACCAAGTATATGTTTTTGTCTAATGTTTTTTTAACAGAAGAGATTTTGTCTTGTCTATTGTAATTGTATTCAACAGTAGAGGTAATGTTTAAATTTTTATCATAATTAATTTTTCGTATAAGTTTGTCAGAACTAAAATACTCTTTTAAATGTAATTTTCCGTTTCTGAAATGTTCGATTGTAATAATTTTGAACCCGTCATAAAATACTTTTTTTACAAGTTCTCCGCTATCAGAATAGTAAGCTGCATATTCAATTTCGCCGTTTGGTTTTTTAAACAGTTTTATTCCGAAATTGTTTTGCATTTTAGGTACTTTTGAAATAAATACATGTTCGGTCTTTTTACAAAATACTTTTAATTCCATAGGGATAGATACGCACAAATTTGATTCGTTCATTCAAATACTCCATCTTATTCTGTTGTGTCCATATCCTCATCTCATATATATAAAGTATTTAAAAAAGATTGAATTTCAAAGTTTATAAAATTTGTTACAAAACTATACATTTAATTTGTAACCGCCGCCGTATATGGTTTCTATGTACTGTTTGCCGTCAGAAATCTTATCAATCTTTGAGCGCAGATGTCTTATGTGAACACGAATTGTTTCAACATTGTCATCGGGGTCATACCCCCAAATATCTTTTAAAAGTTTTGCACCGGAAACCATATTGCCATGGTTTTGGAATAACAGATTAAAAATATCATACTCAATAGGAGTAAGTTTTTGAACTTTATCATTAATTTTAACGCTGTATGTTTCAGGGAGCAGTGTAATTTCTTTGTAGGTTAATAGCTCTCTTACCGCGGATGATTTTGGAATCTGTTTTGTCCGTTTTAATAACGCTCTAACTCTGACAATCAATTCATCAATTTCAAACGGTTTTGTCAAATAATCATCAATACCGATATTAAATCCGTTTACTTTATCATTTAGTTCTGACAAAGCAGTGAGCATAATAATTGGTGTGTCAGAAATTTCATCAGCTTGCCTGATTCTTTGGGCAACAGTGTATCCATCAACCTCAGGCATCATTACATCCAATACAATTAATGCCGGCTCTTCCTGTTTTGCTTTAGCAAACCCTTCTGTCCCGTTGAATGCCTGAGACACTTCGTATCCCTGAAGCTCAAGATTTATTTTTATAAGTTCATTAATTGCCTTATCGTCATCAACAACAAGTATTTTAGTCATTTGAAAAAACTCCTTCCAAACAATCATCTTCTTTGTGTTCTTCAATATCTTCAACCTGTTCAAGAAGTCCGGCAGGAATCTCTTTTATCGTACTAATACCAAAATCTTTTAGGGCTTCAACCTGAGAAAACAGGCTTGGTTTATTCTTGTTACCGCGTTTAAATCTGTTTATTGTTTTTGTAAGCTGCGAACTTAATCCTTCAAATTTCTTTTGAACATCAGTAAGGTCTTCGCAGAATTGAACAAATGTTTCATAAAGATTTGTTCCGGCATTCACAATCTGCTGTACGCTTTCATTTTGTTTCTTTTGTGCAAGCAGTTGATTTACAAGTCTTATTGTAGTGAGTAATGATGAAGTTCCTACAATTATGACATTTGATTTGTATGCACTATTGATAAGCTCCTGATCTTCATATAGCAGATTTACAGAAGTTTCAATCGGCATATACATCAAAACAAAATCCGGCTGAGAAATATCGCCTGCATTTTGATAGTTTTTATTTGCTAAATCAGTAATCCTTTTTTTGACTTCAGCTTTAAATTCTTTGAGTTTATCAGCATCTTTTATATATTCCAAATAACTTGTCAGAGTAACTTTGGAATCAATAATTAAATGTCTGTTATTTGGCAGATTTATGACAACATCCGGTCTAATTGTATGTTCTTCATCATCACGAAGATTAGAAGACGTTGTAACAAATTGTTTTGTATAATGAATACCTTCCTGCATTCCGCAGGATTGTAAAATAGTATCTAATAAATCTTCACCGTAAGAACCTTTTGTATTCTGATTTTTTGTAAGAGCTTCGACAAGATTTTTAGCTTCTTGTTCAATAATTTTATTATTCTTTTCCAAATTTCCGATTTGTTCAACGATTTTTGTTGTGTTTTCAACTCCTGATAGGTTAAATCTTTCTACTTTTGCTTTAAATTCGCCCAATTCTTTTGTTAAAGGCAGAATTTTTTCTTCAAGAGTTTCTCTGTTTTGTTTTCTCAAATCTTCCTGTTCATTTTTTATTGTTTCATTTGCAAGCTGTACAAAATCACGTTTAATCATTTCTTGCAAATCTTGTGATGTCTCAATTTTTGTACGCAGCCTGACAAGTTCTTCTTTTGCAGAGCTTTCTTTCTTTGAAAAAAATAAAAAACAAACAAGTGCTGATAATGCGGCTCCCAATATAAATGATAATATTATTAATTCCATAAAATCCCCGTATTTCTCTCTTTTATAGAGAGGAATATAATTCTATTAACGTCTGCTGTTTGCTTTTGCAAGCAGTCTTAAAATTTCCAAATACAACCAAACGATTGTAACCATTAAACCGAAAGCGCCGTACCATTCCATATCTTTTGGTAACATCATGTTTGCTCCTCGTTCAATGAAATCAAAATCAATAATTAAGTTTAATGCTGCAACTGCTGTTATTGCAACGCTTACCAGAATTCCTGCCGGTGATGCCGAATTAATGAGCGGAACATGCAGCCCGAAAAAGCTTCCGATTAAGTTTACCAGATATACAACAGCAATAGATGCAGTTGTGATAAATATAACGCTTCTGAATTTGTCAGTACATTTTATGATTCCGTATTTGTATAACAAAAGCATTGTGAATAATGCAGCAAGAGTTCCGGCTACAGCCTGAACAACAATTCCGGGATATGAAGCCTCAAAAGAAGCAGAGATTCCTCCAAGAGCCAAACCTTCGCAAGCCGCATAAATCGGTATAAGCAATTTGTTTCTTGTAAAAGATATTATTAAAGCTAATATAAATCCGACAATAACCCCGCCGCCTGTGAGCATCATTGCTAAATCGGTATATCCGGATGTAAATCTTGTCCAGACAAAAGCTGCTGCAGCTACGAGTATCATACCTAAGAATCCCGTAACTTGTATTGTCCCGTTTATGGTCATCGGTTCTCCTTGAAGAACTGTTTCTTGATCTGTAAATTTTTCATTTAAAATTGGGTTTGCCATTTCTTAACCTCCCTTTTCTCTTAACATTAGTATAGCATATTTATACTAAAAATGAACGGAATTAATTTTTTTTTAATGAGTTTATTAGGTTATTTTATTATTTAATTTCGGAGTTATATTCAGAAGTTAATCAAGAAATGATAAAGTAAGAAATTGGTTTATTTGGATTTCAAGATTATGAATATCTGAATTATTATTTATTATAAAATCTGATTTTTTGATTTTTTCTTTTTCGCTTATTTGAGATTTTATTCTTATTAAAGCTTCTTCTTCTGTCAAATTATCTCGTTTCATCAATCGTTGCAAGCGGGTTTTGTCATCCGTTGTAACAAGAATAATTTTATCAAACATTCCGTCAAATCCGGCTTCAAAAAGGAGCGGAACAGACACAAAAATAAATTTGTCATTTTTATGCTTCTCAAAAATATTATTAAGAGTCTCTTTAACCTGAGGATGAATAATTGCTTCCAGTTTTTCCTTTAACTCAGGATTAGAAAAAACGAGTTTTCCTAATTTTTTACGGTCAATTTTCCCTTCTGTAAAAACATCGTATCCGTAAAAATCTTTTAGTTCATTCAGAAATTTATGCGCAATCTTATCTGTATCATAAACCGGAAAAATTTTAGATAAATACTGCTCAACTTGAGATTTTCCGGACGCTATATTACCGGTTATTGCAACTTTAAGCATTTTCCCTCATTATTTTTTCAATATATTTTTGAAGTTCTTTAACTTGTTTTGGTTTAAGAGGTTTTACCTGTCCTTTTTTTAACCCTTCAAGCGTAATTGTTGCATGCTGAATTCTTTTTAAAACTTCAACTTCAAAGCCCAATTTTGCAAACATTTTTCTTATTTGTCTGTTAATTCCCTGATACAAAACTACCTGAATTATTGAAGATTTGTTTGTGATTTCAATCGGCAGAGTTTCTGCATAAGCAATTTTCTTTTCTCCTGTGTCCGTTACAATTTCAATACCATTAAGCATTTCTTCGGCATTGGATTCCGTAAAACGTCCGTTTATTGTAACCATATAAACCTTAGGAACTTTTATGGATGGGTGAGTCATAGAATTAATTAAATCACCGTCATTTGTCATTATCAAAAGTCCTGTTGAATCCTTATCCAGTCTGCCTACAGGTTTTAGATGCTTAAGTTCAGGAGGAATAACGTCATATATTGTTTTTCTTCCTTTTTCATCATCTAATGTCGTTATATATCCGGCCGGTTTATAAAACCTATAGTATTCCATTTTTTTAGGATAAACATTTTTGCCATCAACAGAAACTTTATCCTTTTCTCTGACGTGGAAACCCAGCTCATTTATAATTTGCCCGTTTACCGCAACTTTCCCCTCAAGAATAAGCTCATCTGCCTTTCTTCTGGAACATATACCGGTTGAAGCTATATATTTATTAAGCCTTGGCATCTTATACCTCTATGACTTTTTCGCATGCTTCTTTTAAAACTTCGGGAAGACGTCTGTACAATTTTCCGTCATTATGAACCGCTACAACTTCAACTGTTGCAGTAGTATATAATTTAGACTTATCTTCCGACTTAATTTCTTGCGTAAAAGTAACCGTAAGCGGTGAAATCTTTGATACCCAAGTTTCTACAAATACATTTTCATTAATTTTTGCTGAAGCTTTGTATCTGATATTAATATTTGTTACAGGGAGTGCAATATCCGCATTCTGTAAATCTACAAGATTAAGTCCGAGTTCTCTGCATAATTCTACCCTTGCCTGTTCCATCCATCTAAGATAAGTTCCGTGCCAGACTACTCCGTAAGAATCCGTATCCGCATAATATGCTGTTTGTTTTAATAAATATTTCATAATAGAATTATTATATCATGAGATAAAATAAGAAAGGAGTTTTTAATGAAATTACTGCATTCAATGATAAGAGTAAAAGATATTGACAAATCATTAAAATTTTATACAGAGCTTTTAAATATGAAAGTTGTTGAAAAAAGAAGATTGACTGATTGCTGGCTGTATTTTTTAAGTGACGAAGAAAATTCATGCCAGATTGAACTCACATATAATGACGAAACCCCAAAAGAAGGATATTCTATCGGCAGTGCTTTTGGGCATTTTGCATTTTCGGTAGATTCTTTTGAAAAATTTTCTCAAAAAATGAAAGACCTCGGATATGAATATCTCTATGAACCTTTTGATTTAACAGGTAAAGGATCTATGATAGGATTTATACAAGATCCTGACGGATATGAAATAGAATTAATAGAAAAAGTTGTGTGGTAATATAAAATTTCCTGTTTACAATTCTTAACAACAAAGTCAATTTTTTAATATAAATTGACTTTATATATATGTGTAGTTAAGAAGTTTATGTAGGAGGTTCTTATGAATATCGCATTAAGAAAGTTAGCAATGTTAGATAAGGAATTCACAGCAAGAGAAGAAGCTGCAAAATTGGAAGGGTTAACAACATCTCCGATTGACCCTATTTTTAGAGAAAAAGTTGCAAAATTAATGGCGCAGGTAAGAGTTATTTAATCTTTTATTGAGGCAAGTTCAACCAATTCTTTAAAGCTTTGATTTTGTTCATATAATTCGTTAAAAGGTAAACAATTTTCAATTGTTCCGTTATTAAGAAATGCGATTTTGTCTGCTGATTTAATGGTAGATAGTCTGTGGGCAACGGCAATGATTGTCTTCTTACCTTTTAAATTTTCTAAAACATTACAGATTTCATCTTCTGTTTTTAAGTCAAGCGAGGATGTTGCTTCATCTAAAATAATAATATCCGGCTCTGAATATAAAGCACGCGCAATAGCAAGACGCTGTTTTTGACCTTGTGAAAATCCTGTTGAATCAACAAACGGATTTGCGTTAATGCCATCAGAATAATTTTTTAAAATAAAATCATACAATTGAACTTTCTTTAAAACGTCAATAATTTTTTCATTATCAGAATTGCCGTCAGTACCGAAAATAACATTTTCTTTTATGGAAGCGTTTATTGTACTAATTTCCTGAGGTATATATCCGATTTTTAACGGTTTATTTGATTTAATGCCATCAATTAAAAAATCTCCTCCGGTTTGGCATAAAAGTCCTGAAATTATATCAATAAGAGTAGTTTTACCGGCACCGGATAAACCAGCGATGCCGAGAAACTCACCTTTTTTAATTTTTAAATTTATATTATTTAATACAGGTTTATTTTTTTCATATTCAAAATAAATCTGCTTTAATTCTATACAATTGTTGAATGTACAGAAATCTTTTTTATGAATATCTTTAACTGCTCCGATACTGTTTGTTTCATATAGGGTAAGAAGTTTATCTACCAAAACCTTTGAAGAAGAGATGCCGTTCAGATTTACCTGAATGCGGGATATCGCAGGTGCAAGCCTGAAGATAGCGGATACAATAATTGCAAAAGATGCAACCAGCCTTTGCGGGTCAGAATAATTTTGGAGTGTAATTATTGTCAGAAGGACAAATAATAATATAATTATACAAGGTTCTGTAATATAAGGGGGAACAATGTTTAAAAACATCATTTTGTATTGATTTTTGTATAAATCTTTGAGTTTTTCTTTATAATTTTCATAAAAATAATATTCATTATTTGAAACTTTTACTCCTTTTAAATTTATCAAAGATTCATTGAATGCCTGATTATGTTTTTCGGAGGCTAAAGTTAATTTTTCTGAAATTTTTTGCAGACGCGGTTTGAAAAATTTATTTTGTGCATATATCAATAAAATCGCACAAATTATTGTTACAATAGTAGCTTCTGTAAATTTTACCAGAAGAAGAGCTGTGATAAGCATAAAAATAAATACATTCACAATAACGTTCTGTATTCTTAATATATAATTGTTTATTACGTTTGGAACAATAAATGACAAAATATTCCCTTTTTGCGCAAGTGAAATTCTTGATGATTCATAATAATTAGTCGCTAAAAAATATTTTACAAATTTTAGGTGAATTTCTTTTTCAATGTTTTTGGTAAATCTAGCCTGATAATAAGAATAAACAATCATTACTGCGCTTTTTAAAAGAAATAAGAATACTATTAGCAAGCCAAGAGTCAATGTGTATATTCCTTTGTAATCAGAGAGCAGTTTGAGTACAAAAGGATATGTTAATGCTACGCCGAATAATTCCAGCAGACCGACTATTAAAGACAGAAAAAAATATTTATAAAACGAACGTTTATTTTCCCCAAAATATGTAAAAAATTTCAGTAAATTTTTCATATATATAATATTACATAAAAAAAGAAACAAGTGAATATGAGAATGAATTGCAGGGGGTATAATGCTTAATAAAAATGTATTAATATGTTTATGCCCTGATTATTTATTTGTAAATTTTTGTAAAATCTTGACAAAACTAAAAATCCCTTATTGACACTGTATTTTGTTTGATTTACGATATTCTTGCTATAGTCGAAAGTAATAGCCTAATCTTATGCAGTTGGAAGGTTTCCGGCTTCATAGTGAAGATTAGAATGTTAATACAAAAATAAAGGAATGAAAAATGGCAACAGATTCAAAAAGACAAAGAATTAGAGTTTGTTTGAAGTCTTACGAACACAAATTGGTTGATGTATCAGCTGAAAAAATCGTAGAAACTGCTAAAAGAACAGACGCTAAAGTAGCCGGACCTATTCCTTTGCCAACCAAAAGACGTATTTATTGCGTATTGCGTTCACCACATGTTGATAAAAAATCACGTGAACACTTTGAGATTAGAACTCATAAACGCATTATCGATATTTACGAACCTACTCAACAAACTACGGAAGAATTGAGTAGATTGGACTTACCTGCTGGTGTAGATATTGAAGTTAAGCTGTAAGCATAATTAAAATTTATATCAGAATTTGAAAACTTAATAAGCATTATGCATATAATGTGAACTACAACACTCAAAAACAGAGTGGAGGTATTAGTCCTCAAGGGATGGTAAAGAGACTATTAGGTAGCGCTCGCAAGATGAAAGGCATAATTGTACGGCAGGTTTTCTGTGCGTATTTATGTCGGAAAGGATAGACACATGACATTAGGTGTAATAGGTAAAAAAGTTGGAATGACTCAAATCTTTGATTCAGAAGGTTTGGCAGTTCCTGTTACTGTAATTCAAATCGGTAAAACTGTTGTAACACAGGTTAAGACAGTTGAAACTGACGGTTACAATGCTATACAGGTTGGTACAATTGAAGCAAAAGAAAAACACTTAACAAAAGCTGAAATTGGTCACTTCAAGAAAAACGGTCTTGATAATTTTAGACATTTGCAAGAATTCAGAGTAGAAAATCCTGCAGACTATAAAGTCGGTCAAGAACTTGATTTATCTGTATTGAATGATGTTCAAAAGGTAGATGTAACAGGTACATCAATTGGTAAAGGTTTCCAAGGTACAGTAAAAAGATGGAACTTTGGAAGAGGACCTATGGCTCACGGTTCAAAGAATCACAGAGAACCAGGTTCAATCGGCGCAGGTACAACTCCTTCACGTGTTATCAAAGGTAAAAGAATGGCAGGTAACATGGGTAACGAAAGAGTTACAATTACAAAGCTAAAACTTGTTAAGGTTGATTCAGAAAACGGTTTAGTTTTGATAAAAGGTTCAGTTCCGGGATGTGAAGGCAGATTGGTAACAATTGTTCCTTCAAGAACAAAATGGAACTAACGAATTTTGCGTAAGCGAACGAAATGCTGAAGCAGCACGGAACAAAGTAAATGACAGTGTCGCGTGAAGCAATAATTCGTAACAGACAATAAATAAAAAATACAAAACCCGCTTCTGCCATATAAAACCCGAAAGGGAAAGGGGTAGACGGAAAGCAAAAGGAAAAAGAAAAATGGCAAAACAATTATTAAATACAAACGGCGAAGCATTAGGTGAAATTAAACTTGCGAAAGAAGTTTTCGGAGTTGAGCCTAATTTGCACGTAATGCATTTAGCATTAAGAAGACAATTAAATAATGCAAGACAAGGTTCAGCTTGTGCAAAAACAAGAGCTGAAGTATCCGGCGGCGGTAAAAAACCTTGGAAACAAAAAGGTACAGGTCGTGCAAGAGCCGGTTCACTTCGTTCACCGTTATTTGCAGGCGGTGGTGTAGTATTCGGACCAAAACCGAGAAGCTATGAAATTAATATGCCTCAAAAGGCAAGAAAGCTTGCTCTAAAATCTGCACTTTCAGCAAGAGAAGAACAGCTTATAGTTGTAAAAGATTTCTCAGCGATTACAGAACCAAAGACAAAATTAATGGCAGGTATTATTAAGTCACTTAATTTAACCGGCAAAATTTTGGTTATCGCTGACACTACAGCGGAAGAAAATAAATATTTAAGCTTGTCTGCCGGTAATATTCCTTCAGTTAAGTTATTATTACCGTCAAACTTAAATGTTAAAGACTTGCTTGAAGCTGATTTTGTCGTAATGACAGAAAAGGCTGTAAATGACGTTACAGAAAGACTTCAATAGTAAAGGAAAATGATTATGAGTAAAGAAAAATTATATGATGTAATCAAAAAGCCTATCATTACAGAAAAATCAATGATGGCTACTGCACAGGGAAAATATACTTTTGAAGTTCAAAAGAATGCGACAAAAGTAGAAATAGCTCAAGCTGTTGAACTTGCTTTTCCGGGCAGAAAAGTAAAGAAGGTACAAACAGTTTATATGCCTTCACATGAAAAAAGAATGGGTATGAAGTTCGGCAGAACAGATTCTTCAAAGAAAGCAATTGTTACTGTTGAAGGTGACCCAATCGAAGAATTGACAGCTATCTAGTTGTTAAAATAAAAAGATTCGTGAATCGTGAGTCGGGATTCGTGAATTGATATTTAAGATAACGACTCACGAGTCACAATTCACGACTTAAGTATATACAAAAGCCAAACAAAAAGATAGAAATAGGAGAAAATAAAATGGCAATCAGAAAAATTAATCCGACATCTCCGGGACAAAGAGGTATGACAAAGAGTGATTATCAAGAAATCACTTCTACAACTCCTGAAAAATCTTTATTGATGAATATAAAAAAGACTGCAGGTCGTAACAATACCGGCAGAATTACTTGTCGTCATAAAGGTGGCGGTGTTAAACAAGCTTACCGTATAATCGATTTTCGCAGAGAAAAATTCGGTGTTCCGGCAACAGTAAAAACAATTGAATACGATCCGAACAGAAACGTAAGAATTTCATTGGTATTCTATGCAGATGGTGAAAAAAGATATATCTTGACTCCGGATGGATTGAATGTAGGTGATGTTATTGTTTCAGGTCCGGAAGCACCGGTACAGAACGGTAATGCACTTCCTTTGGAATTGATACCTCTCGGTACAATTGTACACAACATTGAAATGATTCCGGGTCGTGGTGCAAAGCTTGTTCGTTCAGCAGGTAATTTTGCACAGGTTATGGCAAAAGAAGGAAACTATGTAACAGTAAAACTTCCTTCCGGCGAAATGAGAATGATTAGAAAAGAATGCATGGCAACAATCGGAACTCTTGGAAATTCAGAATTTAAGAACTTGAAGATTGGTAAAGCCGGCAGAAAAAGATATATGGGTGTAAGACCTACAGTACGCGGTGTTACAATGAACCCATGTGATCACCCTCACGGTGGTGGTGAAGGTAAAACAGGTCCTGGCGGACATCCTAAGACACCTTGGGGTAAACCTGCTCTTGGTTATAAGACAAGAAAACAAGGTAAAGCTTCAGATAAACTTATAGTTAGAAGAAGAACAAAATAAATAATATAGATTCGTGATTTGTGAGCAGTGAATCGTGAATCGAAAATTAAAACAACAGCTCACGAGTCACAATTCACGACTCACGGTAAATAAAAACAAAAGGAGAAATTAATGGCACGTTCATTAAAAAAGGGCCCATACGTAGAAGAAGCTCTTCAAAAGAAAATTGACAAGATGAATGAAAATTCAGAAAAAAAGGTTGTAAAAACTTGGTCAAGAGCATCCATGATTATTCCTGATATGTTGGGACATACAATCGCTGTGCATAACGGCAAGACACATGTTCCTGTATACGTAACAGAGCAAATGATTGGACACAGATTAGGTGAATTTGCACCTACAAGAATGTATAAAGGGCATGCCGGTTCAGATAAAACGGCAAAAAGAGGTTAGTCCTCAAACAGTTAATTAATACTAATTAATATAAGGAAAATAAAAATGGAAGCTAAATCAAGACAAACTGATATTAAAATGACAGCAAGAAAACTTCGCAGAGTAATCAACGAAGTTAGAGGTAAGTCTGTTAATGAAGCTCTTGATATGTTGCGTTTTATGCCTTATTTCGCAGCAAAAGTTGTTGAAAAGAATGTAAAAGCAGCTGCTGCAAATGCTTTTGAAAAAGCAGGAGTAAGAGCAGAAGCATTAAAAGTTTCTGAAATTTTTGCAGACGAAAGCGCAACGTACAAAAGAGGTAAGCCAAGAGCTCAAGGTCGTATATACAAGAGACTCAAAAGAACATCTCACCTCACAGTTAAAGTAAGTGACGCAACAAAATAGAGGAATATAGAAATGGGACAAAAAACACATCCAAAAGGATTTAGAGTTGGTATAATCAGATCTTGGGACAGCACTTGGTACGCTAAGATTAAAGATTATGCAGGCTTTGTAGCAGAAGATGCTAAAATCAGAAGATTTATTAAGAAAAAATTATATGCAGCAGGTGTTGCTAATATCTTGATAGACAGAAAATCTCAGAATACAACAATTACTATTGTTACAGCAAAACCGGGTATTGTTGTAGGAAGAGGCGGTCAAGGTATTGATGAACTTAAAACAGAAGTATCAAATTACTTAGGAAAACCGGTTGTAATCAATGTAGTAGAAGTTGCAAGAATTGATGTTGATGCACTTTTAGTTGCTGAATCTGTGGCTCAACAGCTTGAAAAACGTATCGCATTCAGACGTGCAATGAAACAGGCAATGCAAAGAACAATGAGAGCCGGCGCACAAGGTATCAAGATTATGGTATCAGGTCGTTTAGGCGGTGCGGAAATTGCTCGTTCAGAATGGGCTAAAGAAGGTAGAATTCCTCTTCAAACCCTTCGTGCTGATGTTGATTACGGTTTTACTGAAGCAGATACGATTATGGGTAAGATTGGTGTTAAGGTTTGGATTTTCAAAGGCAACTTGATGCCTGGTGAAAAAGCAGACATGAACATTAAATCTAAAAACTCAAAAGAACCAGCCGGAGAACGTTTCCAAGGCAGACGCGGCAAACGTAAAGCGGTAGAAACAAAATAGTAAATTAGGAGAACAATAAAAATGTTAATGCCAAAAAAGACAAAATACCGCAAACAAATGAAAGGTAGAATGAAAGGCACCGAAACAAGAGGTGTTGATTTCGAATTCGGTCGTTATGCGCTTAAGGCTCTTGAACCCGGTTGGATTACAAGCCGTCAGATAGAAGCTGCAAGACGTGCAATGACTCGTGAAATCAAACGTGGCGGTAACGTTTGGATAAAGATATTTCCGGATAAACCGATTACGGCAAAACCGGCTGAAACTCGTATGGGTTCAGGAAAAGGTAACGTAGAATACTGGGTAGCGGTTGTAAAACCGAACAGAATTCTTTTCGAACTTGATTATTTTGACAGAGAAGTCGCAGTACACGCTCTGGAACTTGCTGCACAAAAACTTCCTATCAAGGTTAAAGTTATAGAGAAAGAACCTCAGGTGTAGTTATCGCAATAGAAACCAGAAATTAAATTAAGGAAATAAAAAAATGAAATTAAGTGAAATGCGTGAAAAAACAGTTGAAGAACTTAAGCAATTCGTAATTGATTCTAAGAAAAATCTTCTTGATTCAAGAATAAAACTTTCTATGCACAAACTTGAAAATACAGCAGAAATTTCAAAGACAAAACGTGCGATTGCTCAAGCTAAGACTATTATCAGAGAAAAGGAGGCAGCAAATGCCTAAGAAAGAAAAACAAGGTGTAGTAATTTCTGATAAGATGGACAAAACTGTAGTAGTTAAAGTTGCATCTTATGAACCGCACCCAAAATATAAGAAAATTATTGAATCAAATAAAAACTACAAAGCTCATGATGAAAAGAATGAATGCGGAGTTGGCGATATTGTTAGAATTATCGAATCAAAACCGATTTCAGGCGACAAAAAATGGGTTGTAGAATCAATCGTAGAAAAAGCTAAGTAGCTTTTTAACGTTTTGAAAACATCATTATTTATTTTAATAATGCGCTGTGGGGTGAATAATTACCCGAGAAAAGTAGGTTGGGCTTTCAGCCCAACAAAAAATAAAAAGGAAAAGAAAAATGATACAACAAGAAACAAGACTAGTCGTTGCAGACAATACAGGTGCAAAAGAGTTGTTAGTTATTCGTGTAATGGGCAGCTCAAACAAAAAATTTGCATCAGTTGGTGATGTTGTTGTAGCAACTGTTAAGGATGCAACTCCTAATATGACAGTTAAGAAATCTGAAGTAGTAAAAGCAGTTATCGTAAGAACAAAACACGATATCAAACGTGCAGACGGTTCTGTTATCAGATTTGATGAAAATGCAGCAGTAATCATCGCAAAAGACGGAAACCCGAGAGGAACTCGTGTATTCGGACCTGTGGCAAGAGAACTTCGTGATAAAAACTTCATGAAAATTGTTTCGCTTGCACCGGAAGTAATATAGTGAGTGATGAAGTGACAGAGTGATTAAGTGATAAGGTGATATTAAACTTTCCACTTTCCACTTTTAACTTTTCACTTTAATAATTGGAGAAATAGAAATGGCAAATTCAAGAAAAAGCTTGCATGTAAAAACCGGTGACAGAGTTATCGTTACTGCAGGCAAAGATAAAGGAAAAATGGGTAACATAAAAAAATCTATACCTTCTGAAGGACAAGTTGTTGTAGAAGGTGTAAATATGATTACCAAAGCAACAAAGGCTAATCCTGCATACGGTATTCAGGGCGGATTGATTAAAAAGGAAGCTCCTTTGGATTCATCAAACGTTATGATAGTTTGCCCGAGCTGTGAAAAGCCTACCAGAATCGCTCATAAAGTGGTTGATGGTAAAAAAGTTCGCGTTTGTAAAAAATGCGGCGAACAGTTAGACGTATAGTACTAATAGTAAACACGCAGCGGGGTAGGAGTAAATGTAAAATTTTGCATTAGACCTACTAATCAAAAATAGCTCCTATGCTTTAGCTTTCCGTGTTCAAAGAAAAGGAAAAGAAAAATGACAGTAACAAAAAGCTTAAAAGCAAAGTACAATGAAGAAGTAAAAGCAGCACTTAAAGAAAAATTCGGTTATAAAAATGATATGATGATACCGAAACTTCACAAAATCGTGTTAAACATGGGTGTTGGTGAAGCTTCTCACAACTCAAAAATAGCTGATGCAATACAAGCTCAATTAACAAAAATTGCAGGTCAGCACGCAGTAGTTACAAAGGCTAAAAAATCAATAGCTTCTTATAAATTAAGAGAAGGTATGCCGGTAGGTGCAATGGTTACATTGCGTGGTGAAAGAATGTATGATTTCTTGCAAAAGTTAATCAGTGTAGTTCTTCCTCGTATTCGTGACTTCCGTGGTATATCAGCAAAAAGTTTTGACGGCAGAGGCAATTATACTCTTGGTTTAAAGGAACAATCTTTGTTCCCTGAAATCACTTATGAAGAAGTTGATTTGGTAAAAGGTATGAACGTATCAATTATCACAACAGCTGAAACTGATGATGAAGCAAGAGAATTGTTGAGATTATTGGGTATGCCTTTTAAAGGGATGAATAAATAAGTTAGAAAATAATAGAAAGTAGGTTGGGTTTTTAACCCAACGATATTATAAAATAGAACAGAAAACAAAAAGGAGAATACAATCATGGCTAAGAAAGCGATGATAAATAAAGAAGAAACAAGAAGAATCTTGGCAGCAAAGGGAAAATATCCGTCTGTAAGATTACATAACAGATGTTCTCAATGCGGTCGTCCTCACGGTTTCCACAGAGATTTTGGTCTTTGCAGAATCTGTTTGAGAAAGATGGCTCACCAAGGTTTACTTCCGGGTGTTACAAAAGCAAGCTGGTAGGTGCCGGTAAATAAGTGCCGGATTTCCTTATGATGTAAAAATCAGAGGAGTCTGCTTGTTTTGAAAATGATTAAGAAACTATAAAGCGGCTTGATTTATCAAGTCGCTTTGTAGTGTGTTATAATTATAAAAATAAAACCAATAAAAAAACTGTCCCCATTCAGGGACAGTTTTTTGTTATTAATAAAATTTATTAATATCTGTAGTGAGCAAATGCCTTGTTAGCTTCTGCCATTTTGTGGGTATCTTCACGTTTCTTGCAAGCTTGTCCGTTGCCGTTTGAAGCATCGATTAATTCGTTTGTAAGTTTTTCTGTGAAAGATTTACCGCTTCTGTTTTTAGCAGCTGCAATAATCCAAGAAGAAGCAAGAGCAAAACCTCTGTCAGGCTTAACGTCAATCGGTACTTGGTAAGTTGAACCACCGATACGTCTTGCTTTAACTTCCAAAAGGGGAGTTGCATTTGTAAGAGCTTTTTGGAAAATTTCCAAACCCTTTTCGCTTGTTCTTTCTTCAATTTTTGCAATAGTTGCATAGAATATTTTTTCAGCAAGAGACTTTTTACCGCGTCTCATAACTCTGTTAATAAACTTAGAAACATCAACGCTGTTGTAAACAGGGTCTGCTGAAGGTATTCTTCTTTCCGGTTTAGATCTTCTAGACATTATTTACCTCCTTTAGCGCGTTTTGCACCGTATTTAGAACGGCTTTGTGTTCTGTTTGCAACACCTGCTGTATCTAAAGTACCACGAACAATGTGATATCTTACACCAGGAAGGTCTTTAACCCTTCCGCCTCTTATAAGAACAACAGAGTGTTCTTGGAGGTTGTGTCCGATACCCGGAATGTAAGAAGTTACTTCAAATCCGTTAGTAAGTCTGACTCTGGCAACCTTTCTCAATGCTGAGTTAGGTTTTTTAGGGGTTGTTGTGTAAACCCTTGTGCATACGCCGCGTCTTTGTGGACAATCCATAAGAGCCGGCGATTTGGTTTTGTCGTGCAGCCTTTTACGTTCTTGACGAACCAGCTGATTCATTGTAGGCATGTTTGTTCTCCTTTATTTTGCCTTAGTAATACATTTGTTTCAAGTGAATAAGTGAATATGTGATTAAGTGACTATGTGAATTTTGGTTTTGCTAAAATTCTTGAATTGTCATTTGCTCATTTATATTTCTTGTTCAAATAAAACATTTGGTGATAAATTCAGTTCACTCATTAAAATACTGGGTTTGTAATTTTAATTCAGTGGAAGCTTCATTTATCCCTGTCCCCTGAGCCGTCAAATCCGGCAAGAAAATTTCGACTAGGGTACTTTAATATTATGATGAACATGCACTTGTGTCAATAAAAAAACGACTTTCGAATGTTAGTGTTTTTTAACAAATCTTAATATTGTAAAAAAAAAAATCAAAAATCTCGCTTAAGAGGTTTTAGAAAAAATAGAAAGTGTACAACAATGAAATTTAACAAAGAACAAATAAAAATTGATTTGCCCCATTTACCCCGTTTGCTAAAAAAAATAAAATTTTTATAAACAAAATGCTTGTTTGTACTATAATTTTTCATGTGGTCACAAAAAGAAAGGATGAGAAAATGAGCAATTTAGACAAAATCATGAAACCTAAATCAATTGCCGTTGTAGGTGCTTCTACAAAAGAACACACAATCGGCTCTGACATCATGAAAAGATTACAAGAATACAAATTCAAAGGTAATATTTACCCGATCAACCCGAAAGGCGGAATTATAGAAGGTCTTCAAGCATATACATCAGTTCTTGAAGTCCCCGGAGAAATAGATTTGGCGATTATTGTTGTAAACGCAAAATTTGTTTTGGCAACAATTGATCAATGCCACGAAAAAGGAATCAAAGGTCTTTGCGTTATTACAGCAGGCTTTAAAGAAACAGGTAAAGAAGGTGCTGAACTTGAAAAACAATTATTGGAAAAAGTTCAAGCTTACGGCATGAGATGTGTTGGACCTAACTGCTTAGGCGTTGTAAACACTCTTCCTGAAGTTTCTATGGACGGATGTTTTGCTGAAAGCTTACCGGAAAGAGGACACATCGGTTTTGTTTCTCAATCAGGTGCACTAGGCGGCGGTATCTTGAATATTTTGAAAGACTTAAACTTAGGTTTTGCACAATTTATTTCAATCGGTAACCAAGCTGATGTTAACGCAGAAACTGCAATGGAATACTGGGAAAATGATTCTGACGTAGAACAAATTTTACTTTATATGGAATCAATTCAAAACCCTGCAAACTTCCGTAAGTTAGCATCAAGAATCTCTAAAAAGAAACCAATCTTGGCTCTTAAAGCAGGACGTTCAGCAGCAGGTGCTTCTGCAGCATCTTCTCACACAGGTTCTTTAGCCGGTGCTGATAAAGCAGCTAATGCTTTACTCGGTCAATCAGGTGTAATCAGAGAATATTCATTGAAAAACTTGTTTGCAACAGCAAAAGTTTTTGCTAACTGCCCGATTCCGAAAGGTGACAGAGTTGCAATTATTACAAACTCAGGCGGCCCAGGTATCATGGCAACCGACGCGGTTTGCGAATACGGTATGCAAATGGCTAAGATTTCCGATGCTACAAAAGAAAAATTAAGAAGCTTCTTACCTTCAGCAGCATCGGTTAAGAACCCGATTGATATGATTGCATCAGCTCCTATTGAACACTACAAGCAAACTCTTGAAACAGTTATTGCTGATGAAAACGTAGATATGATTATGGTTATTTACTTGCCGTTCTTGGGCTTGAAAGATATTGATGTAGCTAAAGCCGTTATGGAAATTAAGGCTCAATATCCTCACAAACCTGTAATCGGTGTATTTATGACAAAATCTGAATTCTTCACAGCTCTATCCGATATGGATGTTAATATGCCGTTCTTTATGTACGCAGAAGAAGCTGCTGACGGATTCAACAGATTGAATCAACAAAGAAAATGGATTGAAAGACCGGAAGGAACAATCGTTAAATATGATGTTGATTATAAACGCGCTCAAGATATTATTGCAAAATCAATTAACGAAGGCAGAGACCAATTGACTACACGTGAATCAATCGATGTATTGGATGCTTACGGAATCAGAGTTTGCAAATCAGGTTTTGCAAAATCCGAAGACGAAGCTGTTTCAATAGCTGATTCTATCGGATACCCTGTTGTAATGAAGATGACATCAAAAACAACATCTCACAAAACTGATGTAGGCGGAGTTAGAGTAAACATTCAGTCTGCTGAACAATTGAGAGCAGAATATCAGGACTTGATTGCAAAATTAACAGAAAAAGGTCTTCTTGAAGGTCTTGAAGGTGTTATCATTCAAGAAATGGTAAAAGGCAACAGAGAAATGGTTTGCGGTATCGCAACAGATCCTCAATACGGTCCGATGATGATGTTCGGCTTGGGCGGTGTATTTATTGAAGTTATGAAGGATGTAACATTCAGAATTGCACCTTTAACGGATATGGATGCTAAAGATATGATTAAATCAGTTAAAGCATACAAATTGTTAGAAGGCGCAAGAGGTACAACACCAGCTCAAATGGAACAAATTGAAGAAACATTATTAAGACTTTCTCAATTAGTTTCTGATTTCAAATTCATCGATGAATTGGATATCAACCCGTTGTTGATTTCTGAAAAAACAGGTGAAGGTATTGCAGTAGACGGACGTATCAAAGTAAGAATGTCAGAAGCTCAAGAAGCTCTCGGATATCATTGCAAAGACGGAGTTTGCGCTTGCAGTTACTAAAATATAACCTCATCTCCTCACCCCTTGAGGGAGAGGGGTAGGGGTAAAAGAAAGGGTTTTCTTCCTTTTTGAAAAAAGGAAGCGAAAAACTTTTCATATTGGGTCGGCTGCTTGAACGGCATTGCAAACAGATTTCAAGACTTGTATGTCCGCCTCAATGGCAAGACTTCAAGAGGGTTGACGCAGTATAAAATGAATAAAGTAAAAGAGGCGGTTTGAGAAATTTTCTCAAACCGCCTTTTGATGTTTGTTGAATGTTTACATAAAAGCATTTTTTATTATTCTGTTATTACGAAGGCGATTAGCCCGAAGTAATCCGGCTTTTTAATAAAAGAACTGCGTTTAAAAAATAATCTAACTCAAGAAGCTTTTGCCGAAAAAATCGGTCTAAGCTTAAACGGAGTTTCCAATATTGAGCGCAACAGGTATCAACATACGGCAAAAACAATAGACAGAATTTGTAGAGCTTTTAATATTTCTCCGGTTGAGCTTATTACATCCAAAGCCGATTCGAATGAAAAATTGCTCGGTAATATCAATTCTTTGCTTGTAAATTGTAACAAAAAACAATTAAAACAAATATATGAAATTATTTCGATTTTGTTGAAAAATAATTAATAAAATATATTAAGAATAATCTTGAATAAAGTTATTATTATGTGTAAAATACGTTGTATGAAAAGGGGTATTCTATGAGTAATGAAGTTAAGTACACTCCGGCGGAAGAGTTTGCAAACGCGTTTTCACATTCTATCGGAGCGTTGTTGTCAATATATGCTATTGTAATGCTGGCAGTGAATTCAAAATCACCAATTGAAGCTGCTTCTACTGCAATTTTCGGAGCAACTTTGTTTATATTGTTTCAGTCATCTACGCTATATCATGCTATGGTAAATGAAACTGCAAAAAAAGTTTTTCAGAAAATTGACCACAGTGCAATATATATGTTGATTGCAGGAACTTATACACCGATACTTTTGCTTGTTGTTCCGTTTCCGCTTTCTGTCGCATTGCTTGCTATGACTTGGTATCTTGCAATAACGGGTATTATATATTCATGTCTTACTTTAAAGTTTAAATATCTTTCTACAGGACTATATTTGGTGATGGGGTGGCTGTCTTTATTTTTGTTTTATGCCATTTGGAATAATGCAAGTCATTTTGCTGTATGGCTGCTTTTGTTAGGCGGAATTCTTTATTCTGCAGGATGTGTTTTCTATCTTTCAAAGAAAAAATTTATGCATACAATCTGGCACATTTTTGTTATAGCTGGCGCAATGGCGCATTATTTCTCAATTATGGAAATTCTTCAAGCGGTGAATAAATAATTGTCACGATTAAAGCTAATATTGTGCAAGTTTGTCACAATATTGATTGCTTTTTCAATATCTTTTCCCCCCAGATTGACCAAACCCAATGAGCATGCTATAATATGGGATAGCGACAAGCGAATATGTTCATAACCAGTAAAGGATATTAAGAATGGCAGACAATTATTCAGATGATGAGTTCGAATCACTACTAACAAAATATGATTATAAATTTAAACGCGGTGATATTGTAAAAGGTGTTGTATGTGCTTATGAAGCAGACGGTGCGATTGTAGATATCGGATCAAAAAGTACAGCATTTGTTCCCCCTTATGAAGTATCTTCGGATAAAAAAGCAAAGGTTGAAGAAGTTTTAGAAAAAAATACAGAGTATGAATTTTTAATTGCACAAGATTGTGATGAAAACGGAAGGTTTATTCTTTCATACAAAAAAGTAGCAGCCGCTCATACCTGGGCAGAGCTGGAAAAAATCAAAGAAGCGGATGAAACAATTGCTGCTGTTGTTACTCAGGTTGTTAAGGGCGGTGTTATTGTTGATATATCCGGTGTACAAGGTTTTGTTCCGCAAGGGCAATTGTGTGCAAGAGAAACGGTATGTAATGCAGGTGATAAAATCGAAGTTAAGATTTTAACATTAGACAAAACTCAGAATAATTTGATACTTTCAAATAAAAAGGTATTTGAAACAAATCTTGCGGAAGTTCGCAAAAATGTATTTGACCAGATTGAAGTCGGTCAGGTCGTAAAAGGCGAGGTTGTAAGAATTACGGATTTTGGCGCTTTTGTAAATGTAGGCGGTGTAGATTGCCTTCTTCCGCTTTCTCAAATTTCTTGGAAGTGGGTAGAGCATCCTACAGATTTGCTTAAAGTAGGGCAAGAAATCAATGTAGAAATTATTGATATTGATTATAAAAAACAAAGAATCAGCTTGAGTCTTAAAAATACAGAACCTGATCCATGGATTAAAGCAGAAGAAGAATTAAAAGAAGGTGATATTAAAGAGGGTGTGATAACAAGAATAAAACCTTTTGGTGCTTTTGTAGAAGTACTTCCGGGGGTTGAAGCTCTTCTTCCTCAGTCATCTGTTATCGCTTATCAAAATAACAGCGGAAAAGTTTTGGAGACAGGTGCAAAGATTGATACAAAGATTATAAAACTTAATGCTAAAGATAAACGTATAGCGCTAAGCTTGCCGGATGATGATGTTTAGTAAATAAAGATAAATTTATAAAATATTAATAATAAAAAAGAGAGTTATGCTCTCTTTTTTGTTATAATTATACATGTGGAGGAGAAGAGATGGATTGGAAGAATTTAGGCTTCGGGTATGTAAAAACTGATTATAGATACGTTTCAAATTATAAAGACGGCAAGTGGGATGAAGGAATTTTGACTACGGATGAAAAAGTCGTATTAAATGAAAGTGCCGGAGTTTTGCAATATGCGCAAACTTGTTTTGAAGGATTAAAGGCATATAAAACTGTAGACGGCAGAGTAGTTTGTTTTAGACCGGATTTGAACGCTCAAAGAATGATTCAATCAGCACAAAGACTTGAAATGCCTCCGTTTCCTGCCGAAAGATTTTTGGAAGCTGTTAAATCTGTTGTCAAAAAAAATATCGAATCAGTTCCTCCTTATGGTTCAGGAGCATCTCTGTACATTCGTCCTTATATGTTTGGGACAAATCCTGTAATGGGTGTAAAGCCGGCTGATGAATATCAGTTCCGAATCTTTGTTTCTCCGGTGGGACCGTATTTTAAAGGCGGAGCTAAACCTATTACACTTAGAATCCCTGATTTTGACAGAGCCGCCCCTCTCGGTACCGGACATGTTAAGGCAGGTTTGAATTATGCAATGAGCCTACATGCAATTGTTGATGCTCATAAACAGGGGTATAACGAAAATATGTATCTTGATTCCGCAACAAGAACAAAGATTGAAGAAACAGGCGGTGCAAATATTATATTTGTAACAAAGGATAACAAAGTTGTAACTCCAAAATCTTCTACAATTTTACCTTCAATAACAAGACGTTCGTTAATGTATGTAGCTCAAAAATATTTGGGTCTTGAAGTTGAAGAACGTATTATTTATAAAGAAGAATTGAATGAAATGAAGGAATGTGCACTTTGCGGAACGGCGGCAGTACTTTCTCCTGTGGGAAAAGTTAATGACCACGGAAAAGAGATTGTTTTCCCTTCCGGCATGGAAAAGGCGGGTGAAATTACACAAAAGCTTTATGACACACTAACCGGAATACAGTTGGGAAGAATTGAAGCACCTGAAGGCTGGATTATGGAAATTAAATAATTATCCGTAAAAATTTTTTGTAACTAGTGTCTTCCGACCGGTGAAAATTCATCAAAAACGTATGTTCCGTCATAAGAGATTAGGCGGTCCTTGTAGCCTATGATTTTAAGTTCATATACATTTGAAAGGGAGTCATTGTTTCTGCCCAGTTTTTTAATTCCTGAAGAGGCTTTTGTTGTTGCAAATTTGCTCATTGCATCTTCAAATGCGGAGAAGAGTTCTATACATTTAGGGAATCTATAATAATCATAAATCTCCTGTTTTGCTTTAGGTGTTATGCTTGCAGTAATAGGCTTCATTCCGGATTGAGTAACTGTTCCGGTTGTGGGATTTTTTATGTAGTCTTGTATTATCAAATATTTTAAAAATTGTTTATCTGATTTTTCATCAAATATGTTTAATAGTGTATTAATGCTGCTCCCTTTATTTTGAACTGTCATTTTGTAATCATCATATTTGCAGAAATATTCTATTGCTTTATCACCTTGAGCGATTGACATAATCATATTTCCGACATTACTTTGTAAATTCTTGTTGTCATCATAGGATTCAACGAGAGATTTATTAAACAAATATTTTCCCGCTTTTATTTTATCTATTGTTCCGTCTTTCAGTGTTGCATATTCTTCTGCTTTTGTGACACCATCTAAATTGTTCTTTTTGCTTTCAATGTACTTATTCCAGTATACAATTTCTTTATTTAAATTTGAAATATTATCTTTATTTCCGGAATATTTTTTAATAATTTCAATAATGAATTTGTAATTTTCTCCGGCATTATCTATTGTTACGGGACGATATAATGATGCCAATTCTGCTGAATAATTCAGGTTGTTTTCGTATAAGAAATTAATGGCATTATCAAATTCTTCCTGTATAGCACGCAATTTTGCGGCAGTTTTTTGTTCTTCTTTGAATTTTTGTATAGCTTCAGATCTTTTTGTTTCATTTATTCTTACTGTTCCGGTGGGTTTTATGTTCTCTTTATGAATTTCAAAAATGGCATCTTTAAGAGTCATTTCTTCATCAAATACCATATCAAGTTTTCTTAGCATTTTTGCAAGCTGAATTTTGTCTTCTATGGTAAACATGCTGGAATCAAATTCTACCATTTTTTCTAAAAGTTCTTCGTTTTCACCCATAAGATCAGTATAAAAGAGCATTCTCTGCTTAAATTCTTCTTCTGAAAAATTTTCATAAGTACGTTCGGCTTGTTTTATATTTTCAGCCATTTTTATAAACTGTTTATATTTTTCAGGAAAGCGTTCGAATTTATATGCTGAATCCTGAATCTTGGATAAATTCAGGGTTGTTTTCCCGTCAGAATATATAATTTCGTTTGGTTTTTTATGATTCAGATAAATTTCTCTTATAACATTCAGAATATAATCGTCATAATCAAGAGATAAAAGTTTAATTTCTTCATCCGTTATAATCGGTGATTTTTGCTTAATTTTTATCGGTAAAGAATCAAACATATCTTTTTGTTTGATTGATTCATATCGTTTTATCATTTCTTTACCCATTGCCATATAAAGTCGTTCAATAAGCTCAGTATCCGTCGGTTTATTTTTGGCGAACGCCGATAATAGAATTTTAGGGAATTCCTGAGTCAAATAGTCTTCTAATAAATCAACGTTGCCGTTTTCTTTGCATTCATCAAAAAAAGTATAAAATTCTTTATTTTGATTTTTTGCAATTTTTGCCGCAATTACTTTCTCCGGCGGCTGCGGAAGCGGTATATAGGGATATGTTGATTTTAATTCTTCTGCTGTTGATATATCATTTAATTTTGAATAATGAGAAATAAAAACTTTTTTCAAATCATACTTGCCGTTGAGAATTGCAGATTTTAGTTTGTTTATTAAAAGAAAATCCGTTTTTTCATCATCAGCTTGTTTTTCCATATAATCCGGAAGCTGTTTTTGTATTCTTGAATATTCCCGTTTTAGTTTATTAAGAAATTCATATTTTTGAATTTCTGTTAAAGAAGTGCTGTTGTATATAATGTTAGCTTGACTATCTATTCTTTCCAGTTTTTTAAATTTATTTGCAATAAATCTTGATACGGCGTCTGTTAAGCGAAGTATCATATCGTCTTCGCTTTCTTCCGGAATATCTTTTTTCAGAATTTCGTTTAGCTGCCTAAGAAGTTTTTCTTTTTCTAATGCGATATTAACTTTTTTAGCTTTGAAATTAAGCGGATAATAACAAGGTATATTAAAATTATCTTGCTGTATATTGTGAGCAGAAAGATTTGTTTTATTCTTATTATAGATATATTTGTTTTCAGCTTGTGTAATCGGTAAAATTTTCATAACATACCCTATAATATATTAAACAGCATAAATAAAAAAAATACCAGCAGTTGTATAAGGTTATTTTGCGGTATAATAGTTTACGAAGGAGCAAAAAGATGAAGGTATTATTAATAAACGGGAGTTCACACAGAAACGGATGTACTTATACGGCTCTGGAAGAAATTTCTATTGCTTTAAATAAAGAAGGTATAAATACGGAAATTTTTCAGCTGGGGAATCCTGAAATAAGAGATTGCTCCGGATGCAAAGCTTGCAAAAAGATTGGCAAGTGCGTATATGACGATATAGTTAATGCTTTTGTCGAAAAAGCGAAAGGGTTTGACGGATTCGTATTCGGGACTCCGGTATATTATGCTCATCCTGCGGGAAGACTTCTCTCTTTTATGGATAGGGCTTTTTATTCCGGCTCAAATGCTTTTGCATATAAACCAGCGGCTGCGGTAGCTTCTGCAAGACGTTCCGGTACAACAGCAAGTTTTGATGTTATAAATAAATATTTTTCAATAAATAATATGCCGATTATTACATCAAATTATTGGAATAATATTCACGGGAATACTCCTGAAGAAGCAAAACAAGATAGTGAAGGGCTGCAGACAATGAGAAACCTTGCAAAAAATATGGCATGGATTCTTAAATGTATTGAAACCGGTAAAAAGATGGGTATTACAAAACCCGAAGCAGAGGAAAAAATTCGTACTAATTTTATAAGATAAGGAGCGTTTTTTATGAGAGATAAACTTCTTTCAATTATAGAAAAAAACAGCAGAATCGGGTTAAAAGATTTGGCGGTAATGCTTAATAAAGAAGAAATAGAAGTTGCAAACGAACTTCAAAAGCTTGAAGAAACGGGAGTAATTTGCGGTTATCATACACTTATAAACTGGGAAAAGACTGATATTGAAAAAGTTACAGCTCTTATAGAAGTTAAAGTTACTCCGCAAAGAGGACAAGGGTTTGACAGAATTGCTTCCAGAATATACAATTATCCGGAAGTCCGTGATGTATATTTGATTTCCGGCGGTTTTGATTTGCTTTTAACTTTGGAAGAAAAATCTCTTAAAGACATTGCAATGTTTGTTTCCGAAAAACTTTCAACAATGGAAAGTATTTTAAGTACCGGAACGCACTTTATTCTAAAAAAATATAAAGATCACGGTACAATTGTGGATGAAAAAATTGAAGACGAGAGGGAAGTTGTTTCTCTATGACAAAACCGTTAAGTAAAATAGTTGAAGGAATTCAGCCATCAGGCATAAGAAAATTCTTTGATATAGTGCATGAAATGAAAGACGCAATTTCGCTTGGTGTAGGTGAGCCTGATTTTGATACACCTTGGCACGTAAGAGATGAAGGAATTTATGCATTAGAGCGCGGAAAAACGTTCTATACTTCTAATGCAGGGCTGAAAGAACTTAGGGGTGAGATTTGCAATTATATAAAACGAAAACATAATATCGAATACAATCCTAATAATGAAGTTCTCGTGACGGTCGGTGGTTCGGAGGCTATTGATATCGGGATGAGAGCATTAATCAATCCCGATGATGAAGTTATTATTCCTCAGCCGGCATACGTTTCATATTATCCATGTGCGCTTTTAGCCGGTGCAAAACCTGTTATTATAAATTTAAAAGCTGAAAATAATTTTAAATTGATGCCGGATGAGCTCAAGAGTGCAATCACTGAAAATACAAAGCTTTTGATTCTGCCCTTTCCGAACAATCCTACGGGTGCAATTATGGAAAAGGATGACCTTGAAAAAATTGCTAAAATTTGTGTTGAAAATGATATTTATGTAATGTCTGATGAAATATATGGTGCATTGACTTATAAAGGCGAACATTACTCTATTGCGCAATGTGAAGGGATGCAGGAACGAACAATTTTAATAAACGGGTTTTCAAAAGCTTATGCAATGACAGGATGGAGACTCGGATATGCTTGCGGTCCGCAAAAAATAATTAAACAAATGACAAAGATTCACCAATTTTCTATAATGTGTGCTCCTACTACAAGTCAGTATGCTGCTGTGGAAGCAATTAAAAACGGTGATAGTGATATAGAAGAAATGCGTGAAGCTTATGACGGACGCAGAAGATTTTTGCTGAATTCATTTAAAGAAATGGGGCTTGAATGTTTCGAACCGTTTGGTGCATTTTATGTGTTCCCTTCCGTAAAAAAATTCGGAATGACGAGTGAAGAATTTGCAACAAGATTTTTGCAGGAAGAACGCGTAGCCCTTGTTCCCGGAAATGCTTTTGGAGAAAGCGGAGAAGGGTTTGTGAGAATTTCTTACGCTTATTCTCTTGATAACTTAAAGCTAGCAATGGAAAGGCTCAAAAAGTTTATTGAAAAAATAAGCCGTTAGTTTATTTTAGAATATTAAAATTTTTCAGCCATTCAAGTTCTTGCGGGATGAGCATTTCATAGTTTATTAATTTATCTTCGTATCCCATTTTTACAAACGAATGAATTTTACCGTCTAGTTTATAACAAGAATTTTCCAGCCTGATTCCGAAATGTTCCGGGTTATAAAGCCCCGGTTCTATTGTAAAGCACATTCCGTCTTCAATAGGTGTCCGCGCAATTTGGTTTTGCGAAAGGTTAGGCGGTGCTTCATGAACATTTATGCCGATTCCGTGTCCGAGACCGTGATTAAACTTGAAACCTTTTATTGCATTATCCAAAAGCTTATGCGCAAGAGTATCGTACTCATGTCCGGATACAAAATCCGAGTTAAAGCAGTTTAAAAAGGATTTTAGCACTGTTGTATAAACTTTTTTCTGCAAATCATTCGGAGCTCCTTTTACAAAAACTCTTGTAATATCAGTCGCCAAACCGCTTTCATAATAAGCACCGCAATCTATTAAGACCAAATCTCCGTCTTTTAAAAATACGTTTTTTGCATTTTTCGCATAATGAGCCAGCGCAGAATTCTGATTTATTGCAACTATAGAATTGAAACTAAGTGATTTAGCGCCGTATTTTAAAAACTCTTTTTTTAATTGGGTCGAGATGTCATATTCAGAAAGATTCTCATTGGATTCTATAAACTCACGTATTGCCATAACAGCTTTATCTGTGCGCTCAAAGGCTTGTCTGTATGCTTCCAGTTCATCGCTTGTTTTTACAGATTTCATCTTTGCTATTTTTGAAGGTTTATAAACCGGATTCTTTATTAAAGCATAATCATGGGCGCTAATTGAACCTTTATCAACAACTAATTCTTCTTCGAAATTTGATAAAAAATCGTCGCAAGCTTTGTCATCGCTGAATAAAATTCGTTTATTCTTATCAATAAACAGTTTAGACCAAATTTTTGAACTGCAGTCCTTTGAAAAATCCCTCAAACCGGTTAAGTATGAAACCTCTTCCAAATTAGAAACAAAAGTCGGCTCTATGTTAATATCTTTTGGTTCAAAAGCCTTGTCCGGTACTGAATTATGTGCTTCGGAAAAATCGTTTATCGGATCTGTATCTAATAATTTGATTTTATATCCGTCAAACCCTTCCAGCCTTTTTTGAGAAACTTTTTTTGAAACGATACCCAAAATCTTGTCTTTGGAGATAAGCTTTCTTATTTCTTCATCCTGACTTTCATTGATTTGAAGTTTTATGACAGTTACACCTTCTTTTGCTTCCATATCGGCTTGAATGTGGTATCTTCCGTCAACAAAAAGATAAATATTATCTTCCGTAATTAAGGCGTCACCCGTAGAACCTGAAAATCCGGTTAGGGTATATCTTGCATTTTCGCTCAGCATAGGATATTCCACAAGATACTTGTTTGTGGAATTTACCAAAAGATAATCTATATCAAGCTCTTTTAAAATATTATTCATCAATATCCGTAACTTTAATCAAATGCCAGCCAAACTCAGTCTCTACAGGTTCTGAAATTTGTCCTTTTTCCAGAGCAAAAGCAGCATCCTCGAACGGCTTAACCATCATGCCTTTACCGAACCATCTGAGGTCACCGCCGTCACGTCCTGACGGGCAAAGAGAATAATCTCTTGCCAAATCTTCAAATGCAACACCGTTATTTATATCAATTAACAAATTTTCTGCTTGTTCTTTTGTTTCTACCAAAATATGACTTGCTCTGATTTTCATAATATTATATCTCCGTTTCCTGTAGTATAATATCACCAAAATTATTATTTATAAAGTTTTAAATCAGAAACAAATTTATAAACAAATTCTAATTCTTTTAAATCAAAATTTTTAAGAGACATTTCTATATTTTTTATCAATTCTTTTTTGTCTTTGATGTGTTCAAAATCAAATAAATCCTTTGTTGCAACGCCCAGAATGATAGCAAACTTTTCAATCTTTTCGGGTTGCGGAAAATGCATTCCACGTTCTATTTTTGAAACATTTACAGGTTCAATACCTACAAACTCGGCAACTTGTTCCTGAGTTAAGCCTTTACTTTTTCTTAACTCTTTCAAACGAAGACCGAATTTTTCTTTTAATGTTTAAATCAGATGAAGCAACGATTATTAACGGATTTATAAATGATGCTTTTATATATAAAGAAATATTGCAACCTACAACAAGTCCTACTTTAGATACAACAAAGCATGCAGGCTTGATAGGTTCTACTTCTGTCGAAACACAACTTGGTTTGGCAGGAGTTCCTGAAAATGAAATAGGTACCGATGGCAAATCGACAGGAAAAAAAGTAAACGTAAATCTAGTCGGTGTAATGAACGATAACACAAAGGTAACTGTTATTCCGCTTTCTGCGGACTCTGATGCCGCTAAATGGGCTGACAAATCAACTACTAATAGTAAAATGCAATTAATCAATAAAGCAAAAGTTGGTGAAGGTGCTTTTATAATATTATTCGACCCGAATGTTACAGGCCTGCCTAAAGCTGTACAGAAAACATTTAGTTATGTTGTTACAGAACTCGGATACATGTTCCCTGCAGCAAATGATGATTGCCTGTGGCAAATCGTAGACGAGGATTATTCAACAAAATCAAGCACATTTAAAGAAGGTACAAGCTGCTATAAAAAATAAAAAGTCAGAATAGTGTTTTATAAAAAAGAGGTTGTCCCCCAAAAACAAGGACAGCCTCTTTTATTTTTCAGTTCTGTTATTGTTTAGATAATCTTTTACATTTTGAGAAATTGAAATATTTTGGAGCAGCATATTATATTTTTTCAAATCACCAATGTTTTCAGCTTCCTGTAATAAATCTCGCCTGTTCGTTGATATTTGCATCCGAGTAGTTGCGTTGTTTTCATTATTTTTGGAATCAATTTTCCTTATGACCGCATCTATATCCGTTGAGGTTGAAATCCCGTATTTTGAAGCTATTTGTTTAACAGATGCACCCGCCTGAAAACGATACAGCCACTGAATTGAATATTTGTCATTTTCACTAAGTGATGCTATTCCGTATTGGTGAGGAGTGTACATAATATCTGATTTATAAGGGCTATGATTAAGCCCGAGTGCGTGACCTATTTCGTGCAGAATGGTGTGATAAACTTCCACATCACTATCATACTGCTGGTGAATTCTTCCGTCAGTAAGTCCTATAGAAACCTCCGCACCGGCTAATCTGCCCTGTGAATCCCAGTTAAAATAGCAATGCCCCAAAGCATGCCTGTCTACTCTCTTCCAATCCACATTAATCAGAGAGTCATAGAGGTTGCTTGTAATCTTAAAATGCAGTTTCCCGCCCGTAGCTGCAGACCATACAGAAAAAGCGTCCATAACCATTTTTCTGAATTTATGGTCTTCACCTTGTTTGGAATAAAATTTCATCGGCGCAATATATACGGTTAAAGAATTAACCGGCCACCTCATGATATTTCCGTTTTTAACGCTTCCGTTCAGATATGTGTAAGGCATAAGAACATTGTATCATAAATTGATATCTTCAAGTTTAAAATTTTTGTTTGAAAACGGTAAGTACAATGTATTATATATTATTTTACATTTACCCCCGCATATTTACCCCCCATATATTTACCCCCTCTCTTCTTGCTATTTTTTATTTACCCCCCCCTTGCCATGAATGCGGGATGTAGTATAGAATAAAATAAGATACGGGGGTTATATGACTAAACAAACTTTTTTGCATGATAAACATGTAGCGCTTGGCGCAAAAATGGTTGATTTTGCGGGATGGGATATGCCGGTACAATATTCTTCAATTATAGAAGAACATAAAACAGTAAGAGATTCGGTGGGACTTTTTGATGTTTCACACATGGGAGAAATTCTTGTTTACGGAAAAGATTCTCTCGCATTTTTGAACAAAATTGTTCCGCAGGAAATCCAGAAACTAACGGACAGAAAAGCTGTTTACTGCCAATTGACAAACAAAAAAGGTGGAATTGTTGATGATTTAATCATTTACAAACTTGAAGACGGAATTTATCTGGTTATTGTTAATGCTTCAAGAATAGATGAAGATTTAAACTGGATGGTAAGAAACAAACTTGGTTTTGATGTTACTATAGATAATGAGTCACATAATTATTCGCTTTTAGCTTTACAGGGACCAAAGGCATGTGATTTGATGAAAAAACTCGGTGTAGATGAGTTGCCTCCGTTCTTTTCAATAAAGAGAAGTGAGATATTTAATATAAATGTATGGATTTCAAGAACCGGATATACAGGAGAAGACGGCGTAGAAATCATGGTTAAGAATGAATTTTCCGAATATTTGTGGGATAAACTTCTTCAGGAAGGAAAAGAGTTTGGTATCAAGCCGATTGGTCTCGGTGCAAGAGATACTTTAAGACTTGAGGCAGCGCTTCATTTGTACGGAAATGACTTGGATGAAGAGACAACTCCGATTGAAGCAGGATTAAGCTGGTCAATTCCGAAGGATAAAGTAGATGATTATAACGGCAAAAAAGAAATTATGTCGCAGATTAAGTTTGGTGTAACAAAAAAACTTGTCGGGTTTAAAATGCTTGATAAAAGTATTGCGCGTCACGGATATGACGTGTATTATGAAAAAGAGAAGATTGGTACTGTAACAAGCGGAGGAGTTTCTCCGACAAGAGGAGACAATATAGGGCTTGCATACATAAAAAATCTTGACAATTTGACTGTAGGCTCTACAATTCAAATTATGATACGTGAAAAACTGCACGATGCGGAAATTGTGAAAAGACCGTTTGTGGAAAAACGTAATAAAGGAAATTAGGAGAATAAATATATGGAAGAAAATATGTTATGTACAAAAACACACGAATATGTGGTTGAAAAAGACGGAAAGTATGAAGTAGGTATTACTGATTATGCTATTGAACAATTGGGAGACATTGTTTTTGTTGAACTTCCTGATGTTGATAGTGAATTTAGTAAGAATGAAGTTTTTGCAACTATAGAATCCGTAAAAGCAGCTTCTGAAATTTATATGCCGATTTCGGGTAAAGTTGTAGAAATCAATGAAGAAATTGTTAATAGTCCTGAACTTTTGAATGATGAAAGTTATGCGGATAAATGGTTTGTAAAAATTGAATCTAATGCAGATCAGGTTGAATTTGCGGATTTGATGGAATACTCTGATTATAAAGAAGAAATAGAATAATGAAGAATTTTATAGCACATACCGATAAAATAAGAGAAGAAATGCTTAAATCAATAAACTGCACTTCTCTTGAAGATTTATATAAACAAGTTCCTGTTCGTTTTGAAGGATTCAGGATGGACAATCCTTTAAGCGAGATGGAAACACAAAAGCGGATTAAGGCAATTGCTAAAAAGAATAAGACAGAATATACTTCTTTTCTTGGCGGCGGAGTTTACAATAAATTTATCCCAGCTGCCGTAAATTATGTTGCATCAAGGTTTGAATTTTTGACTGCTTATACTCCTTATCAGCCTGAAATTTCTCAAGGAACTTTGCAGATAATTTATGAATATCAGACAATGATTTCAAGACTGACCGGCATGGATATTGCAAATGCATCTATGTATGATGGAGGTTCTGCATGCGCGGAAGCTGTTATTATGGCATATAGAATTGCAAGAGGGAAAAAGAATAAAGCTCTTGTCTCAAACAGGCTTAATCCTGAATACAAAGAAGTTGTTAAAACCTATTGCTGGGCGCAGAATATTGAAGTCGAATGGTTTGATGAAATTCCGTCCGATACTGCGGAATATTGTTGTGTTTTAGTTCAGAATCCTGATTATTACGGTGAAATCTGTGAAATTAAAAAACCGGATACAACGTTAATTGTATGTGCAAATTTATCTGCTTTATCAATTCTTGAACCGCCTAAGGAAGCAGATATCGTGGTTGGTGATATTCAACCGCTCGGTATTTCTATGAATTTTGGCGGGCCTCATGCCGGTTATATGGCTTGTAAAGAAGCTTATATGAGACAACTCCCCGGAAGATTGGTAGGTAAAACTGTTGATGCGGATGGCAAACAGGCTTTTACTCTAACTATTCAGACCAGAGAACAGCATATAAAAAGAGAAAAAGCAACAAGTAATATTTGTTCAAATCAATCGCTGATTGCGCTTTCTGCAACTCTGTATTTGAGTTTGATGGGCGAAAAAGGATTTCGTGAGACAGGAATAATGTCTGCAAATCTTGCGCATGAGCTTTCTGAGAAACTTTTTGAAAAAGGTATAAAAACTTTGAACAAAAACTTTTATAATGAATTTGTTATAGAAGTTGAGGATTCAGAAGCTTTTCTTAAGAAATTAAAAGATAATAATATTTTGGGCGGAATCAGACTGGATGAAAAAAGAATTCTAGTTTGTGCAACAGAAATGAATACAAAAGAAGATTTGGAAAATTATATTTCAAATATATAGGGCTTATGTAAATTTAAAAATTGTCAAATCTCGTTGATTTTGACTTTTATAGTCATCGTCTTTGTATTTCTAAATAAAAAATCATGCGCAAATTTTATTTTTACGGGTTTTAAAATAGAAGTATACAAAAATGATAAAGGAGCCGAAATGATTCTTAAAGGAGAAATTAGCGCAGTAGATGCGGCAATTTTTAAAACAAAAGGAATGTTTAATAAACAAGCAGTAGCAGCCGCTCAAAGAAAATTTACTGATTTTGCGAATTTTGCGGAAGAAAAACTTACGCATTTTGAAAATCTGGCATCAAATCAAGCCGCTCAAATAACAAGATTGAGTGAAGAAGCAGCAGAAGCTGTCAAGAAACTGAGAGCGGCAGATGTCGAAATTGCTTATGTAAAAGCCGATTTAGAAAAGGCAAATACCGTTATTGAGAGTCAAGAAAAGAGACTTGCAAAAACAAAAGAACGTATTAAAAAACCTGATATAACGCTTGATAACAGTAACATTCTAAAAAGAGAACTTAAAAAATCAACCGGAACCGAGTTACAGACAGAAATAACTCCTCAGGGCAGAAAAGTAGGATACAAAGTTATTTCCGCAGACGAAACTGCTCAAAGAAGCGGAACTTTTGATGAAATTACCCAAAGACGAGTTTCTACAACAACTGCTAACGGCGATACTGTTATGTATGATATTGCAGGAAATGCGGAATCAATTATTAAAGGAGAATCAAAGCTTCCGAAATTAATTCAGAGCAAAGTTGAAACTGATAAATACGGTAAAAAAATAACAGAAACCTTTGATGATGGAACAACCGTTGTCAGTGAAAAATATAAAAATGGCGGCGGAAGAATAACAAAAACTGATAAAGATGACAAATTACTAGAACTTATGTACGAAGTAAAGGAAAGTTACAAATCACAAGTTGATCATTATAAATATCAAAACGGCAGAGCAAATATTAAAGAAACTGTAATTAAAGCACCTTATTCAGACGAAGTTTATGCAAAATATTCAAAAAAATTAGCTTATGATGAAGAAGGTAATGCATACAACAGAGAAGCTACTCTGGAAATGCCTTTAGGTAAAATCAAAGGAAAAGTATCAAAAACAGATAAATTTGGTGATATAGAAGAATATACATTAACGGCTAATTTTAATCCTGATAAAGAAGTTCATTTAAAATCCTATAAATCATTGGAAGGTACTTGTAGCATTGAACAAAGCGGACGCGAATATACTCTCGTTCCAAAAGAACTTAAAATCACAATGGCAGACGGACATAAATACTATATCAAATGCGGTTTTAACAACAGTATAAGGGCATATAAGCCTTTAGACGGCGGAAATGATAAGAATGTTCAAGTCATTATTGATGAACTTAAGCAACAAAATGTTTTCAAGGAATTAATTAATGTATAATTATTAGAACAAAAGGCGCGGTATTTTTATAAAAATACCGCGCCTTTATATGTAATAATCTTACACAGCAACCTTCAAAGCTTTATTTGCTCTGTATAATGAAGTTTCTTTACCCAAAATATCCAATATACCGACCATGTCAGCTCCGCATGTTCTGCCTGTAATTGCTGCACGAACAGCCCACATTGTTACTTTAGGCTTGATTCCGTCTGTTTCTTTCCAGTATGCACGGAAATCAGCGAGCTTTTCATGAAGGTTTTCTTCTGTCCAATCCCAATCTTTTGCTTTTGTTACAAAATCAGCAAGAACTTTTTGTGCGACTTCTGTATCAAGAGTTCCTGTTTGAGCTTCAGGGTCGATTGTGACATCTTTTCCGAAGAAATACGGAACGGCATCAGTTATATCTGAAAGAAGTGTCAAAGGTTCACGTGTAAGTTCAACCATTTTTGTGTATTTTTCATCACCCAATTCATCAAGATTGTATTGAGTTAAGTATGGTTTTAATCTTTCTTTGAGTTCTTCAATCGGAAGCATTTTGATGTAGTGACCGTTCATCCATTTGAGCTTGTCGTATTCAAATATTGAGTTTGAAGAAGAAATTTCGCCGATTCTGAAATCTTGTGCGATCTCATCAACTGTCTTGATTTCTTGTCCGTCAGACGGCGCCCATCCAAGAAGTGCAACAAAGTTAATCAAAGCGTCTGTTAAATAACCTTGCTTAACAAAGTCAGAAACGGCTGTTGCACCGTGTCTTTTAGAAAGCTTGCTTCTGTCCGGTGCAAGAATCATACCCAAGTGACCGAATCTCGGAACTTCAAAACCTAATGCTTCAAAAATAAGAATTTGTTTATATGTATTAGAGATGTGGTCTTCACCTCTTATAACGTGTGAAATTTTCATCAAAGCATCGTCAATAACAACCGCAAAGTTGTATGTCGGTGCGCCATTTGATTTCATAATTACAAAATCACCTATAAGGTTTGTATCAACGTGAAGTTTGCCTTTTACCAAATCGTCAAATTCCAATATTGAAGAATCGTGGAAAGCTTTTTGAGCTTTTGCAATATTAAATCTTATTGCGGGTTTTCTGCCTTCTGCTCTTAATTTTGCTTTTTCTTCTTCTGTTAAGTTTTCGCATTTTTTAGAATATACATAAGCTTTCTTTTGAGCGGTTGCTTCTTCTTTTTCCGCTTCAAGTTCTTCCGGAGTACAGAAGCATTCATAAGCGTATCCGCTGTCTAAAAGCTGTTGAACGTATCTCGGGTAAATATCAAAACGTTGTGACTGTGTGTAGGGACCGTAGTTTCCGCCTACATCAGGACCTTCGTCCCAATTTAAACCTAAAGCTTTCAGAGAATCGAAAATGTTATCAACGTATTCTTGTGATGTTCTCTCCGCATCAGTATCTTCTATTCTTAAAACGAATTTACCGTTATTTTTCTTTGCAAATAAATAATTAAATAACGCCGTTCTTGCTGTTCCGATGTGAAGGTTTCCGCTGGGAGAAGGCGCAATTCTTACTCTTACTTCTGACATATTTATATTCCTTTCATAAAAAATCTTTTTACCCACTCATTATCTCACAAAAAGAAGAAGGGTAAATATTATATTGCTGTCATCATTTGCGATTCTTGTTTTTTAAACTGCATTTCGTACAATGTTCTGTAGTGTCCGTCCTGAATTTGCATCAATTCTTCATGTGTACCGAGTTCTACAAGTTCACCTTCATTAATTACAGCAATTCTATCAGCATTTTTGATTGTTGATAATCTGTGAGCAATGATAAAAACAGTTCTGTTTATCATCAAGTTATCCATAGCTTTTTGTACTATAGCTTCTGATTCGTTGTCCAAAGCGGATGTTGCTTCATCTAAAATTACAATAGGCGCATTTCTAAGCATAGCCCTTGCAATAGCAACACGCTGTCTTTGTCCGCCGGAAAGAGTTGTACCTCTTTCACCTATGTATGTATCCAAACCATTGGGTAAATCAGCAACCATTTCTTCCAAATGAGCCGATTCGATAGCTTTTCTGAGCTCTTCTTCTGTAGCATTCGGATTTCCCATCATAATATTTTCACGAATGGTGCCGGAATAAAGGAAATTGTCCTGAAAAACCATTGAAATATTTTTTCTTAATGAGTCCAGTTTTAAATCTCTTATATCAATATCATCAATTTTTATTGAACCTGACTGAATATCATAAAATCTCGGTAAAAGATTGACTAAAGTTGATTTTCCGCCGCCTGAATTTCCTACAATTGCTAAGGTTTGATTCTTTGGAACTGTGAGGTTTAAATTTTTTAATACAGGATGCTCAGGAATATATTCAAAATTCACATTTTCAAATCTTATATTATTATTGAAACTTTTTAATTCAATTGCATCTTTTTTGTCTACAATTTCCGATTTCAGGTCAAATAATTCAAATACACGTCCCAGAGCTACAAACAGGTTCTGGATGCTGGTAAGAGTGTTGCCTAATGTTTTAACCGGTTTATAAAGTAATAATAATGATGTAACAAATGAGGCAAAAGAACCTGCGGTCATCATACCGGAATTAATCAAATATGTACCGTATCCCAGAACTGTTGCGATACCGAATGACGCTATTAAATACATCAATGGTGACATCCATGCTGAACGTTTTGTCAGCGACATATTAACATTGAATGAATCCCAGGTTTGCTTTGTAAAATCTTTTTCTTGTCTGTCACAAAGTTGATACGCTGCCATAACTTTGTTTCCGGAATAGGTTTCATTTATGTTAGTGGTAATATTACCGCTTATTACCATATTTTTGTTGGAAGCGGCTTTTATGCGTTTTCTTATTAGTGCAACCGGAACAAATGCTACACATAAAACAACAACGCCAATTACAGCCAATTGCCATGAACTGTATAACATAACTGCAATAAGTCCTAATGCACCAAATACACTGGTTGTAATTGTTTTAATCTGGTCTACTATGCCGGCAGAAGCGGTTCCGGGGTCAGACATGTACCTTTGTATGATTACACCGGAAGTATTTTCATCAAAAAATTGCGGATGCATATGTACTAAACGGTGGAACAAATCTATTTTAATGTCATTGGTGATTCTTTGACTTGTCCATGTTGAAATATATGAATTTAAATATCTTAATACACCCTGAAAACCTGCAAATAATACAACACCTATAGGTAATATAAATGACATTTGCAGACTTGATATTGAAAATTCGTGGTGGAATAAAGTGAAATCAAGTGACTTCCCACCGATAACATAGTCCATATACGGTTTTAGTGCAAACGCTGTTACACCATCCAGCAGCCCCAGCGGAATCGCTATCATAAAACCTAAAAATATTCTGAAAAGATATGGTTTGATATATGGCCAAACTCTTGATAACAACCATCCGTATTTAAAAGAATTTTCTGCTTGTGTATTTGATAATTTCATTCAATTTCCCTCTACTGTAAACCCTTATTTCATTTTATCATAAAAAAGAAGGCTTTAGAAAAATTTAATAATTAGCAAAAAATTATTGTTTGCAGAAACTTTGTAAAGTTTTGTAACACTTTTTTATTTGACTGAAATTGAATTACGTCGAAAAACTTTATAAACATGAGGTGTTAAGATGGTATCAGTATCAAATAATTACAATACAAGAATAAATCCTTCTGTAAGCAGCGCTCAGGCAGTACAGAAGAACAATAACACTACTTCAATTTTTACCGAAGGAAAAACACCTGTGCAAAATGATGCGCAAGCGAGCTTATATCAAAAACTTGAAACAGAAGTAAAAGCTCTGCTGAACAAATATGAAGGTATAACATTTGAGAATTTACTGACTATTCAGAAAGAATTAAAACTGGATAAAGTAAAAACAGAAGAACTTACAGAAGAAAAAATTCAAAAATTTGTAAAATTTGTAAAAGAAAAACTGGACGCTTCTGTTGTAGACGGCAAAGTAGATTTGGAAAAACTTAAAGCCGGCATTAAAGACGGAGTTGATGTTTACAACTTTTTGAACAAAGGGTTAATCGCTATGCTTGTTCAAAAAGGTTTCTTGTCTGAATCTGCCCTAAAAAATGCAAAATGTGCTAAAGATATTGACCCAAAAGTTCTTGAAGATGCCGTAACAAAATTTGTAACTTCTTTTGTAGATAAAATAAAAAAAGAAGGACTTAATGTCAAAGAAAAAGAACAAATTTTACAACAATTAATAGCCGGAACCAGTGATGAGGACAGAGCTGTTGTTTGGGATGCAGTAAAAAAAGTTCTTGCCGAAAATAAAATGGTGCAACAAGCTATAGCCGAATTTTTGACAAGTTATGTTACACCGCAAAAATTACAAGAATTTATTGATAAACTTTCCAAAGAAGATTTAAATAAACTTGGTATTAATTTGGATGAATTTACAACAGCTTTAAAAGATTGTATAACGAATCATCCTGAAAAATTTCAGGATATTATTAAAGGCGTATTGATAAAAGTTGATGAATTAAAATCACAATACGGTGAACTTTTCAAAAAAATTCAGGAATATAAACAGCAAAACCCTGATAATGATATTACGGATGAAGTTCTTGCTAATGAACTGGGTCTTTCATCTGATGAAATTGAAAAATTCCATATACTCAGCAATCTGCATACAATGGTTAGCGGTTTGATAATCGGGGGAAATCTTACAAAACAGTCAATGTCTGCAGAAAATGAAGAATTTTTCAACAGATTATTTGATTCTTATTCTTTGTCAGATATTCATAAAAGATTAGAGCAATATTTGCAAAATCACAGTGAATTAGAGCTCTCGCAGGAAGATTTAACTTCATATATGGACAAACTTACCAAAGGAGAGTATTCCGGAAACACTGAAGCTTATCAAAACGCAGAAGAAAAAACAGCACAATCAAGTGACGGAATTGGACTTAACCCAACAGAATTAGCTAATAACCAGCAATCTCGGTTAGTTGAAAATCCTTTAGCAGCTATAAAAGAATTATACCAGCAATACGGTACAGAAGAAAAACAAACTTTTACAGTAGAAAAATCTGTAACAAAAGAAGAAAAAAGTGTCTCTTTCGCAGGTAAAACCGCAGGTGATATAGAAGAAGATATTAAAACCGGTGTATTTAAATCTACAACGGAAGCCGTATGTATGGCTCTTAAAAAATACAAAGATTTATCCGGCAGTGCAAAACAATGGGTAACAGATAAACTCGGAACAATGTCAAAAACTTATCAAAAATACATCTTTAAAAAAGGACTTGCAGGTTCTGTAATCAGATTTTTGGCAAAGAAAAAGTTCTTAAAGAGCGAAGACCTTGAAAATACAGGTGCAACAAGAGAACAAAAAGAAGAAGTTAAAAGACAGGAAGAAAAAAGAGCTGCATAACAATCAGCCGATTCCGAATCTTTTAAGTTTGCCGTCCGGCGCAAGCTGAAGCAATCTCCGGTTCTCTGTTTCCAAATCTATAAATGACAGATTTTCTTTTTCTGCAGTATCTATGAGTAACTTTTTCAAAAGAGCGGAAACAAGAATTTCCTGTTCTGCGTTATCTCTTATGAACGCAAGCGTATCATTTATAATAAGCATTCCGCCCTCAACTTCTCCTTTTTCAATTTTCAAAGCAGACATAAAATATCTGGCAAGAAGCATTATATTTATGTTTGATGAATTTTCAGCTTTTTCTCTTATATCTTTATAAATACTTTCTGCCTTCTTATATACACCTGCCTTTTGATAAGCGTATGAAATAAATAATTCACATAAAGTTTCCAAAAACGGCTGACTTACATCGGAAGCAAGTAATTTTGCCTGATAAATATTCTGAGCAAAATCAGCATAATTAATATTCTCCTCAGAGAATTCTTCTATAATAAGGTATAAAATCTTTGAAAACGGTGTCAGATTTTCAACATCCTTCAAAGATACATCTTCTCCCGATAAAAAGTTTTTCACGCAAATTAAAGTATCTCTGTCCGGCAAGTCCTCCGCCAGTGCGGTTTTTATTTTATCCAGATATGTATCCAAGCCGTCATCAAGAGACAGAATATACCCGATTGCACCAAGTCTGAGGGTATCAGTCAGGTGTCCGACAAAAAGATTCATAGAGAAGCTTGCGGGCTTAATTTTTTCCAGAATTTCCGGAGACAAAACGGATAAGAGTTCGTTCGATATATCAATACAAGTTTTGAAATCACCGACATTAAAAAGGATTTCTATATTTACAAGAGATAACAACAGGAATTTTGTATTAATAACGCCATCCACTATGAGCTTTGGATTTGGCATATTTCTCAGTATATTATTCAAAAGTCCCAAAGCATCTCCGTATTTACCGCTGATTAATGCACCTTGAAGCATAAGATTAGAAAGTTTTACGGTATTTTCTTTATCTTCTTTTTCGATAGCATCATTCAACAGAATTTGCTCAATATCATATATTTTTTCCGGAGAATACGCGTACAGGGACATCAGAATATTGTGATAAACCTGTTTTTTGTGTTCTTCTATATCTTCTTCACTGATATTTCCTTTTATGTATTCAAGCAAAGTCATAAATCCGAAAGAATTCTTTAAATAAGCGTCATAGTCACCTGTGCTTATTGCAAATTCCGAATTTTTCCATAGCAAAAGATATTCATCTTTATAAAGTGCAAGTTTGCCCATTAAAAGCAATGTTGTTGTACTGTCTAATCCTTTTCCTATCTTAGCAAGAATATTTTTTGCTAAAAATTCAATTACATTCTTCTTCATGCCGGAAAGAATTACCGGCTTAAATAAATCAGGATTATTTAAGTATACAAAATTATTCTCTTTGTATACAAATCCGGTATTAACAAGATAATTTACATTTTTCTGAACCTCTTTAACCTCAAGTTTTTCCAAAAGTTCATAATCCATGCGCGGATTAATCAGAGCTAAGTACGCGAGAATCATTGATGCATCTGTATTTTTACTCATCAATTTTAATCTTGTTTTGATTAAGTCTTCTATCTCAGCCGGAATAAATACTGAATCATTATTTTTTACAAGAAGCCTGCCTTCAAAAGAAATCAATACATCTTTTTCTTTCAGATACTCAATTGCAGTATCAAAGTATATTTTTGAACCTCCAAAGTTGCTTTTAATTTTTTCATAATAGAAAGAGGTTATAAAATCAGAAGCATCTTCTTTTATCTCTGAAACAAAATCCTCCATTTTGTTTCTTTCCGGTCTTATTTCCGTATAAACAGGCGTTCTCAAAAGGGTTTTAATCTTTGAATGGACAGCGGTATTTTCATCTGTAACAAAAATAAAGTTGTTATTTATTTTCTTGTAATTGTCAAAATAAAGTTCGATTGTTTGAAGCGAAGTATCATCAATATATTCAAATCCTTCAATAATAATTACAACATCTTTTAAAACAGACAAAAACCTTACAAAATCATCCATATATGCAAACCTTGCGTCTTCAGGCGTAGAAGATTGACGAACATTATTAAATATCAATTTTGCAAGCTCAGGAAATGCTTTTGGCTTAAAATCTTTTGGTATCAGAGAATTATGGAATGACAAACCAAAATACTGTCTATATATTTCACACATTAAACTCCAAGGTCTGTATGCCGTTTCTTCCGAACAAAAAATTCTGATAACTCTTTTGTCTTGCTTTTTATAAAAATCAACAATTTCCGAGGTTCTGGGTTGAAGTGTTTTGTCAGCTCTTATTGCAAGAATTTTATTTGTTCCGAGTTTTGATAAAATATTGGAAGTTTTTTCAAAATTACATTTTGCATTAATATTAAATATCTTAAAATCGTAAAGTCCTTCCTCTTCCTTTTTTTCAGAAACATTATTTTCAACTGCAGCCGGAAGCTCTTCGACCGGAATATCTTCTTCTTTATCGGGAGGAAGTATATAATTGTCCAATTTAATCTCATAAAAAACAACAGATAAACCGTTTTCTTCCACTGTATAAAGCGAATCCGTTTTGTAATCTTTGCCTATTGCATCCTGCACAAATTCGTCAATTATAATCTGACTGCCCTTCAAATATTTTTTTTCATTTTTTGATATTGTCAAAGGTTTTACATTTGTTTGATATGTTTTGTTTTCAAGCAGTTCCTCGGCATTTTTCTTTATAATTTTAATAGTGAGCTTTAACGGAGTACCCAATTCTTCCTGAACTTTCAGGTTTAATTCAGAACAGGCATTCACGAGCTTAAGCGCAATTCTGACCGCTTTATCGGCAGAAGTCGGAAAAGAAAGCTCTTTATTCATATTAATAACGTAAGTGTCACCATACGTTATAATATTTCCTTCTATATTTCTGAATTGAGCGGAAAGCATGTTTTTCAGTTTTGTCTTAAATTTTGCGAACAATTCCGCAGAAGCAAGATGACGGCGGATTGCTTTTAAAGAAGCTACCGTAACTGAAATTGATGCAAATTCATCAGACTCGCATTCTTTATATGCAACACTCGTTTTAGTCGGAAAACCGCATTTACAATTCTGAACGCTTGTAGAAACAGTCTTTCCGCATTTTGAACATTTTTCCAAAATGATATATCCGCAATTCTGACAAACAGGATTCTGACCTATTGTATGACAATTAGGACACACCAGTGAAAGCACCTTATGACAGTGCGGACACGCCGTTAAATTATCAGCAATTATTTTATGGCATTTTGGACATTCCATACAGAAAATTATAGTCTAAAACGGAGTATTATGCTATACTTTATAAGGAGGGGAAAAGATGAGTTTTACAAAAATACTGTTAGAACCTGCAATATTAATTATTACTGCAAGCTTCTTGTTTTTTATACTATTGGTCGTAAGAAATTATGCAAAAGTTGAACAACACCTTAAATCCGTATTCGATTTTCTTGCAGGAATAAGCAAAAAAGAACTTTCATACCGATTTAATGAACTCGATGAATTTATGAATTCCGACAGTTATACTTCTACAATATGGGAAGATTTTAAAAAAGCTCTGATTTATCCCGAAAAATTATATATAACCGCTCAGAATGCAAAGTCTAACGATATTTGCCTGACTGTTGATGCGTCATATTTTTTCAATGAAGAAACGCTCATATTTTCAAAAATCAATCATAAATTTATACAAATTATTCCTACAATATTAACAGGATTAGGTCCGTTTTTTACTTTTATGAAAATGGCTGTTGCTTTTTCTGCAGTCAATCTCGCTGTTGATACGGAAGTCGGGAACTCTCTGAATGAATTGATTGCAAATATTCAAATAGCTGCACTATGCTCAGTGTTTGCAGTAGGCTTTTCTCTTCTGTTTATGCTAATCGAAAAAACTCTATATAACAGAATGTGCAAAAAATACTATCTTGCAATCCAAAAAGAATTCATAAGAATTTTTGATGTTGTAACGAGCGAAAAATTCCTTATTGACCTTGTAACAGAATCAAAAACACAAAATATCAAAAATGAAAAACTGCTAAAAACTCTTCCCGAAGACCTTGCTAATGCAGTAGCGTCAAGCCTTACAAAAACAACAGTACCTTATATGGAAAACATTTTGTACAGTCTTAACAAGCTTAATGAAAACATTGGCAAAAATAACGGCGGAGATATTGTAGACAAATTATTTTAGAAAAGGTTTTAAATGCGCATAAGACCAAAAAAAGATGACGGAAACGAAAATAATATATTCTGGGTTACAATGACAGATTTGATGACTGCATTGGTGCTGGTATTTATGGTTCTGTTTTTCTATACATATATGACAAGTTATTATGAGCAGATACAGGAAAAACTTGAACAAAAACGCGCAGCGGAAGCTCTTGAAGAAACTTTAAAGGAGCAGAATATTGATGCCGTTGTATCTTCAGGGGTCGTAAAAATACAGGATTTATCACTGTTTGAACTTAACAGCTGGGAGCTTTCACCAAAGGGAAAAGATTATTTGGCAAAATTTGCTCCCGCTTATTTAAATTCGCTTTTCTCCAATGAATATATGAGCAAAAATATTGATAAAATTATAATTGAAGGTCATACTGATTCTCAAACATACAAGGGTAAATATTCAAAAGACGAACAGTATATGAAAAATATGGAATTAAGCCTTAAACGTGCTTATACGGTAGCAGACTACATGATGAATACCCCTTATAACAAACAAAACGGCGATAAGCTTCACAAAATGATAACCGTTGAAGGCGCAAGCTACTCAAATCCTATTATAGAAAACGGAAAAGAAAACTATAACAAAAGCAGAAGAGTTGAACTTAAACTTGTTATGAAAAAATAAAATAATTTAGCTCTGATTTTATATTTTTTAAAAGGCGTTTTTGTTTATTGTATAATTGTTTTATCAGTTTATTTAAGGAGCTTAGGTAATGTATAACATCAGAAAAATTACAGACGATTTAACATATATCGGATGTTCAGACAGGCGTTTGGCTTTGTTTGAGAGCGCATATCCGATTCCGGACGGTATTTCATACAATTCTTATCTTTTGAACGATGAGAAAACCGTTCTTTTTGATACCGCAGACAAATCCTGTTCAGAACAATTTTTTGAAAATCTCGAAGCCGGACTTGCCGGAAAAGATTTGGATTACATTGTTGTTCACCACATGGAACCTGACCACTGTGCTTTGCTTCAGAATATTTCTAAAAAATATCAAAACGCAAAAATTGTATGCACAGCGAAAACTGTCGGTATGATTAAACAATTCTTTGATTTTGATATTGATTCAAAAGCCGTTGTTGTAAAAGAAGGTGACACACTAAACACAGGAAAACACGAATTTGTTTTCACAATGGCACCAATGGTTCATTGGCCTGAAGTTATGGTTAGTTACGACAAAACTGATAAAGCTTTGTATTCTGCGGATGCATTCGGTTCTTTCGGGGCAATTAACGGTAATTTATTTGATACCGATGTAAACTGGGAACGAGATTATTTGGATGAGGCAAGAAGATATTATACAAATATCGTAGGCAAATACGGTCCTCAGGTGCAAATGCTTCTAAAAAAAGCTGCCGCATTGGATATTAAAGTTATTTATCCGCTGCACGGCTTAATAATTAAAGACAATATCGGTTTGTTTATCGAAAAATACGATAAGTGGTCTAAGTATGAAGCCGAAGAAAAATCTGTTCTTATACCTTATACTTCTGTATACGGCGGAACCGAAAATGCGGTAAATATTCTTGCGGGAATGCTTGCAGATAAAGGAGTTAAAAATATAAAAATGTATGATGTTTCTCAAACTCACTATTCATACATATTATCAGATGTTTTCAAATATTCGCATATCGTTTTTGCAACAACAACTTATAATATGGGAATATTTGAATCAATGGAAAATCTTCTGCACGCTCTTTGCGCCCACAATGTTCAGAATAAAAAAGTTGCGCTGATACAAAACGGTTCTTGGGCTCCTGCATGCGGAGGGCAGATGAAAACGCTGATTGAGACATGGAAAAATACAGAAATTATTGATGAATCTGTTTGTATCAAATCAGCACTGAAAGAAGAACAGTTATCAGAATTAGATGCATTGGCAAATAAAATTGCGGAAAGTTTAAAAAACTAAAAAAAGGAGGAAATTATGCAAAAATACGTATGCACAATTTGCGGTTATGTTTATGATCCGGCTGCAGGAGATCCTGATAGCGGAATAGCTGCCGGAACCGCTTTCGAAGATATTCCGGAAGATTGGGTCTGCCCTCTTTGCGGAGTCGGCAAAGATTCTTTTGAAGCTCAAGCATAAATAAAAACTGTACGGTGCGGGTTAATATTTATCCCGCACTTTTTTACAACCAAAGTCGTAGAATTTTTATATTTTCGGATAATTATAATTCCGATAAAAATTTTTTAAAATTGTATTATGGAAATAATAACAACAAACGACAGCTGCATAATTACCCCGTTATCGCCCAAAATAGATTCAAGAGAAATTCAGAGAATTACTGCCGAAATATCAAGCATAAATACGCAAAAAATAGGTCTTGACCTTAAATATGTAAAAGAATGCTCTGCTGATTTTTTTAACAAGTTGATAAAATTCAACAATATCGGCATATTTAATATAAATTCAGATATATTTGCCCTCATAACATTGATGAATATTGATAAGGCTTTAAAAATATACGTTTCAGAACTTGATTTTTCAGAAAACAAAAGACAAATTCTCAATCGTCGTCTGAGAGTACTAAGCTGGTTGGCTAATTAAGTGTAAAAATTACAACAAAAGCTTGAAAAATTTTTTTGTTTGTTTTATTATAAGTTTGACATAAATTCTGTATAATTATTTATCCGAACCGGAGTGCGGAGGAAGCCTGCAGATAGTCGCCTAACAAGTTCTTAGGTCGTTGGTTAGAAAAGAATTTAGGAAAGACGCTCAGATGAAATCCAAACGAGAACAAAGTGAAACCGCAGGGAGGATTTTTGAGAATAGTATACAGAATACTATTTACAAAAATAAGAGGATTTTCAATGATTAGAAGAACAGCCGCTATTGCATTGTTGATGATGTTATGCGTACACGTGCAGGCAGCAACTACTGAAAACATAGTCAAAGAAACAATTGTAAAACATTCTATAGAAATGAATGTCGATCCGGCATTAGCGTTGAGTATTGCAAAAAAAGAATCCGGATTTAAGCACGAATTAAAAAGCCCGCACGGTGCAGTCGGAGTATTTCAACTGCTTCCTTCCACCGCAAAAAGAATGGGTTATAATCCTTATTACTTAAGCGAAAATGTAAAAGCAGGGCTTGCTTATTATAAATTAATGTACAAAATGTTTGGTTCTACAGAACTTGCACTTGCTGCATATAATGCAGGCCCCGGAAATGTTAAAAAATTCGGCGGTGCAGTTCCGCCTTATAGAGAAACAAAACGATTTGTAAACCAGATTATGCTTGAATATAACAAGCAAAAAGCAAATCCGGATCCGGCAATTATAAAGGTTACTTCTGCAAAATCGCCTATGCCGAAAACAAAAACAGATGTAAAAAGTACACCTAAACCGATTGAACTCCCGCACTTGAACGAGATTCCGGAATCAAAGCAGTCTGAACCGGTTATGGAAATTCTGTAGACTGTAATAAAAATAATATAGACAACAAAAAACGAGTATTGGTTTTTCTGGTACTCGCTTTGTTTTCTGTTTTGTAATGAGTGATGATGTTATTTTATTTCAGCATCATCAGTGGCTTGAAGCTGTTTTGACTTGTAATTATGGATGACTGCATCAACCAGTAAGTCGTAGGAAGAACTTTTCTCGATGTTCGGGAATTCTTCCTTCAATTGTTGTCTGACCATTGCTTCCAGCCTTTGTTCGTCAGCTTTTATTTTTAGCTCATTACTTGATAATGATTTTATAAAGTTCTCGCGCTCTTGTGACTGCATATTAGAAAATGCCGCAAGATTCGCCTTTGGATCCAATGCTTCTTTTAACGATTTCAGAAATTTCATATTAAACATACTGACCTCAACTTGTCTTTTCTTCTACACTTTGTATCTATATAAAGTTTCATCAAATTAAAAATTGCCTAAAAATTTTTAAAATGTTACAAATATTTACAATTCGTTAATTTATAACAAAAATCTTAACATATTTTTACCCTAAGTTCAAGAGAATAACGGATAATACGGACAAATTTTATCTTCTTACAATGTCAAAAATTTCTTTGCACTTTTCAAAAACAGATTTTGCATCTTTAAGGAATAGCATGTTAGGGCCGTCACAAAGTGCTTTATCAGGGTTTGGGTGTACCTCAAAGAACAATACATCTGCCCCTGCCGCCATAGCACATTTTGCAAGTGTCGGAACAAATCTTCTGTCTCCGCCGGTTGAATCTCCGTTTGACCCCGGCATTTGTACACTGTGAGTTGCATCAAAAACAACAGGGTAACCAAATTCTTTCATAATAGGAACAGCTCTGAAATCGGATACAAGGTTGTTGTATCCGAAAGAAACTCCTCTATCTGTAAGCATTATTTTATTGTTGCCGCTATCTTCAACTTTCTTTACAAGAGATTTCATTTGCTGAGGTGCAAGAAATTGTCCCTTTTTAATATTAACAATTTTGCCTGTTTTTGCAGCTGCTACAAGTAAATCGGTCTGACGGCACAAAAATGCCGGAATCTGTAAAATATCAGCAACCTCTGCTGCAACAGAAGCCTGCTCGGGGGTATGAATATCAGTAACAATTGGAACGTCGAATTCTTTTTTTATCTGAGCCAAATATTCCAAACCTTTTTCCATGCCTAAACCGCGATAAGAATTTATTGATGAGCGGTTAGCTTTGTCGTATGAACATTTGAAAACATAATTTATTCCGAGCTCAGCGCAGGTTGTTTTTAATCCTTCTGCCGTTTCTCTCATAATATCAAGAGTTTCGACAGCACACGGACCTGCAAGAATAGTTAATTTATCTTCGCCGATTACAAAATCATTAAGTTTTATGCTCATATTATATTCCTATTGTTTTCTGATAAGAGTTACGTTTTTATTGACAGTTTTAAATCACTCATTCTCTTGTTTACTTATTAACTTTATTAACCGATATCCCATCTTCCGCAGGTTCCGCCCCAGCGTGCAATAATATTGCCTTTGATGTCACCGATTTTCTGAACATGACCAACCGGCTCTGAGCCTTCAAGAATTGTAATAACTTCACAGTTGTTTGAACATCCTGTACACTGGCAGGTTACGGATTGGAAATTCATATTTCCGACTTCCCAGCCTTTAAACTTAGTTGAAGTTTCGGTATACTGGTGATTTTCCATAGCAAGAAGGGCTGCACCAATCGCACCCATTGTCTGGTGATGTTCCGGAACAACAATTTTTGCATTTAAGGCTTCTTCAAACGCTTTAACCATACCTGTATTAGACGCAACACCGCCCTGAAAAGAGAATGTCGGTAAAAGTTCTTTACCAAGAGCCAAATTGCTCAAATAATTTCGTACAAGAGCCTGACAAAGCCCGTATAGCAAGTCTTCTACAGGATAACCAAGTTGTTGCTTATGTATAAGGTCTGACTCCGCAAAAACACCGCATCTTCCTGCAATACGCGCAGGATTTTCTGATTTAAGCGCCGTTTCACCGAATTTTTCAATCGGAACATTAAGCCTTTGCGCCTGATGGTCAAGGAAACTTCCCGTTCCTGCCGCACATACGGTATTCATCGCAAAATCTGTAACAATTCCGTCACGCAGAATAATAATTTTGCTGTCCTGTCCGCCGATTTCTAAAATTGTCTGAACTCCGGGGATATTTGTACTTGCGGCAACAGCATGTGCAGTAATTTCATTTTTTACAACATCCGCGCCAACTAATGCACCGGCAAGATTTCTTCCCGAACCGGTTGTTCCCACACCTTGCACTGAATATTCGCAAAGAGCCTGCGTAACAATATGTCTGAGACCGTCCTGTACCGCATCAACAGGTTTCCCTGCTGTTTTAAGCATATATGAATCAACATACTTTCCTTTTTCGTCTACAAGTGCCAATTTTGTCGTTACAGATCCGACATCTATACCTAAATATACATTTAAACTCATCTTTTACCTTCTTCCCTATTTCTTGAATATACCACAAACCAAAACAAAAGTATATTGCATGAATAGTAAAACAGGAAGGCAGAAATACCTTCCTGTTTTAAACTTTATTTTATCGTACATTATTTCATTTTTACTGTATTATTTTCAGCAAGGAATAATGTAACTTTTTCATTCAATGCCTGCTGAGAAAGTGCATTGAACACTCCCGGAGTTTGAGAAAGCTGTTTAATCAATGTGTTAGGATCCATTTGATAAACTCTGCTCAATTCTGTAAGTTTTGCACTAAAGTCAGCCTGTGTTACTTCTATTTTTTCTTCTTTTGCAATCTTATCAATTACAAGAGAGTTTTTAACTCTTACCTGAGCATCTTCCTTAAGCTGATTTACAATATTATCATATCCTTGAGCCTCCACTGCCTGTTCCCAAGTAAAGCCTTGTGAAGCAAGTTTCTGTTTATATTCTTCAATAAGCTCATCAGTTTCTCTGTCAATCATAGATTGCTGAATATCAACTTTTGCTTCGGATGTAACCTTGTCAAAAATTGCCTTTTCAGAATTTACTCTGTCAATATCAGCTTTTTGGTTGTCCAAATATTTTTGAATATCAGCTTTAACATCATCAACAGTTTTGAACGGTCCGATTTTCTGAGCAAATTCATCATTTAATTCAGGAAGAACTTTTGTCTTAATTTCATTGATTTTGCACTTGAAAGTTGCCGGCTGGCCTGCAAGTTTCTTTTCGTGGTATTCTTTCGGGAATTCCACATTAATTTCAAATTCTTCACCTAAAGGTCTGTCTGCAAGCTGTTCCGCAAATCCCGGAATAAAGCTTGAATTTGCCAAATCTAAAGTAAAGTTCTTAGCGTCACCGTGTTCAATTTTTTCACCGTTTGAAAAACCTTCAAAATCAAATACGATAGTATCCGTATTAAGAGTTTTTCTGTCTGTAACAACTACGGTTGTTGCGTGCTGCTGAAGAAGAGCATCCAAAGATTTTTGCATTGCATCCTCAGGAATCTTATATTCTTCAACATCTACAGTTAAACCTTTATATTTGCCTAATGTAACTTCCGGTCTCAACTCGATTTTTGCGGAAATCTTTAAAGCTTCACCGATTTTAAAATCGTATGATTCAACGTATGGTTGAGCTACTACGTCAAAGTTATTTTCTCTTATAACCTGTGAAAAAATTCTCGGCAGAGCATCTTCCAATGCTTCGTGCTTGATTCTTTCTTCGCCGATATTTTGTTCAACAATATTACGCGGAGCTTTTCCTTTTCTAAACCCCGGAATGTTTACATATTGAGCCAATTTTTTAGCGGCATTGTTGTAATAATTAACTGCATCCTTGGCCGGAATTTCAATATCAACTTTTACGATATTGTTTTCTTGTTTTTCAATCTTTGTTTCCATCATAATCCTCTTTTCTTTTGTGATACTTTAAAGGTACTACAAACAGAGGATATGTGCAAGAAAACCTTTATACAAGTCCTTCTTTAACAGCTTTTACCGCAGCCTGAACTCTGTCATTCACGCACATTTTTTGTAAAATTGAACAGACATGAGCTTTTGCTGTATGAACACTTACGATAAGTTCTTTTGCAATTTCGGTATTACTTTTGCCATCAACCAAATGTTTAAGAACTTCAAATTCTCTTTCTGTCAAAGGAACTCTTCCTTCTTCAGAATTTTTATCTCTCAAAATTCCCAGAGTTTCCTGTTTTGGGAAAGCATCCAAGACTTTTCTCGCAACAACAGGGTCAAGCCAGCAGACTCCGTTTTTAACATCTCTTATTACATCAGCAAGTTTGATTGGGTCAATATCTTTGAGACAATATGCCATAGCACCCGCTGAAAGTGAAGCTATAACTTCTTCTTCCCTGTCATGAGAAGTCAAGGCTATAACCATAATATTAGGATTCATTTCGCGAACCTTTTCAGTAGCTTCAATTCCGTTCATACCGGCAAGCCCCAAATCCATAAGTACAACATCCGGATTATGTCTCTCTATTAGTTTTAACCCGTCAGATGCATTATCGCTTTCTGCTACAACATTGATATCTTCATTTGCATTAAGCGCACACCTTAGTCCTACTCTTGTTAGTTTAAAATCTTCTATTATAATAACACTGATTGTATCTTTTTCTGTTTGCAGGGCTGTAACCATTTTTTCAAATCCTCCTATTAATTTCTACTCCTCTATTAAATAATGCTGATATTTTGCAGTATATTAGCCGACTGGGGAAATTCCTGCTGCTGAAAATTTCAAATAACTCAATTCAGACAAAAAAAAAGACCTTGTATAAATCCAAGGCCTGTCCGTTTAAATAAGAAGAGAGAGCTTTATATTTGGTATAAAACACCTGCAAAAAATTTTTTGCTAGTTTTGACATTGTTTTTTACAAAACTTTACATACTAAAACAAAAATAACAGTTCAGCAGAATACATCAAAATATCTCTTTTGTTGAATTGATTTTTGTATCTTTGTGGTTTTATGTTCTTTTTATACTTCTTTTTGTTTCATTGTAGCCTTTATTTTTTAATGTTTTTTTGTTCATTTGGCACTTTCATTTTTCTTTCTCTCTTTGTTTCGGAGGCAAAGAGAGAAAGAAAAACGAAACAAAAAGAAAGAG